>JBIKWU010000261.1:0-5769 GCA_044356115.1 Burkholderiaceae bacterium
GTCGGGGTGGTTGGTGGTGATCGCGTGCGCGATGTGCTGCATCAGCACGGTCTTGCCGGCCTTGGGCGGGGCGACGATCAGGCCGCGCTGCCCTTTGCCGATCGGCGCGATCATGTCGATGATCCGGCTGGTGATGTTCTCCTCGGCGCGGATGTCGCGCTCGAGGGTCATCACCTTGTTCGGATGCAGCGGCGTGAGGTTCTCGAACAGGATCTTGTTCTTGCTCGCCTCGGGCGGCTCGCCGTTGATCTTGTCGACCTTGACCAGCGCGAAGTAGCGCTCGCCATCCTTGGGCGTGCGCACCTCGCCCTCGATGGAGTCGCCGGTGTGCAGGTTGAAGCGCCGGATCTGCGAGGGCGAGATGTAGATGTCGTCGGTGCTCGCCAGGTAGGAGGTCTCGGGCGAGCGCAGGAATCCGAAGCCGTCGGGCAGCACCTCGAGCACGCCGTCGCCGAAGATCGACTCGCCGGTCTTGGCCTTGCGCTTGAGGATCGCGAACATCAGCTCCTGCTTGCGCATGCGCTGAGGCGCCTCGATGTCCAGGCTGGTGGCCAGCTCGATGAGTTGCGAGACGTGCTGGGCCTTCAGATCGGATAGGTGCATGGGTGCGGGGAGCCGGAACCTGGGTCAGGGAGGACGGCGGGCAGTGCCGGGCCGTGGCGGGTGGGCGTGTGCGGGACGACCTGGCTCGCGGCGGATGCTGCGAAGCCCCTCGGGGTGGGCCGGATTCAGCGGAACGAGGGGCAGGCGGGGGCGAGTGGCCCAGGGGGTGCGGGCGACCGGCATGCGCCGGCAGCCCGCGGCGGCGCAGCCGTCGAGCGTGCCGGGAGATTACAACGAATCAGAGATGGCTGTCCAGAAACTGGGCGAGCTGGGATTTCGAGACCGCGCCGACCTTGGTGGCGATCACTTCGCCGCCCTTGTAGAGCAGCAGCGAGGGGATGCCGCGGATGCCGTAGCGCGTGGCGGTCTCGGGGTTGTCGTCGACGTCGATCTTGGCGATCTGCAGTCGGCCGTCGTAATCGCGCGAGAGCTCCTCGAGGATGGGCGCGATCTGCTTGCACGGGCCGCACCAGGGCGCCCAGTAGTCGACCAGGACCGGCTTGTCGGCCTTCAGGACATCCTGTTCGAAGCTCTTGTCGGAAACATGGGTGATGCTCATGACGGGATCCTCCGGGAAGGCTGGGGAAAATACCACAGGCGCCGGGGCGCCGCTTGGCGGCCCCGCGAGCGACGCCGGCATCCCGGCGGCGCAGCGGACGCGAGCGTCCCGGCCGTGCATCGCGCCCGACCCGGGCCGGTGTGATCCCTGCCGGCTGATAGAATGGGTGCGGGCGGGCCCCCCCGCATCGTGGCGTGGTCAATCTGGTCAGGTCCGGAAGGAAGCAGCCACAGCCAGCCGCCGCGAGTGCCGGGGTCCCGGCTCGCCCCCTTCCCCTCCCGCCGGCAGTCACCGTGGCCCATCAGGTACTCGCGCGCAAGTGGCGCCCCCGCGATTTCTCCACCCTGGTCGGCCAGGACCACGTGGTGCGCGCGCTCTCCCATGCCCTGGTGTCGGGCCGCCTGCACCACGCCTACCTGTTCACCGGCACCCGCGGCGTGGGCAAGACCACCCTCGCGCGCATCCTGGCCAAGGCGCTCAACTGCCAGACCGGCGTCACCGACCGGCCCTGCGGAGTGTGTTCGGCCTGCACCGAGATCGACGCCGGCCGCTTCCCTGACTACCTCGAGATGGACGCGGCCTCCAACCGCGGCGTCGACGAGATGGCCCAGGTGCTCGAGGCGGCGGTCTACTCGCCCTCGGCCGGCCGCTACAAGGTCTACATGATCGACGAGGTGCACATGCTCTCGTCGCACGCGTTCAACGCGATGCTCAAGACCCTCGAGGAGCCGCCGGCCCACGTGGTGTTCATCCTGGCCACCACCGATCCCCAGAAGGTGCCGGTCACGGTGCTCTCGCGCTGCCTGCAGTTCGGTCTGCGCAACATGCCGCCCGAGGCCGTGGCGTCGCACCTCGCCAGCATCCTGCAGGCCGAGGCGGTGGCCTTCGAGCCGGGCGCGCTCGCGCTGATCGGCCGGGCCGCGGCGGGCAGCATGCGCGATGCGCTGTCGCTGCTCGACCAGGCGATCGCCTTCGGCGGCGGCTCGGTCGCGCAGGCCGACGTGGCCGAGATGCTCGGGGTGGTCGACGCCGGCTGGATCCAGCGGCTCACCGCGGCGCTGCTCGCCGGCGACGGCGCGGGCCTGATCGCGCTGGCCGACGACATGGCCGCTGCCGGCGCGCCCTGGCGCCGCGTGCTCGATGAATTCGCGGTGCGCCTGCAGCGCATGGCGCTGTGCCGGGCCGGCCTGCTCGCCGCCCCGGAAGATGACCCCGACCTCGCCGCGCATGCCGCGCTGGCCGAGCCCGAGACGCTGCAGGTGTACTACCAGATCGTCATTCATGGCGCACGCGACCTCCCGCTCGCGCCCGACGAGCGGGTGGGCTTCACCATGACCCTGCTGCGGCTGCTGGCCTTCCGGCCCGAGACCGATGCCGCGCCGGCGCGCCCGGCCGCGGCACCGGCCCGCGCGGCCAGCGTGGCAGCGCCAACGCGCGCCAGCGCGCCGGCGCCGGTCGCGGCCGTGGCCCCCGCGCCGCGGCCCGCGCCGGCACCTTCGTCTGCATCGGCCCCTGCGCCCGCGCCCGCGCCCGCCGTGGCAGCGCCAGCTCGCCCGCATCCCGTGGCCGATGCCGCCCCCGCGTTCGACGGCAACTGGCCGGCCCTGGCCACCCGTGTGCGCCTGGGCGGCTTCGCGCAGCAGTTCCTCGAGCAGAGCGAACTCCTCGGCCACGACGGGCTCGCCTTCCGGGTGCGGGTGCCGATCCGGCCGCTGGCCGAGGCCGGCACGCTCGCCAAGGTCCGCGAAGGGCTGGCCGCGCATTTCGGCCAGCCCGTGCAGCTCTCGGTCGAGGTCGGCGCGGTGGGGCAGGCCACCGCCGCGCAGGCCGCCCAGGAACAGCGCAGCCAGCGGCTCGCCCAGGCCCGCGAGTCGCTCGAGCGCGACCCCTTCGTGCGCGGCCTGATCGACGATCTCGATGGCCGCATCGTTCCCGATTCCATCCGGCCGGTCGATCCCTGAGCCGGCCGCCACTTTCCGCCCGATCCGTCGTTCACCCGTCACGCAGCCAAGGACACCATCGCCATGATGAAGGGACAGCTCGCCGGCCTGATGAAGCAGGCCCAGCAGATGCAGGACAACCTCAAGCGGGTGCAGGAGCAGCTCGCCCAGGTCGAGGTCGAGGGCCAGTCGGGTGCCGGCCTGGTCAAGGTCACCGTCACCTGCCGCAACGAGGTCAAGCGGGTGGTGATCGACCCCAGCCTGGTGGCCGATGACCGCGACATGCTCGAGGACCTGATCGTCGCCGCCGTCAACGACGCCCTGCGCCGCGCCGAACAGACCTCCCAGGAGCGCATGAGCAGCGTCACCGCGGGTATGCCCATGCCCCCGGGCTTCAAGCTGCCCTTCTGAGCGCGTTGCCGCGGCCATGAAGTCCGCCGCGCCGCCCGGCCTGCTCGAGGCGCTGGTGCAGGCCCTGCGCCGGCTGCCCGGGGTCGGCCCGCGTGCCGCGCAGCGCCACGCCTACCACCTGCTGCAGCACGACCGCGAGGGCGCGCGCCAGCTCGTCCGTGCCCTCGATGCCGCGCTCGGCGGGCTCGGGCGCTGCCGGCTGTGCAACACCTTCGCCGATGCCGAGCTGTGCGAGACCTGCGCCTCGCCGCGACGCGACCCCAGCCTGCTCTGCGTGGTCGAGACCCCGGCCGATCAGGCCATGGTCGAGCAGACCCTGGCCTTCCAGGGGCGGTACTTCGTGCTCATGGGCCGGCTCTCGCCGCTCGATGGCGTGGGCCCGCGCGAGCTCGGGCTGCAGCGCCTGCTCGAGCGCGCCGGCGATGGCGAGGTCACCGAGGTGATCCTGGCCACCAACTTCACCCAGGAGGGCGAGGCCACCGCGCACTACCTCGGCGAGCTGCTGCGGGCGCGCGGTCTGGCGGTCAGCCGGCTGGCGCGTGGCGTGCCGGTGGGCGGCGAGCTCGAGTACGTCGACGCCTCCACCATCGCGCAGGCCATGCGCGATCGCAAGACCATCCGCGGCTGAGCCCGCCGGGCCGGTCGGCCTGCCTCGCCGTGCTATCATCCGCAGGTTTGACCGCCGCTGCGCGAAACGCGCATCGGGCTGCTTGCGAGCGTCATCGATCCGGGTCTTTTCGCAGGCCCGGCGCGGTGATCCGGCGGACGGGCTGGCGCCCGTCCGGGGCCAGGCCCGCCGGGTCCGCGCCCGGCCCGTCTGGCGGACCTCGCCCAGGAGTCGTCCTTTGTTGCCCCAAACAGCCCCCGCCGTCCTGGCGCTCGCCGACGGCAGCGTCTTCCACGGCCACTCGATCGGCGCGCCGGTGCGCCGCGTGGGAGAGGTGGTGTTCAACACCTCGCTCACCGGCTACCAGGAAATCCTCACCGATCCGAGCTACTGCCGCCAGATCGTCACGCTCACCTACCCGCACATCGGCAACACCGGGGTCAACCCTGAAGACGCCGAGTCCGCGCAGGTGCACGCCGCGGGTCTGGTGGTGCGCGATCTGCCCGCGCTCGCGTCCAACTGGCGCAGCACCGGCAGCCTGAGCGCCTACCTGCGCGACAACGGCATCCCCGGCATCGCCGGACTCGATACCCGTCGCCTCACCCGCCTGCTGCGCGAGAAGGGCGCCCAGGCCGGTTGCCTGCTCGCCGCCGACGCCCCTGGCGCCACGCTCGACGTGGCCGAGGCCCTCGCCGCGGCGCGCGCCTTCCCCGGACTGGCCGGCATGGACCTCGCCCGCGAGGTGAGCACCACCGGTGCCTATGCCTGGCAGGAGGGCTCCTGGGCGCTCGGCGAGGGGCATCGCGCCCCGGGCGCGGCCGCCGGTGGCCAGGCGTTTCGCGTGGCCGCCTTCGACTTCGGCGTCAAGCGCAACATCCTGCGGATGCTGGCCGATCGCGGCTGCGAGGTCACGGTGCTGCCGGCCCAGGCCGGCGCCGCCCAGGCGCTGGCCCTGCAACCTGACGGCATCTTCCTGTCCAACGGCCCCGGCGATCCCGAGCCCTGCGACTACGCGATTGCCGCCGCCACCGAACTCATCGAGCGCGGCCTGCCCACCTTCGGCATCTGCCTGGGCCACCAGATCATGGGTCTGGCCTCGGGCGCGCGCACCCTCAAGATGAAGTTCGGTCATCACGGCGCCAACCATCCGGTCAAGGACCTCGACACCGGGCAGGTGCTCATCACCAGCCAGAACCACGGCTTCGCGGTCGACCCCGACAGCCTGCCGGCCAGCCTGCGCGTCACGCACGTCTCGCTGTTCGACGGCTCCATCCAGGGGCTGGCCCGCACCGACCGGCCGGCCTTCTGCTTCCAGGGCCATCCCGAGGCGAGCCCGGGGCCGCACGACATCGGCTACCTGTTCGACCGGTTCGTGGCGCTCATGCGCCAGGCGCGCGCCTGATGCCGCGCCCCACCGCCGTTCCCCTCTTCGCCTGACAGGCCGCCATGCCCAAGCGCACCGACATCCAGAGCATCCTCATCATCGGCGCCGGCCCGATCGTCATCGGCCAGGCCTGCGAGTTCGACTACTCCGGCGCGCAGGCCTGCAAGGCCCTGCGCGAGGAAGGTTTCCGGGTGGTGCTGGTCAACAGCAACCCGGCCACCATCATGACCGACCCCGGCACGGCCGATGTCACCTACATCGAGCC
>JBIKWU010000262.1:0-5747 GCA_044356115.1 Burkholderiaceae bacterium
CGGCGCGGCTGTTGGCGATGCGCACCACCTCGGAGGCGGCACGCGCGACGGCCGCGTCATCGTCGCCGACGATGTCGCCGATCAGGACCATCTTGGGCAGGCCGCCGCGGCGCGACTTGGTGGTGTAGCCCACCGCGCGCAGGTAGCGCTCGTCGAGGTGCTCGAGCCCGGCGAGCAGCACCCGGGGGCCGTCACCGGCGCCGACCGACAGGCCGTCGAGGTAGCGCTTGATCTCGACGATGGACGGCACGGCCTGGCGCGGCTGGCCGAAGAACTCGAGACACACCGTGCGGATGTGGGCGGGCATGCGGTGCAGCACCCAGCGTGCGGCGGTGATCAGGCCGTCGCAGCCTTCCTTCTGGATGCCGGGCAGGCCGGCGAGGAACTTGTCGGTGACGTCCTTGCCCAGGCCCTGCTTGCGGAACGTCCGGCCGGGAATCTCCAGGCGCTCGGTGCGCAGCGGCTCGCCGCGCATGAGACCGTCGGTGCCGAGCTGCTCGGGCCGGTACCAGCGCAGATCGAAGCGGGCGAGCGCCACGTCATGGATCTTGCCGAGGTTGTGGTCGAGGCGGGTGACCTCCAGCCACTGGCCCTGCGGATCGACCATGCGCCACCAGGCGAGGTTGTCGAGCGCGGTGCCCCAGAGCACGGCCTTCTTGCCGCCCGCGTTCATGGCGATGTTGCCGCCGACGCAGGACGCATCGAGCGAGGTGGGGTCTACGGCGAACACCAGCCCGGCGCGCTCGGCGGCGTCAGTGACACGGCGGGTGACCACGCCGGCCTCGGCGAACACCGTGGGCACCGGCGCGGCCACGCCGGGCAGCGCCAGGGGCTCGACCGCGCCCAGGCGCTCGAGCTTCTCGGTGTTGATGACGGCCGACAGCGCGGTAAGCGGTACCGCCCCCCCGGTGTAGCCGGTGCCGCCGCCGCGCGGAATGATGGTGAGCCCCAGCGCGATGCAGGCCGACACCAGCGGCGCCATCTCGGCCTCGGTGTCGGGGGTGAGCACCACGAAGGGGTACTCCACCCGCCAGTCGGTGGCATCGGTGACGTGCGAGACCCGCGACATGCCGTCGAAACGGATGTTGTCACGGTGGGTGTGCCGGCTGAGCTGGCGCACCGCGGCGCGACGCAGGCGCGCGGTGGCCACGAACTCGGCCTCGAAGGCGCCGACCGCCTCGGAGGCCATGGCCACCAGGCGCCCGACCCGCTCGGCGCGCGCCGCGGCGATGGGGTCTTCGGCAGCGTCGCGGTCACGGGTGCGGCGACGCTCGATCTCGTGCAGCCGGTGATGCAGGGCCGACACCAGCGCCCGGCGCCGGCCGGGGTTGTCGATGAGGTCGTCCTGCAGGTAGGGGTTGCGCCGCACCACCCAGATGTCGCCCAGCACCTCGAACAGCATGCGCGCGGAGCGGCCGGTGCGGCGCTCGCCGCGCAGCTCGTCGAGCAGTTGCCAGGCGTCATCGCCCAGCAGCCGGCCGACGATCTCGCGGTCGCTGAAGGAGGTGTAGTTGTAGGGGATCTCGCGCAGGCGGACCGGGCTTTCGGCATCGGCCCGCAGCGCGCTCAGAGGCAGCGGCGCATTCATCGTGCGTCCCTTAAAAGAGCATTCTATCGCGGGCTCGGAAGGCGGCCGCCCATGGCAGCCCGACCGGCAGGGATTAGCGCCGTCTCAGAGCCCGAAGGGCCGGCCGAGCGCCCGCCACCACTCGTTGGGCACCCAGAGCAGCGCCCCGGTGGCCAGCGAGTAGCGCAGCACCCGGCCGATCGCGATCCAGCCGATGCAGGGCCAGAAGGGCAGGCGCAGCCAACCCGCCACCGCGCACATGGGGTCGCCGATCACCGGCAGGAAGGACACCAGCAGGGCCTTGGGGCCGAGCCGCTCGAACCAGCCCAGGAAGCGGTGGTTGCGGCCGCTGGCCACGGCGGCGCTGGCGCCCCGGCCCATCCAGTAGTCGACCGCGCCCCCCAGGGTGTTGCCCGCGGTGGCCACCGCCACCACCGCCCAGAACTGGTCGGGATTGAGCTTGGCATAGGCGAACACCGCCGGCTCCGAGCCCATGGGCAGCAGGGTGGCCGACACGAAGGCGATCACGAACACCGAGGACAGGCCGTTCCTGGGCAGCGCGAACCAGTCGATGAGGGCGGCGAGGGCGGCTTCCATCGCGGCCGAGTCTAGCAGCGGGCCTGGCGCCTCCCGCTGAGGGCACGCCGGCTGGGGGGACTAAAATGGCGGGATGTCTGCCCAGTACCTCAAGCGCATCCTCACCGCCCGCGTCTACGACGTGGCCCGCGAAACCCCCCTCGAGCCGGCGCCGCTGCTGTCGGCGCGGCTGGGCAACCGGGTGCTGTTCAAGCGCGAGGACATGCAGGACGTGTTCTCGTTCAAGCTGCGCGGCTCGTACAACAAGATGGCCCACCTGCCCGCCGAGCAGCTCGCCCGCGGCGTGATCGCCGCCTCGGCGGGCAACCATGCCCAGGGCGTGGCGCTGGCGGCCAGCCGCCTGGGCTGCCGCGCCGTGATCGTCATGCCGGTCACCACCCCGCAGGTCAAGGTCGACGCGGTGCGTGCCCGCGGCGCCGAGGTGGTGCTGCACGGCGACAGCTACAGCGACGCCTACGCCCATTCGCTCAGCCTGCAGCAGTCCGAGGGCCTGACCTTCGTCCATCCCTTCGACGACCCCGATGTCATCGCCGGCAACGGCACCATCGGCATGGAGATCCTGCGCCAGCACCAGGGGCCCATCCATGCCATCTTCGCGGCCATCGGCGGCGGCGGCCTCATCGCCGGCATCGCGGCCTACGTGAAGCAGGTGCGGCCCGAGATCCGGATCATCGGCGTGCAGGCCACCGATTCCGATGCCATGGCGCGTTCGCTGAAGGCCGGCCGGCGGGTGGAGCTCGCCGACGTCGGCCTGTTCTCCGACGGCACCGCGGTGAAGAAGGTGGGCGAGGAGACCTTCCGGCTGTGCCGCGAGCATGTCGACGAGATCGTGCTGGTCGACACCGACCAGCTCTGCGCCGCCATCAAGGACGTGTTCCAGGACACCCGCTCCATCCTGGAGCCCGCGGGCGCCATGGCGGTGGCCGGCGCCAAGGCCTACGTCGAGCGCGAGGGCCTGCGCGACCAGACCCTGGTGGCCATGGCCTGCGGGGCCAACATGAACTTCGACCGGCTGCGCTTCGTGTCCGAGCGCGCCGAGATCGGCGAGCAGCGCGAGGCGGTGTTCGCCGTGACCATCCCCGAGGAGCGCGGCAGCTTCCGGCGCTTCTGCGAGGCGGTGGGCCCGCGCAACGTCACCGAGTTCAACTACCGGATCGCCGATGCCCGCCAGGCGCATGTGTTCGTGGGCGTGCAGATCCAGCGCCGCGCCGAGGCGGCCACCATCGCCGAGGGCCTGCGTGCCGCCGGCTTCGAGACCCTCGACCTCACCGATGACGAACTCGCCAAGCTGCATATCCGCCACCTGGTGGGCGGCCATTCGCCGCTGGCCCGCGACGAGATCCTCTACCGCTTCGAGTTCCCGGAGCGGCCCGGCGCGCTGATGCGCTTCCTGTCCAGCATGAGTCCCAACTGGAACATCTCGCTGTTCCACTATCGCAATCACGGCGCCGACTACGGGCGCATCCTGGTCGGCCTGCAGGTGCCGGCCGGCGAGAAGCGCGCGCTGCGCGAGTTCCTCGCCGGGCTGGGTTACGCCCATGAAGATGTGACCGGGCACCCGGCCTACCGGCTGTTCCTGGGGGCCCACAGCGCCTGAGGCGCGGCGGGAGTTCCGAAAGCGTCAACCTGGCGTTACAATTCCGGTGTCCATGAATCTCATCGCCCTCGGCCTCAATCACACCACCGCGCCGGTCGCCGTGCGCGAGCGCGTGTCCTTTCCGGGCGACGGCCTGCGCGACGCCCTGGCCGACCTGCGCGCCAGCCTGCGCAGCCTGGTGCCCGAGGGCGCCATCCTGTCCACCTGCAACCGCACCGAGATCTACTGCGCCAGCGAGCAGCCCGGTGAGGTGCCGCCGGCGGTCTCGGGCTGGCTGGCGCAACGCCAGGGCCTGGCCGCCGGGCAGCTGCAGTCGCACCTGTACGTGCTGCCCAACAGCCAGGCCGTGCGCCACGCCTTCCGGGTGGCGGCCGGCCTCGATTCCATGGTGCTGGGCGAGCCGCAGATCCTGGGCCAGCTCAAGGAGGCGGTACGCGTGGCCCAGGACACCGGGTCGCTCGGCACCCACCTGCACCAGCTCTTCCAGCGCTCCTTCGCGGTGGCCAAGGAGGTGCGCTCCACCACCGAGATCGGCGCCCACTCGGTCTCCATGGCGGCGGCCGCCGTGCGGCTGGCCCGGCGCATCTTCGAAGACCTGCGCGAGACGCGGGTGCTGTTCGTGGGCGCGGGCGAGATGATCGAGCTGTGCGCCACCCACTTCGCGGCGCAGCACCCCAAGGCCATCGTGGTGGCCAACCGCACCGAAGAGCGCGGCGAGAAGCTCGCCCGGCAGTTCAACGGCGGCACGCTGCGCCTCAACGAGCTGCCAGACTCGCTCGAGAAATTCGACATCGTGGTCTCGTGCACGGCCAGCACCCTGCCGATCATCGGGTTGGGCATGGTCGAGCGGGCCACGCGCGCGCGGCGTCGCCGGCCCATGTTCATGGTCGATCTGGCCGTGCCCCGCGACATCGAGCCCGAGGTGGCGCGCCTGGACGACGTCTTCCTCTACACCGTCGACGATCTCGGCAAGGTCGTGCAGAGCGGGGCCGAGAACCGCCGCGCCGCGGTGGCGCAGGCCGAGGCCATCATCGAGAACCGGGTCGACGCCTTCATGCAGTGGATGAGCGCGCGCCAGGCGGTGCCGGTCATCCGCGAGCTCCATGCCCGCGGCGAGGCCCTGCGACAGGCCGAGCTCGAGCGCGCCCGGCGGCTGCTCGCCCGCGGCGATGACCCCGCCGAGGTGCTCGAGTCGCTGGCCCGCGGGCTCACCGGCAAGTTCCTGCACGCGCCCACGGCCATGCTGCAGCGGCCGGGCGAAGACCACGAGGCGCTCGTCCGCCTGATCGACCGCCTCTTTCCCGGTCAGGCCTGAGGGCACGCTGCCCGCCAGGCCCGCGCCGGGTTTTCCGCTGCCCGTTCCGCCATGACACCGTCGATGCTGGCGCGGCTCGAAAGCCTCGAGCAGCGCCTGGCCGAAGTCAATCTGCTGCTCTCGGGACCCGAGGCCGCACGTGACCTGAACACCCTGCGCCGGCTCAACCGCGAGCAGGTCGAGCTCAGCCAGGTGGTGGGCCATCTGCAGGCCTGGAAGCAGGCGCAGGCCGACCATGCGGCGGCCGAGGCCATGCGCGCCGATCCCGAACTGCGGGCCTTCGCCGACGAGGAGGCCGCCGTCGCGCAGCATCGCCTGCGCACCGAGGAAGACACCCTGCAGCGCCTGCTGCTGCCGCGCGACCCCAACGACACGCGCGATGTCATGCTCGAGATCCGCGCCGGCACCGGCGGCGACGAATCCGCGCTGTTCGCCGGCGACCTGCTGCGCATGTACCTGCGCTACGCCGAGCGCCAGGGCTGGCAGACCGAGATGATGTCCGAGAGCGCCTCCGAGCTCGGCGGCTACCGCGAGGTGATCGTGCGCATCGCCGGCGACGGGGTCTACTCGCGCCTGAAGTTCGAGTCGGGCGGGCACCGCGTGCAGCGCGTGCCCGAGACCGAGGCCCAGGGCCGCATCCACACCTCGGCCTGCACCGTGGCCGTCATGGC
>JBIKWU010000043.1:0-18877 GCA_044356115.1 Burkholderiaceae bacterium
TGCCGCCGGGGACCTGGTGCGCGAGATGTGCGCGTCCGTGGCGGGCACCATCAAGCGCTGACGCCGCTCGGCCGTGCCGCACTCAGTTGAACCGGTTCACGCCCGGATACGGTTCAGACTCGCCGATCAGCCTGGAGACATCATGGCTGCCAACCTGCGATCCGGTGGTCGACACGCCTGCCAGGCGGCGCCCGATGTTGCGGCCGGCGGCATCGAAGTCATGAACGATCGCGCCGATCGTGCCGTCTGCCACCTCGGTCAGGAAGCCCCTGATCTGCGAGCTGGTCGCGCCCGAGGCCTTCAGATCGGCCAGCATCGTGATGGTGCGTGCAGTCGGATCGATCTTCATCAGCTTGCCGCTGACCGAGCCGTACACCAGCATGCCTGCGCGGGTGACCAGGATCTTGGTGACGGGGACATCGGCGGCGCCACCGGCTGCGATACGCGTCAGGACCGGCGTCTGGCGGCACAGGGCCGCCTTGGAAACGCCCTTGTCGATCTCGAAGATCGTCACGGCATCGGTCCTGCCCACACGGCGTGTTGCCAGGTACAGCGCATCGTGCGTGGGCGAATAGGTCGGGCCTTCCACCGTTGCATGGGCATCGCCCGAGATCGTCACGCGCGGGGTCGACAGACCTGACTGGTCGTTCGGCCCGATGACGCCGCTGAAGGACTTAACGTTCAGATCATCCGAGCGCTGGCAGAAGACGGTCTCGTTCGTGGACGAGGGCGCCTGGGCCGGGGTCAGGAACGAGTTGTACCAGATGCCGTAGACCGCGTTGCCCCGGGCTTCGGGGCTGTGGCGGCGCACCGGCAGCTTCTCGGAGGTGCCCCGGTTGTTGTCCAGGATGACCACGCTGCGGCCGGTTGCCGGATCGATCTTGCGGAGTTGCTCGAAGAGGTAACCGTTGTTGTTCCACTCGCTGTACCGGATGCCCCAGACCTGGCCGTCATCGGTGCGCGCGAGTTCGGGCGAGAAGTTGCCGCCGTCCTGGGCCGCCATCGACACGATCTGGCCGGTGCGCACGTTCATCGTGAAGACACCGGGTTGCGAGCCGGCATTGCCCCAGCCGATCGCGCCGCGATAGCCACCCACCTTGTCCGGATTCGCGCTGCCGTACTTGGGCGGCGTGTTTTCCATGCGGCCCATGGCCAGACCGTTGCCCAGGTCCAGCAGCTTGCCCCAGGGGTGCGCGCCGGCGTCGGTTTCGAACCGGATCGTGGTGGTCTGGTCGGTGTACCGGTCGTACTTGTTGAGCGTCATCGAGGCGCCGGCCACCACGGTGCCCAGCCACACGACGTACCGATCATTGATCGGCTCGGACGCGCTGCCGCCCACCGCCGGATCGCTGAAGAACCCGAACCCGCTGCCGGTCAGGCTGCCCTTGGCGAGCGTTCGGCGCGAGAACAGGGTGTAGGTATTGATCTCGTCGATGCGCGAGACATCGGCATACCCCTTGACCCGGCCATCGACCGCCGACCCGCCCGCGCCACCGGTGAGGTAGAGGCGACGCGATGCCTCTCCCCAGGTTGCGCCGTCGATCGACAGTTTCGAGGCGTACCAGTCATTGAAGGACGTCTGGAAGCTCAGTTCGCCGTTACCGCCACGATGCGTGAACAGCATCGGCGGCTGGTCTTTCACCCAGGCCGCGGATGTCGCGGGATCGGAGCCGTTCAGCCCACCGCACAGCAGGATGCCGGTGCCCGAGGCGTCGGTCATGACCATGCCGGTCAGGCGGAAGCACCCAGTGTCCCAGGTGCCGGACTTCGAGGCCGAGTACGCCGGGTTGCCGATCGTCGATCCCCCCGAGTACAGACCCAGCTCGCCGTCGGCCTTGTTCTCGGTGGTCCAGCGCACCTTGTTGCGGTAGCTGTCGAACCCGATGCGCCGCCCCAGCGACACATACAGCGGCGCCTTGAGTACGGCCTCGCTGCCGGCATACACCCAGGGCTTGGACAGATCGCCGGCATCGGAGGGCTGCAGCCTGAAGACCTGGCCGAACTTGCTCTCGACGACCTTGCCCGTGGCCGTATCGGTCTGGGTGTTGCACTTGGGATGCGTCGGATCCGGGGCGCTGGGGTCCAGGGTGTACGCGACCCCCTCTCGGCCCATGAACATCACCGTCTGCCCGGCGGCGTCCTTGCCCCACACCAGTTCGGTCGGTATGCCCTCCAGCGACTGGCAGGCATCGCCGCGGCTCTCCTCATAGGAGAAGAAATCGTAGACGACCGTTTCCTTCAGGTAGGCGCTGCTGGATGCATCGAGGTTCACGTGAATCAGCATGCCGCGGTCATCGCGCCCGCCCCAGGAGGCGAGCAGGATGGCTGACTTGCCGTCGCGGCTGAGCAGCGGCTTGCGCTCGAAGCCGCCACGGGGAAGGTCGCGCACCGTGGTGCCGTTCAGGCCCGCCACCGACCCCACGCCCGCGTTCGACAGGGTCTTGAGCGCCGTGAAGGTGTCGGTCTTGGGGTCGAAGGCATACAGCACGCCCGCGTCGTGGGTCAGACCCACCCGGTCGAGCACACCGTAGAAGCGTCCGTCGGCCGCATTGAAGACCAGCCCGTTCGAGGCAACGCCCTCGCTGCTGCTCCAGGGGCGCCCGGTGAAGGTCTTCACCACGGTGCTGGTGTTGACGGCCGGATTCACCCGATAGATCTCGCCCAGCTGGCTGGCACCGGACCGGTTGCCCAGCACGAGCAGCACGGTGCTGTCCGCGACGGGGATGGGCTTGTCAGCCACCACGGGCGTGGTGCTGGGCGGCACGAGCGAGCCGACCTGGCTGGGCGTACTCGGCGAGCCGGGGAGGATCGTCTCGGTGGAGCCGTCGGCATGGTTCACCGTGATCGACCCGTCCGTACCCGAATCGGCGCCAGTGCTGACGGTTCCGGAACCGTGGTAACAGGCGCCCAGCAGCGCGATCAGGGAGAGGGACAACAGGCGGGCGAGCGAGCCCGATGCGCTTGGGCGCGCAACGAAGATCAGAGACATGGTCGGGAATCAGCCATTCAGGTTCATGAAAATCCGTGACGAGACGTGATCGGGAGCGCGCAGGCCCTACAGCCCCCGCAACCACTCGATCAGCAACCGATTCACCGCATCGGGCGCCTCCTGTTGCGTCCAGTGCCCGATGCCGGGCAGCAGGTGCGCGCCGCGCAAGCCGGGCAGGTGCGGCCGCATGCGGGCGACCATGTCGACGCCGGGCAGCATCTTCAGCACCAGATCGCGATCACCGCCAATGAAGAGCGATGGCTGGGCAATGACCCGATCCTTCAGGGTCTGCTGCCAGGCGAAGTCCTGCCGATGGTTGCGGTAGCGGTTCAGGGGCCCGCGGAAACCGCTGGCCTGGAACTCGGCGACGAAGTAGTCCTCGTCGGTGCGGCTCAGCCAGGCGGGGAAGGGGTCTGGGTCAATCAGCCCTTCCAGCAAGGGCGCGCCGTGCGGCTTGGCAGGCCAGCTTCCGTCGGGCGCGTCGCCGCTGATGGCGTAGTAGAAGCGGCGCAGGGCCCCGCGCACATCCGCCTGCAGTTCGGCCTCGGCGATGCCCTCGTCCTGGAAATAGACCTGATAGAAGAAGCGGCCCTTGGCGGTGTAGGCCGCCTGAACGGCGTCCAGGAAGCACACCGAGGGCACGCCGGTCCAGGGCACCGACAGGCCAGCCACCGCGCGCACGCGGTCGGGATGGGCGAGCGCGGTGTTCCAGACGATGGGCGCTCCCCAGTCGTGGCCGATCAGCACCCCGGTGCCATCCGGTGACAGGGCCTCGATCGCCCCGGCCACGTCGGCGGTGATCTGTTCCAGGCCGTAGTCGGCGACCGCCGGTGGCTTGTCGGAGCCCCCGTAGCCGCGGACATCGATGGCACAGGCGGTGAACCCGGCCTGCGCGATCGCGCCGAGCTGGTGGCGCCAGCTGTACCAGCTCTCCGGGAAGCCATGAACCATCAGCACGAGCGGGCCCTGCCCAGCGATGGCGGCGCGCAGGCGGATGCCATTGGCGGTGATGTGGGTGAGGCGTGGCGTCATGCCTGGGCTCCGGCGGCGGGCAGTCTGGTAGGAATGCAGGCAGTCAGTCTAGGCCGCGGCCAGTCACATGCCTCGGCTCGCGAACGGGGTTCGAGACGAGGGGCTTGTCGATGTCATAAAGATTCACTATATTTGCAATTAATGATATGAAAGGGCGACATGAAGCGCCCGCTCCGGTGAAAGGATCCCCGTGCCGTCGCATCGCGTCGAACCCGGCCGCCTGATCAAGGCCCCCGAGCACTTCCTGGACCCTCAAGGCGTGCGCACCGTGATGAGCGAGGCCCGGGCAGGGCGTCGAGACTTCATCCGGACCGCCTTCGCGGCTGCCGTCGCCGGCACCGGCTCCGCGGCTGCCAGGGCGCAATCCAATCCGGTGCCCACCGAAGGCGGGGACCCCAACATCCTGAATCTGCCCGCGCACAGCACGGGCCTGGGCCAGCCCGTGGCCACCGACGGCTACGGCAAGCCCTCGCGCTACGAGACCAACGTGCAGCGCCGGCAGAGCCCGGGCCTGACCCAGACCGCGCAGGCCTCGGTCTCGTTCGCGCCGCTGCAGAGCCTGTTCGGCATCGTCACGCCCAGCGGCTTGCACTTCGAGCGTCATCACCAGGGCTGGTGGGATGTCGATCCCTCCAAGCATCGCTTGATGATCAACGGCTCCGATGCCGGCATGGTGAAGACCCCCAAGGTTTTCACCATGGATGAGGTCATGCGTCTGCCGTCGGTGAGCCGCTTCCACTTCATCGAGTGCGGCGCCAACACCGGCATGGAGTGGGGCAACGTCGCGGTGCCCACCTGCCAGTACAGCCACGGCATGCTCAGTTGCAGCGAGTTCACCGGGGTGCCGCTGAAGGTGCTGCTGGATCTTTGCGGCGTCGATACTCGCCGCGGGCGCTTCGTGCTCGCCGAGGGCGCCGATGGATCCTCCATGACCCGCACCATCCCGATGGAGATGATCGAGAACGGCGAGGTGCTGGTGGCGTACGGGCAGAACGGCGAGATGCTGCGCCCTGAGAACGGCTACCCGCTGCGTCTGGTGGTGCCCGGCGTGCAGGGCGTGAGCTGGGTGAAGTACCTGCGTCGCATCGAGGTGGGCGACAAGCCCTACGGCGCCAAGGACGAGGTGCTGCACTACGTCGATCTCATGCCCGATGGCCGCCATCGCCAGTACACCAGCATCCAGGAATGCAAGAGCGTGGTGACCACGCCGTCTGGCGGTCAGGTGCTGCTGGACCAGGGCTACTACCAGATCACCGGCCTGGCCTGGTCCGGGCGCGGCAAGGTCAAACGGGTGGATGTCTCGGTGGATGGCGGCGCCAACTGGCGTACCGCGCGGCTGCAGACCCCGGTGCTCTCCAAGTGCCTCACCCGCTTCAGCCTCGACTGGGCCTGGGATGGCCGGCCCGCCATCATCCAGAGCCGGGCCATGGACGAGACCGGTTATGTGCAGCCCACCTATCGGCAACTGCGCGCGGTGCGCGGCTCGCGCTCCATCTATCACAACAACAGCATCCAGACCTGGCTGGTCCAGGAGAGCGGCGAGGTGAAGAATGTCCAGCTCTCCTGATCGCTGGCGCGCCGCCAGCCGGTGGCTGGGTGCGGCCCGGTCACGGTGGCTTGCCGTGATGCTCTGCATGGGCGCATCTGTCGCGGTGGCCCAGCCAGCGGGTGGTTACGCAGGCATCGGTCGCCCGGCCACGCCCAAGGAAATTGCCGCCTGGGACATCGACGTGCGGCCCGACTTCAAGGGCCTGCCGCGAGGCAGCGGCAGCGTTGCGCAGGGCATGGATCTCTGGGAGGCGAAGTGCGCGTCCTGCCACGGCGTCTTCGGCGAGAGCAACGAGGTGTTCGCGCCCATCGTGGGCGGCACCACCCGGGAAGACATGCGGGTCGGGCGTGTCAAGCGGCTGACCGACGAGGCCTTCCCCGGGCGCACCACGATGATGAAGCTCTCCAGCCTGGCCACCCTCTGGGACTACATCAACCGCGCCATGCCCTGGAACGCGCCCAAGTCCCTCAAGGCGGACGAGGTCTACGCCCTCGTGGCCTATGTGCTGAATCTGGCCGAGGTGGTGCCCGAAGGCTTCACGCTCTCGGACGCGAACATCGCCGAGGTTCAGCAGCGGCTGCCCAACCGTGACGGCATGCGAACCGACCATGGCCTTTGGCCGGGTCGCACGCTGGGCAATGGCGGCCGGCCTGATGTGCGCGCGGTAGCCTGCATGAGCCGGTGCGCCACCGAGGCGACCGTGGCCTCGCTGCTGCCGGACCATGCCCGCAACGCTCACGGCAATCTGGCGGAGCAGAACCGGATGGTCGGCGCTCAGCATGGTGCCGACACCACCCGACCCGGCGCCGTCGCCCAGGCGCGAACCGCGCCGTCCGCGCCACCCGCGCCGGCCACGCTGCCCGCGCCGGCTACGGCGTCCGCGCAGCCCGGGTCGGCCGCTTCAGCCGCGCCGGCTGCCTCGGGCAATGCCGCGGCGCTCGCGCTGTTCACCCGGCACAACTGCAGCGCCTGTCATGGCATCGATCGCAAGCTGGTCGGCCCCGCCATGCAGGAGGTCGCGCGCCGCCATGCGGCCCGCGCAGACCGCGTGGAGTATCTCGGCGCTAAAATCCTGGGCGGTGCGGCGGGTGGCTGGGGCGCCATCCCGATGCCCGCGCAGAACATCCCCAAGGCCGACGCCGAGGCGCTGGCGCGCTGGGTGGCGGCAGGCGCTGCCCGGTGAGGCGGCTCTGCAGCCGCGCGGCACATTCCCTGACAACCGACCCTGCTTCCCTCTTCAAGGAGATTCCCATGCGCACCACCCGACGCGCGGTTCTCGCGCACGGCGCGGCCCTGGCCGGCCTGATGGCCGCGGCTGGCCTGCTGCCATCTGCCGCACAGGCCGCCTGGACCCAGGCGGCCTTCGAGTCCAAGACCCTGGCTGATGCCGTCAAGGCGCTTGGCGGGGGCGCGCCCACCGAGAGCAAGGACATCACGCTCACCGGGCCCGACATCGCCGAGAACGGCGCCGTCGTGCCGGTGGGTTGCTCCACCAGCCTGCCCGGCGTGCGACGCATGGCCATCCTGGTCGAGAAGAATCCCAGCGTGCTGGCCGCGGTGTTCGATGTCACCGATGCGGTCGACGCGAACTTCACCACCCGCGTCAAGATGGGCCAGTCATCCAACGTTTACGCGGTGGCCATGATGGCCGACGGCCGCGTGCTGTACGGCGTCAAGGAAATCAAGGTCACCCTCGGCGGCTGCGGCGGCTGACCCGGTCAATCCACAGGAGATACGAACATGTCCGATCCGATGCGCATTCGCGCCCAGATGGCCGGTGACAAGGCCACGGTGCGCGTGCTGATGAGCCACGAGATGGAGACCGGTCTGCGCAAGGACTCCGCCGGCAAGACCATTCCGGCCTGGTTCATCCAGGAAGTGAGCGCCACGCTCAACGGCAAGCCTGTCATGCGCGCCGAGTGGGGGCCCTCGGTGTCCAAGAATCCCTTCCTGCAGTTCAGCGTGAAGGGTGCCAAGCCAGGTGACAAGATCGCCGTCACCTGGACCGACAACAAGGGCGGCAAGCGCACCGACGAAGCCACCGTGACCTGAACAACCAAACCCGGTGTCCCGACCAGGTCCGGCCGCAGAGCCGGCCGCGGGCACCGGGCAGTCTTGACCTGGGGGGACACATGATCAGAATCGCAATCGCGCTCGTCGCCGCGCTGCTCGCCGCGGGCGCCTGGGCACAGGGCAAGTCGGCGGCCGACGGCATCGCCGAGTACCGCAAGCTGCTCGAGGATGGCAACCCGGCCGAACTCTTCGAGGCCAAGGGCGAAGACCTCTGGGCGCGCAAGCGCGGCCCGAAGAACGCGTCGCTCGAAGCCTGTGACCTCGGCAAGGGCCCCGGCGTGGTCAAGGGGGCCTTCGTGGAGTTGCCGCGCTTCTTTGCCGACACCGGCAAGGTGATGGACCTCGAGACCCGACTGGTGCATTGCATGCAGTCCTTGCAAGGCTTCGACGGTGCCGCCATCGCGGCCACCCCTTTCGGTCGGGGCGAGATGGCCAATGTCACCGCGCTGGCCACCTGGATTGCCTCGATGTCCCGCGGCCTTCGCTTCAATCTCTCGCAGGGGCATCCCGAGGAGCGGCGCAGCTACGAGATCGGCAAGCGGGCTTTCTTCTTCCGGGCCGGTACCCATGATTTCGCCTGCGCCACCTGCCACGCCGCCGACGGCAAGCGCATCCGGCTGCAGGATCTTCCCAACCTCACCAAGAACCCGGGTGACGGGATCGGTTTCGCTGCCTGGCCTGCCTACCGGGTGAGCAATGGCGAGATGTGGGGCATGCAGCTGCGGCTGAATGACTGCTACCGCCAGCAGCGCTTTCCTTACCCGGGTTTCGGCTCCGAGGTGACGGTGGCGCTCGCCACCTACATGGGCGTGAACGCCAAGGGCGCGCAGTCGATCGCCCCGGCGATCAAGCGCTGAACGAGGAGAATGTCCATGGCATCCGCACGCAAGGCCTTCATCCTCCTTGGCACCGCCGCGCTGCTCGCCAGTTGCGGTCTGATCGCGCCGTCGCCGGCCGAGCTCGACGCGCAGGCTGGCGCGGTGATCAACGCCTCCTTCCGCACCCAGGGCATCGCGACGGTTGACCGCCTTCGCCAGGATCTCGCCCAGAGCGCCTGCTCCGGCCCCCAGGCGCCTGACGACGACACCGCCCAGCGCATCCGCGAGCAGGCTCAGCAGAGCATCCGCTGGCCGGCGGGCGGCCAGTACTTCGGCGACTGGGCCGCGGGCGAGAGAATCGCCCAGAGCGGGCGCGGCATGACCTGGTCCGATGTCTCCGCCGACCCGGCCGCCAACGGCGGCAACTGCTACAACTGTCACCAGATCGACCAGAAGGAGCTCTCGCACGGCACGCTCGGGCCTTCGCTCTGGAACTACGGCAAGGACCGCGGCATCCGGGATCTTCAGGCACCCACCGCAGCGCCCATCATCCAGTACACCTGGAGCAAGCTCTGGAACAGCCATGCCTACCTGGCCTGTTCCAGCATGCCGCGCTTTGGTCAGCAGAAGCTCCTCAACGAGGAGCAGATCCGGCATCTGATGTCGCTGCTGCTCGACCCGCGCTCCCCGGTCAACCGCTGAGGACTGACATCGTGAATCTCGGTCGCCGCGAGTATCTCCAGGTGCTGGGTGCCGCGGCCGTGGCCGGGATGGCGCTTGGCCGTCACGAGCAGACCGATGCCGCGCAGGCGGAGGCGGCGCTCTACGAGCTGCCGCCGCTGGGCCAGGGCCCGGGTTTCGTCAGCCTGCTGCACATGACCGACTGCCATGCGCAGTTGCTGCCCATCCATTTCCGCGAGCCCAGCGTCAATCTCGGCGTGGGCACCATGCAGGGCCAGATGCCGCATCTGGTCGGCGAGCATCTGTTGCGCGCTGCAGGCGTGCCTGCCGGGACCGCGCTGGCGCATGCTTTCACCAGCCTCGACTTCGAGCGCGCCGCCCGCCGCTTCGGCAAGGTGGGCGGCTTCGCCCATCTCGCCACGCTGGTCAGGCGCCTGAAGGCCGCGAGGCCGGGCGCGCTGCTGCTCGATGGCGGCGATACCTGGCAGGGGTCGGCCACTTCGCTGTGGACTCGGGCCCAGGACATGGTCGACGCCTGCAAGGCGCTGGGCGTCGACATCATGACCGGGCACTGGGAGTTCACCTACGGCATGAAGCGGGTCACCGAGATCGTCGAACGTGACTTCAAGGGCCGCATCGAGTTCATCGCCCAGAACGTCAAGACCGCCGACTTCGGCGACCCGGTGTTCGCCCCCTACGTCATGCGCGAGATCAACGGGGTGCCGGTGGCCATCATCGGTCAGGCCTTTCCGTACACCCCGATCGCCAATCCGCGGTACATGGTCGCTGACTGGGCGTTCGGCATCCGCGACGACGACATGCAGAAGACGGTCGACGAGGCACGCGCCAAGGGCGCGCGGGTGGTCGCGGTGCTCTCGCACAACGGCATGGATGTCGATCTCAAGATGGCCAGCCGGGTGCGCGGCATCGACGTGATCCTTGGGGGCCATACCCATGACGGCGTGCCGGTGGCCGTGCCGGTGCGCAATGGCGGTGGCACCACCCTGGTGACCAACTCGGGCAGCAACGGCAAGTTCCTGGGGGTCATGGATCTCGACGTGCGTGGCGGGCGCATCGCGGCGCACCGCTGGCGACTGTTGCCGATCTTTGCCAACGTGCTGGCGCCCGATCCCGAGATGGCGGCCCTGGTCACGCGGGTGCGCGCGCCTTATGAAAGCCGGCTGCGCGAGACGCTCGCCGTGTCGGATGGCCTGCTCTACCGTCGCGGCAATTTCAACGGCAGTTGGGACCAGCTCGTGTGCGATGCCCTCATGGACACGCAAGGCGCCGAGATCGCCTTCAGCCCGGGGTTCCGCTGGGGCACCTCCCTGCTGCCCGGGCAGGCGATCACCCGCGAGCTCATGATGGACCAGCTCGCGATCACCTATCCCTATGCAACCGTCACGCCCATGACCGGCGAGACCATCCGCACCGTGCTCGAGGATGTCGCCGACAACCTCTTCAATCCCGATCCCTACTACCAGCAGGGCGGCGACATGGTCCGGGTCGGCGGGCTGACCTACAGCATCGATCCCACCGCGCGCATGGGCGCGCGCATCTCGGACATGCGCCTGGGCGGGCGGCCGATCGAGGCCGACAAGACCTACCGGGTGGCCGGCTGGGCGCCGGTCTCGGAAGAGGCGGCCCGGGCCGGCCACAAGCCGGTATGGGACCTGGTCGAGAGCTGGCTCAAGGCGCAGCCTGGGGGAAGGGTCGCGCCGCGGCAGATCAATACCCCGCGACTGCTGTCGGTGGGCGGCAATCCGGGGCTCGCAGGCTGATGCCCATGAGGGAGGGCGGATGATCCTGCCCGAGTGCGTTGGGGCAGCGCGCCGGCTGGCGCGGGCCCGGCGGCGCTTCACCCTGGGTCTGACTGCCGCCAGCCTGGCGGCAACGAGTCTCGGGCGGCTTGCCCAGGCGGCGCCGGCCCAGCCCGGCGAAGCGGTGGCCTGGCCTGTCATCACCCTGCTCGATGGGCAGCGCTGGGGCCCGGCGCAGGCCGTCGGGCGCGCCATGGTGGTGGTGTTCTGGTCGACCACCTGTCCGTTCTGCCTGCGGCACAATGCGCATATCGAGAAGCTGCGTCGGGCAGCCGGGGGCAGGGGGCCGGGCATCCTCACGGTCTGCCGAGACCGCGACCCCGCCGCCGTGTCGGCCTACCTCGCCAGGCACGGCTACGGCTTTTCGGTCACGCTCGATCACGTGGCCATGGCGGCGGCCTTGTCGGCCCGCAAGGTGATTCCGCTCACGGCGCTGGTCGATCGGTCTGGCCGGCTGCAGCAGGTGATCGCCGGCGAGATGTTCGAGGAAGATGTCATGCAGTGGCTGCAGCCCGCCTGAACCGCTACGCCCGCGTCAATCCCGCAGGAACCCCCGATGCGTCTGTCACCCACCGTCTTGCTGCTCCCCGGCTTGTTCGTCCTGGCGGGCGCCTGCCTGGCGCAGGCCCAGGTGCCCGAGATCTTCCGCGACGCGGACCTCCCGCTGGGCGAGAAGCTCCTGCGCGAGCACCAGTGCAGCGCCTGCCATGTCCGCAGGGTGGGGGGCGACGGCACGGCCATCTACCGGCCCGCCGGGCGGATCAACACCCCGGGCGCGCTGCGGGGCATGGTCGACATGTGCAGCACCGAGCTCAAGCTCGGCCTGTTCCCCGAGGAAAGCACGGCCGTGGCCGCGGTGCTCAATCGCGATCACTATCGCTTTGGCGCCGGGCCGCGCGCCGGAACCCGGCCCTGAGGGCATTGCTCATGACCCCAGCGCCTGCGCCAGCCGCCGACCCCGCCGACTCCGACGCCGTTTTCCGCTCGGCTGCCGAGCTCTTCGGCCTTCTGGCAACGCCCATCCGCCTGCGGATCATCAGCGCGCTCTGCCAGGGCGAGAAGAATGTGTCGCAGCTGCTTGCCGAGATCGACACCACCCAGCCCAACATGAGCCAGCACCTCGGCACGCTTTACAGGGCAGGGGTGCTGGGCCGGCGGCGCGAGGCCACGCAGATCTTCTATCGCATTCGCAACGAAAGCGCCGCGGCGATCTGCCGTTCGGTGTGCCTGCAATACGCGGTGGAGTCCACAGAGGAGCCTCGCCCGGGAGGCCGCTCGTGACCGCCGTGCTGTTGCCTGTGCTCGTCGCGCTCGCGATGCTGCTGCCGGCTCCGAGCGCCTGGGCGGCGGCCGGCGAGGCCTTCGAGATCCGCCAGCTGCGCTGCGAGGGCGCGGCTTGCACCACGGCCGAGGGCATCATGCCGGGGCTGACCACCCTCGAGATCCAGGGTGCGCTGCGCGACTATCGGGAGCAGGGCCTGCGCCTGGTGGTCGACCGCGAGGGCGCCAGCTCGCCGGTGTACGAGCGCCGCGTGGGGGTTCTTGCCAACGGCGAGTATCGGGTCTCACTGCCAGTGCACCTGTGGCCCGAAGGCAGCTATCGCTTCCTGGTTCTCAATGCGGGCCCTGAAGGCGCGCCCGTGGCGGGCGGGCGATTCACCCGGGCCTCGGCTGCCAAGCCGGCGTCACCGCGCGCCGGCGTGATCAGCGCAGCCGATCTGACCGGCGAGTGGCGCGGCATCAACGGCACGGCGGGCGTGCTGCAGATCGCGGCAGATGGCAGCTACCGCTTCAATGGCGTGTCCTCGCGCTACCGCATCGAGGGCGAGGAAGTGATCTTCGGTGGCCCGCTGGCCCCCTGGAACGACGGGCGCGCCAGGCTGCGCAGTGGCGTGATCGAGTTCGCCTGGAAGAACCGGGAAGGTTTCCAGAACTGGTTCACGTTCGCCCGGGTGCGCTGACGCCGGACAGGGGCGCGGCCAGCTCGTCCAGGCTGCGGCCCTGCTCGTTCAGCCACGCCTGCAGCAGGGGCAGCAGAGGCCCGAGCCGCTCGTCGATGGCCTCGCGCACGGTGTCCACGAAGACCTGGGTCGAGCGCTCGATCTCGATGTTGAGGGCATCGCCTTCGCGCTTCTCGCCGAAGGTGGTCATGCGCAGCGTCTCGGGAATCAGCCAGACCTCGAACCAGCCTGCGCCGCCCGCTTCGCGGCCGGTCTCGGCAACGGTAAGGCTGGCACCATTGACCGCGATGTAGCCCTTGGCGAACACGTAGCGCATCCAGGGCGCGGGCACCGAGAAGCGCAGCACGCAGTTGTTCTCGGGCCGGCGGATCTGAGCGATGCGGGCCATGAAGTCGATATGGCCGGAGAGCGGATGTCCGCCGATCTCGGCGCCATCGCGAGCGGCCCGCTCGACGTTGACGGCGCTGCCCTCGCCCAGGGCGGCCAGCGTGGTGAGCCCCAGACTCTGCTGCATCACGTCGAACCGGGCGGCGTCACCTGCCAGCACCTCGGTGACCGTCAGGCAGGTGCCGTCGACAGCGACGCTGGCGCCCACGGCGAGCTCGTGGGTGAAGCCGTCGGGGAACTGGAGCAGGAAACTGCGCAGGCCGGGGCGGTCGGTGATCTGCGCGACGCGGGCGATGCCCTGAACGATGCCGGTGAACATGAGGAAGTTCCGCAAGGGCGGCCCCTGTGAAACGGGGCCATCCCATCGAGCTTAACAGGATGACCCCGGGCAGGCCCTGAGCGCGCCTTGCTTCAGCCCATGCGGGACCCGACCATGCGCAGCGCGCTTGCCGCAACATCGTTGGGCTCGAGCTGGCCGCGCATCGCGTCCTGCAGCAGGTCCGACATGGTCAGCGCCGTGGCAATCGCCGGACCGGCCCCCGGGATCAGGGGTGCGACCAGCTGCGCGATCGGCTTGATGACATTGTTGAACAGGTTTCCGAGTTGCATCGATTCCCTCCGCGTGATGGCCGGCTGACGGGGCGTCGCGGGCCACCTCGCATGTCAGCAGGGTCGAGCAAGAGCGCCAAGCTGCGACGAACCCGGACCGGGTTGACCCGGATGGGGCAAACCCGGGTCATGTCGTGGTGCGTGACCGCCGTCACATCCGCGGGCGTCGCGCTGCCCTAGCGTGCCGGTCACCCGCACCGCTGCCAGGGGTTTCCATGACCGTCTCGTCGTCGATGACCGCCCGACCCGACCCGCACTCGCTGCTGCGGGTGGTGCTCGCGCGCACCCGCGTGGCGCTTCACGATGGCGCGTCCGCCGCGATGCTGGCCAGTCTCGCGGCCGCGATCGAGACCGGCCTGCGCGCCCTGCGCCATCCGGCCGATTTCATCGCGATCGATCGGGAACGCACGCTGGCCCGGGTCGAGGCCGACTTTCCCTCGGCGGCGATCATGGCCGCCCTGATGCGACTGGCGGTGGGTTGCGCGGCGGACGATCATCTGGAAGAGGCCGAGCGGATCGTCGGCTGGCTGCGCAAGGCAGCACGGGACCCGAGGCTGATCGATCTGGTCTGGGCGCTGCTGCTGCGGCAGACTCGGCCCGACGATCCCGGCGCCTGGCCGCAGCGTCGCCAACCCGGCGGTGACGCGATCGACCATCTCGTACACGCGGTCTTGCGCTTTCCCGAGGACCCGGCTGGCGCGCTGCAGGAACTGCACGGCCTGCGCCGTCGCGCCGCCGATGACGGCCTGGATCTCGTCCCGCTCACGTCGGCGCTGGAATCGCTCGGCGCGGCAGCGGCCCGATGACCCCGGTGGCTCCGCCGCGGGCCTGGAGCGGGCGGCTTGAACGGGCTGCGCTTGGGCTAAACTGCGCGTTTGCCGGCCGGCCTGTCGGCCCGGCACTGCCCCTCTGGAGACCCATGATGTTCCCCACCGCCTCGTTGCCGGTGCGCGCCCGCGCGCTGGCCTGCCTGCTCGCCACGGCGCTCGGCCTGGGCGCCGCGCCAGACACCCAGGCCGCCGACAAGATCAAGGTTGGCCTGGTCAGCACGCTGTCGGGCCCCTCGGCGGGCCTTGGCGTGGACATCCGCGATGGGTTCATGCTCGCGCTCAAGCTCTCGGGCGGCAAGCTCGGCGGCCTGCCCGCCGAGGTGCTCATCGGTGACGACCAGTTCAAGCCCGATGTCGCCCGGCAACTCTTCGAGAAGAACATCAAGCGCGACAAGGTCGATTTCATGACCGGCGTGGTGTTCTCCAACATCATGCTCGCGGCAGTCCCCGAGGCCTTCAGCAGCCGCACCTTCTACATCAGCCCGAATGCCGCGCCCTCGCCGCTGGCGGGCAAGGACTGCAGCCCGTGGTTCTTCGCGGTGTCGTGGCCCAACGACGCCTACCACGAGGCCGCGGGCCAGCATGCCACCCGCAAGGGCTACAAGAACGCTTACCTGCTGGCTCCCAACTATCAGGCCGGAAAGGATTCCCTCGCGGGCTTCAAGCGCCATTTCAAGGGCAACATCACCGCCGAGGTCTACACCAAGCTCGGCCAGCTCGACTACGCCGCCGAACTCGCCGAGATCCGCGCGGCCAAGCCCGAAGTCCTCTACGTCTTCCTGCCGGGCGGCATGGGCATCAACTTCATCAAGCAGTTCGTGGCCGCGGGCCTGTCGCGCGACACCACGCTGCTCGTGCCCGGCTTCGGCTCCGACCAGGACATCATCCGCCCGGTGGGTGACTCCATGCTCGGCCTGTTCGACGCCGCCCACTGGGCGCTCGACCTCGACAACGCCGCCAACCGCCGCTTCGTCGCCGAATTCGAGAAGGAGTACAAGCGCCTGCCCTCGGTGTTCGCCTCGCAGGGCTATGACGCCGCGCTGCTGATCGATGCCGCCGTGCGCGATGTCAAGGGCAAGGTCGAGGACAAGGATGCCGTGCGCAAGGCGCTGCGCGCCGCGCGCTTCGCCTCGGTACGCGGCGAGTTCAAGTTCAACACCAACCATTACCCCATCCAGAACTACTACCTGCGCGTGGTGGGCAAGGACAGTCAGGGGCGTCTGGTGAACAAGTCCCTCGGCGAGCCGATCTTCCGTCAGCACGGTGACGCCTACGTGCAGGATTGCAAGATGCCCTGAGGGCAGGGCGTCGTGTCCGCCCTGCTGATCATCGAGCAGGCCCTCAACGGCCTGCAGTTCGGTCTGATGCTCTTCCTGCTGGCCGCCGGGCTCACCCTGGTCTTCGGCATCATGGACATGATCAACCTCGCCCATGGCTCGCTCTACATGGTCGGGGCCTTCATGGCTGCCTGGCTGGTGAGCCTCACCGGATCATTCCTGGCCGGCATCCTGCTGGCGGTTCCTGTCACCGCCGTGGTGGGGATGCTCATCGAGTCGACGCTGCTGCGCAGCCTGTACGCGCGTGATCATCTCTCGCAGGTGCTGGCCACCTTCGCGCTCATCCTGATCCTCAACGAGTCGGTGCGCATGATCTGGGGGGCCGATCTGCCGCTGTCGGCGCCCGCGGCGCTCTCGGGCCCGGTCGAGATCCTGCCGGGGCTGCCGTACCCGGCCTACCGTCTGCTCATCATCGCGGTCGGTCTGGCGCTCGCGCTTCTGCTCTACATCCTGGTGGCCCGAACCCGCATCGGCGCCTGGGTGCGCGCTGGCGCATCCAACCGGGAGATGGCGCAGGCCATGGGCGTGAACATCCCGCGGCTGTTCACGGCGGTCTTCGGGGTCGGCGCCGCGCTGTGCGCGGTGGCCGGTGCGCTGCTCGGTCCGCTGTTCGCCGTGCAGATCGGCATGGGCGAGAACATCCTGATCCTCGCCTTCGTGGTCATTGTCATCGGAGGCATCGGCTCGGTACGGGGTGCGCTGGTCGGGTCGCTGCTGGTGGGTCTGGTCGACACCCTGGGTCGCACGCTGCTGCCGCATCTGTTCCGCGAGTTCCTGCCGCCGCAGATGGCCAGCGCTGCCGGCCCGGCAATCGCCTCGGTGATCGTCTATGTGCTGATGGCGGCGGTGCTCTTTCTCAAGCCCCAGGGGCTGTTCCCGGCGCGCGGATGAGTCAGTCTCCTGTCTCGGCGATGTGGCCGCTGCTGCTGCTGGGCGCGGGTCTGGTGTTCCCCTTCGCGGCACTCGCCCTGGGGCAGGAGTTCTACCTGAGCGTGGCTGCGCGCATCGGCGTCTATGCCATTGCGGCCACCAGCCTGAACCTCGTGCTGGGCTATGGCGGACTGGTGTCCTTCGGGCATGCGGCCTTCTTCGGGCTGGGCGCCTACACGGTGGCCGTGCTGTCGGTCTCGGGCGTGGGCAGCGGCTGGGTGGCGTTTCCGGCCGCGGTCGCGGTGGCCGCGCTGGCGGCACTGCTGATCGGCGCCATCTCGCTGCGCACCCGGGGCGTGTACTTCATCATGATCACGCTGGCCTTCGCGCAGATGCTGTTCTACCTCGCCAACTCCATCAAGGCCTGGGGCGGCGATGAAGGGCTGAACCTCGCAGCCCGCTCGGCCTTCGGGCTGGGCATCGATCTCGGCAACGACCTGCACTTCTACCTGCTGGTGCTGGGGGTGCTCGCCGCGCTGCTGGTGGCGCTGCAGCGCCTCGATCAGTCGCGCTTCGGCCAGGCGATCCGCGCCATCCGGCTCGACGAGATCCGCGCCGAATCGATCGGCTTTCCGGTGGCCCGCTACCAGTTGCTGCTGTTTGTCATCGGTGGCGCGCTGGGCGGTCTGGCGGGCGCGCTGATGGTCAACCAGCAACGCTACGTGAACCCCAACCTGCTCTACTGGACGCAATCGGGCACGTTGATGGTCATGGTGATCCTGGGTGGGGTGGGCTCGCGCTGGGGGGGCCTGCTCGGCGCGGCCGCGCTGCTGCTGCTCGAGGAGACGCTGTCGCTCTACACCATCCACTGGCAGTTCTGGGTGGGCTGGCTGCTGCTGGCGGTTGTGCTGTTCGCCCCCCGCGGTCTGGCTGGTCTGGCCTCATGGCGACGCGCCGCTGCGCGCGCGCGGCACTGAGTCGTGCCTGATACCGCGTTGCTCGAGGTCAATGCGCTGGTCAAGCGCTTCGGCGCGCTGGCGGCCACCGATGGCGCGAGTCTGAGCGTGGCTCCTGGCGAGATCCACGCACTCATCGGCCCCAACGGCGCGGGCAAGACCAGCCTGCTGGCGCAGATCGCCGGCACCCTGCTGCCTGATGCCGGTACCATCCGGTTCCAGGGCCGGGAGATCTCGCGCCTGCCCGCGCACCGGCGGGTCAGGCTCGGTCTGGCTCGCTCCTTCCAGATCACCCGCCTGTTCCGCGGCCTGAGCGCGCTCCAGAACGTGGCGCTGGCGGTGCAGGCCGCGCGAGGCTCCAGCCTGTCTTTCTGGCGCCCGGTGGCGCGCGAGACGGCGCTCGTCGCGCAGGCGCGCGAGGTGCTCGCGCAGGTCGGGCTCGAGGCCCGGGAAGCCAGCCTCAGCGAGGATCTCTCCCACGGCGAACAGCGGGCGCTCGAGGTGGCGCTCGCGCTGGCCACCGGCCCGCAACTGGTGCTGCTCGACGAGCCGCTGGCCGGCATGGGCGCGCAGGAGTCGGCGGCCATGGTGGCGCTGATCGAGCGCCTGCGGGGCCGCGTCACGGTGCTGCTGGTCGAGCATGACATGCAGGCCGTGTTCCAGCTGGCTGACCGCATCTCGGTGCTGGTGGGTGGCCGGGTGATCGCCTGCGGCGCGCCGGCCGACATCCGCGCCGACCCGGCGGTGATCAGCGCCTATCTTGGCGACGAGGCAGTGACGTGAGCGAGCCGCTGCTCAGCGTGCGCGGGCTCGAGGTGGCCTACGGGCCGAGCCAGGTGCTCTTCGGCATCGACCTCGCCATGAACCCCGGCGAGGTGGTGGGCCTGCTCGGACGCAATGGCATGGGCAAGACCACCCTCATCCGCGCCCTCATCGGGCAACTGGCGCACAAGGCGGGCACGGTG
>JBIKWU010000044.1:0-18862 GCA_044356115.1 Burkholderiaceae bacterium
CGTGCTGCCCGGCACGCCGAGGCCCGAGAGCGCCTCGCGGACCTCGTCGAGCTTGAAGGGCTTGATGATGGCGGTGATCAGCTTCACAGGAATCTCCCTCTCGGCCGGTCCGCGCGGACCGGCCCCTGGTTCATGACGGTGGAATCAGAAGGTCTTGGTGACCGACAGGACCGCCACGCCCTTGCCCATGTCACGTGAGTAGGCGTTGCGGTAGCACTGGCCGACACCACCCTTGGCGTTGGTGTCGATGTAGGACAGGCCCCAGGTCAGGCCGGCCGCCTCCTTGGTGACGCCGACCTTCCAGTCGGTGTAGCTGCAGTCGGCCTTGGCACGGCCTGCGCCGGCGACGATGGTCTGCATGCCCACGTGGGCCACCAGCGTGAAGCCGGCGGGCAGTTCGAAGTTGCCGGTGAGGTCGAGGTAGCTTGAGCCCTTGCTGCTCGCGTAGCCGAAGGTGTTGCTCAGCGAATGGGAATACTTCAGGGTCAGCATCTTCCAGGTGCCGGCCACGTAGGCTTCCAGGGTGTCGGGCTTGGTGAAGCCGGCCGGATACGAGCCGGGATAGAGGTACTGCAGCAGGCCCACGTCATAGCCCAGATCGCCCACCGCGCCCTTGTAGCCGCCGTAGAGGTCGAGCTCCAGGCTGTTGCTCACCGGCGAGGCGGTGGTGGACTGATCGGCGAGCCAGCTCACGTTGCTGCCCCAGGTGCCCAGGTAGAAGCCGCTGGCGTGCGAGTAGTCGAAGCCGCCCTGCAGCGCCGGCTTGCCATTGGTCTGCGCGATGCCGCGGTAGCGGTACTCGGAGACGAAACCCACGTTGCCGGTGAAGGTGTGCGGCGAGGCCGCCTTCTTGTCCTGGGCGACGCTCAGGCTGGGGAGGGTTGCGGTGAGGGCAGCAAGACCTGCCGCGGCGATCAGCTTCTTCATGGTTGGCGCTCCTGGCGTGAATGGGATCGTGAAAAGCGGCCCCGCACCGGGGCGGGGATGGGTCAGCAACGACTTGCATTTACCGTGCCAACGCGTTCTGTCCCGATCGGCGCGCCTGATCCGCCGGCATTTCGCGACCCTCCCTCCAAAAATCGCACCATGTTGGTGCTTCACAGACCCGATCCCCGTTTTGGTGCATGACATCCGCGCTGGCAGGCCTTCGAGGCCGACGCCTGCCAGGGCGTGCGGGATGCGCGAGCCCGATCCCCACCGAGCCAGGCGGCGAGCGCGCATCGCCGGCACGGTGCTAGACTGGGCCGGAAACGCACCCCGCCCTGCTGCGTCCCGGGGCATGACGGCCGCCGCCAGCCAGACCCCACCCTGCCATGAACGGACCCAACCCGATCGATGCGCTGCTCGACCGCCTGTCGCGGGTGGTCGCCGAGGCACCGGCCGCCGCCGACCTGTCGCGCCGGCTGCGGGTGGTGCTCGAGCAGGGCCTGGCCCAGTTCGACCTGGCCACCCGTTCCGAGCTCGAGGCCTATGCCGAATGGGCGGCCGGCATGCGCCAGCGCATCGAGCAGCTGGAAGCGCGCATCACGCAACTGGAGGCCGCCGCCGGCGGCGCCAGCGCCGGCAGCCCCGCTGCGCCGGCCGAATCCGGGAGACCGACATGATCACGCTGGGCACCAGGGAACACGGACAGCGCCGCCGTCGCGCGGTGCCGGTCATGCAGGACACCTTCCACAAGTCCGAGTGGATGGAGAGCGGCGAAGACCCCGTGCTCTCGCCCACGGCCTTCCTGGTCGAGCAGCCGCCCAACACCACGCTGGTGCCGCACTTCCATCGGCAGAACCAGTTCCAGCTCTTCGTCGAGGGCGGGGGCACCATCGGGCGCAATCCGCTGGGCCCGGTCACGGTGCACTACGCGGGCGCCTACACCGGCTACGGGCCGCTGGTCTCCGGCCCGCAGGGCATCAAGTACTTCACCATCAGGCCGGTGTGCGAAAGCGGGTTCGTGCCGGTGGCCGATGCCGGCGAGAAGCAGTTGCGCGGGCCGCGCCGCCACGCCACCGCCGGGCCCATCGTGGTGCCCGATGCGGCCGCCCTGGCCGCGCTCCCCGAGGTGCGTCAGCAGATCCTGATCGCGCCGGCGGCCGACGGCCTGGCGGCCATCGCCTCCGAGCTTCCGCCCGGGGCCACGCTGCGCTCGGCACACATCCCGGCCGCGCAGGGGCAGTTCGTGTTCGTGCTGGCCGGCAGCCTGGTGCACGAGGGCCTCAGCCTCGCGCCCTGGGAGAGCCTGTTCGCGGCCGCCGATGACCCGGCCCCGCTGCTGGTCGCCGGCCCGGGCGGCGCGCAGGTGGTCATGCTCTCCACCCCGCCGCGTGACGCCGCCTACCGCTGAGGCTGCGCCAGCCGCTGTCGCAGCTCGGTCTTGAGCACCTTGCCGTAGTTGTTCTTGGGCAGCGCATCCAGCCGCAGGTAGGCCTTCGGCCGCTTGAAGCGCGCGATGTGCGCCACCACCAGCGCATCGAGCTCCTCGTCGCTCACCCGCTGGCCGGGCCGCTCCACCAGGAAGGCCACCACCTCCTCGCCCCAGTCGGCGTGGTGCCGCCCCACCACCGACACCTCGGCAATCGCAGGGTGCAGCAGCAGCACTTCCTCCACCTCGCGCGGATAGATGTTGGTGCCGCCCGAGATGATCAGGTCCTTGGCGCGATCCTTCAGGGTGAGGAAGCCCTCGGCGTCAAAGCAGCCGAGGTCGCCGGTGCGCAGCCAGCCGCCGCGCAATGCCGCCTCGCTCGCCTGGGGGTTGTTCCAGTAGCCGGCCATGGTCACCTCGGAGCGACAGATCACCTCGCCGATCTCGCCCGCCGGCAGCTCGCGGTCATCGGGGTCGACCACCCGCACCTCCACCCCGGTGCGGGCGATGCCCACCGAGCTCAGCCGCTCGGCATGGCGCGGATGCGCGCTGTCGGCGTGCATGGCCTTGGACACGCTGGTGATGGTGTTGGGCGTCTCGCCCTGGCCGTAGATCTGCAGCAGCGAACCCGGGAACACCGTCATGGCGCGGCGCAGGTCCTCAAGGTACATGGGCGCGCCGCCGTAGAACAGGGTCTTCATGTGCTCGGCCCGCAGCCGCGCGGCGCTGGGGTGGTTGACGATGCGCATCACGATGGTGGGCGCGCCGAAGAACGACACCTGCCGGTAATGGCCGATGAGGTCGACCATCTCGGCGGGGTCGAAGCCCTGCGAGTCGGGCACCACCTGATGGCCGCCGCGCGCGATCTGCGGCAGCGAGTACAGGCCCCCGCCGTGCGACATCGGCGCGGCATGCACCATGGTGTCGGCGGTGCTCACAGCATCGATGTCGGCGTAGTAGCGCAGCGCCATCGCGCGCAGGTTGCGGTGCGTGAGCGTGGCGCCCTTGGGTCGGCCGGTGGTGCCGCTGGTGTAGAAGAGCCAGGCCGGCTGGTGCTCGTCCACCGCCTGCATGGGCAGCGGCTCGGCGCGGCACAGGGCCCGGTACTCGTCGTCGTCGATGCTGATGATGCTGGCCAGCGCCGGCGGCTGCGCGCCCATGCCGGCCGCATCCATGCCCAGGTCGGGGGACACGAAGCACAGCTTCGCGCCGCAGTTCTCCAGGATGAACGCCACCTCGCGCGGATGCAGCTTGGCATTCACCGGCACCACGCACAGGCCGGCGTGCCAGGCGGCCCACATCAGCTCGAAGTAGGCCGGGCCGTTCTTCATCACCAGCGCGATGCGGTCGCCCGCCGTGATGGCCGGGTGCCGGCGCAGACCGCCGGCCAGCCGCGCCACCCGCTCGTGCAGTTGCGCGTAGGTGTGGATGAGGCGATCGCCGAGCGAGACCGCGCTCGCCTGCCCGAAGCTGCGCGCGGTGGCGGCCAGGAACGCGGCGGTGTTCATCAGGCGCGCCCCAGGATGGTGATGCAGGCGGCCGCCTCCTCGCAGCCGATGAAGCCGCCGCCGTTCTCGGCGATGGCAAAGCGCGCATCGGCCACCTGGCGCGGCCCGGCCTCGCCGCGCAACTGCCAGGTGAGCTCGGCGATCTGGCCCAGGCCGGTGGCGCCGATGGGGTGACCCTTGCGCTCGAGCCCGCCCGAGACATTGACCGGGATGCGCCCGCCCAGCCGGGTGTCGCCGCGCTCGGCGATCACGCCGCCCTCGCCGAAGGCGCAGAAGCCCAGGTTCTCGGTCTGCACGATCTCGGCGAAGGCCGTGGCGTCATGCACCTCGGCCACCGACATGTCCTGCGGGCCCAGACCGGCCACCTGGTAGGCGCGCTGCGCCGCCAGGTGGGTGATGTGACGATCGACCTGCGCCGGGTCGCGCGCCTGGCCGCTGGCCAGCACGCTCGCGCACACCTTCACGGCCCGGGAACGGTCGAAGTGACGCAGCATGGGTTCGGTGACCAGCACCGCGGCCGCCGCGCCATCGCTGATCGGCGAGCACATTGGCAGCGTGAGCGGCCACGAGATCATGCGCGCGGCCAGCACCTCGTCGATGCTCATGTCGTTGCGGAACTGCGAGAGCGGATTGAGCGTGGCGTGGAAGTGGTTCTTGGCGGCCACCGCGGCCAGCTGCCGCTCGGTGGACCCGAAGGTCTTCATGTGAAAGCGGGCGAGGGCGGCATAGACATCCATGAAGAGGCTGCGCGGCCCGCTCTCGAGCGCGCGGCCCGGTGGCGGCGCCACGCCCTCGCCCAGCGCGATCAGTGCCTGCGAGCTGGCCGCGGCCTGGTGCACGTCCCAGGCGCCATCGAAGATCGCGAAGCTGCGGGCCTTGTCGGGGTGGTACATCTTCTCGGCGCCCACCGCGAGCGCGATGTCGGACACGCCCGCCTTCAGTCGGGTCCAGGCGAGATGAAAGGCCGTGCTCGCGCTGGCGCAGGCGTTCTCGACATTGACGATCGGGATGCCGGCGATGCCGCAGTCGCGCAGGGCGATCTCGCCGCCCACCATGAACTGGCCCTCCATGGCCGACTGCGCCGCGTTGGCGAAGAACGCGGCATCGATGCGCTCGCGGCCGATGCCGGCGTCGGCCAGCGCGGCCAGCACCGCCTCGCGGGTGAGGTCCTTGACGGACTTGTCCAGAAACTTTCCGAAGGCGGTCATGCCCACCCCCACCACATACACATCGCTCATGCCGGCGCTCCCGTGACAGCCCCGGCAAGCATAGCGCCGGAAGCGGAATGCACGCCGCGGCCGTCTCGCTATAGTGGGTCGGCTTCGCGCGGCCCACCCGCCCGGCGCGCCCGTCCACCCCCAGGAGACCGCCATGAACCGCACCCGTCGACTCGTCGCTGGCGCCCTGCCCGCCGCCCTGGCCCTCGGGCCCGCGCGCTCATGGGCACAGGCCTGGCCGGGCAAGCCGATCCGCCTCGTCCTGCCCTTCGGGCCCGGCTCGGGCACCGACACGCTCGCCCGCACGCTGGTGGAGCCGATGTCGCGCGGCCTGAAGCAGAACTTCGTGATCGAGCACCGCCCGGGCGCCAACACCGCGATCGCCTGCGCCATGGTGGCCAAGGCCGCCCCCGACGGCTACACGCTGGGTCTGCTCACCAACTCGGGCCTCGCCGCCAACCCGGGCGGCATGATCGACAACCCCGGCTACGACGTCGCGCGCGAGCTGGTCTTCGCCTCGCTGGTGGCCTCGGTCAACTACGTGCTGCTGGCCGCCCCCGGCGTGCCGGCGCGCACGGTGCGCGAGGTCATCGACCATGTGAAGGCCAACCCGGGCAAGCTGAGCTACGCCAGCGGCAACACCGGCGGCATCTCGTACATGGGTCACCTCGCGCGCACCCAGAACCTGAACATCGCCCATGTGCAGTACAAGTCCACGCCGCCGGCGCTGGTCGATCTGGCGGCGGGCCATGTGCACCTCATGGTGAGCGACGTGCCGGCCGCGCTGCCCATGATCCGGGGCGGCCGGGTGCAGGTGGTGGCCGTGCCCTGGGCTACCCGCCACCCGCTGCTGCCCGACACGCCCACCTATGCCGAGCAGGGCGTGGCCACGCCGCCTGATTTTTCGGGGTGGTGGATGCTCACCGCGCCGGCCGGCACCCCGGCCGAGATCCTCGACCGGCTCAACAGCGAGGCGGTGAGCGCGCTCAACAACCCCGAGGTACGGGCCTCGCTCAACCGCGCGGGCCTGGTGCCCATCCCGTCCACCCGCGACGAGGCGCTGCGCTACCAGCGCGACCAGCTCCAGGTGTGGTCGCGCATGATCCGGGAGCTCGGGCTCAAGATCTGAGGGCGGGCCACGCCGATCGGCCATCGGGCTGAGCCAAGGCGCCGAGGCCCGCGCGCGCTCGGGCGTCGCGCCGCGGCCTAGACTCGGGCATCGCCCGCCGGGGCACTGCCCGCCCGGGCAGGCCGCCCGCGCCGCGGGTGCCCCGTGGTCCATCGCGTCTGCATCCCGCCCCATGTCGCTTGCTGTCGTCCGCTCCCGCGCCCTGGTGGGCGTGCAGGCGCCCGAGGTCCGGGTCGAGGTCCATCTCGCCAACGGCCTCCCGGCCCTGCATCTGGTGGGTCTGCCGCAGGCGGCGGTGCGCGAGAGCGCCGATCGGGTCCGCGCCGCGCTGCTGCAGGCCGGGCACCAGGTGCCCAGCCGGCGCATCACCGTCAACCTCACCCCGGCAGACCTCCCCAAGGATTCCGGCCGCTTCGACCTGCCCATCGCGGTGGGCATCCTCGCGGCCAGCGGCCAGGTGCCGGCGCAGGCCCTGCAGCATCTCGCCTTCGTGGGCGAGCTCTCGCTCACCGGGCAGGTGCGGCCCATCCGCGGGGCGTTGGCCATGCTGCTCGCCCTGCAGGCTGAAGACCCCGGCCGGCAACTCGTGCTGCCCGCGGCCTGCGGTGCCGAGGCCGGGCTTCTGCCCGGCGGCCAGGCCCTCCTGGCAGGTCATCTCAGCGAAGTCTGCGCTCACCTGCAAGGTGAGGCGCCGCTGCCCGGCGCGCCCCACCACACGCCAGCGCCCAGCCCGCCCGCGGGGCCCGATCTCGCCTCGGTGCGCGGCCATGCCCAGGCCAAGCGGGCGCTGGAGATCGCCGCGGCGGGCGGGCATTCGCTGCTCATGGTCGGCCCGCCCGGCGCGGGCAAGAGCCTGCTGGCCGGCTGTCTGGCCGGGCTGCTGCCCGCCCTCGCGCCCGAGCAGGCTCTGTCCTGCGCCCTCGTGGCCTCGGTGAGCGGCAGCTTCTCGGCGGCGCGCTGGGCCTGCCGGCCGCTGCGCGCCCCGCACCACAGCGCCTCGGTGGCTGCCCTGGTGGGCGGCGGCAATCCGCCGCGGCCGGGCGAGATCACCCTGGCCCACCACGGCGTGCTATTCCTCGATGAGCTGCCCGAGTTCCCGCGCGCCGCGCTCGAGGGCCTGCGCGAGCCCCTGGAAACCGGCTCGGTCACGCTCTCGCGGGCGGCGCGCCAGGCCAGCTACCCGGCGCGCTTCCAGCTGGTGGCGGCCATGAACCCCTGCCCCTGCGGCCATCACGGCTCCGGCATCCGGGCCTGCGTGTGTCCGCCCGGCGCGCCCGCGCGTTACCGGCAGCGGCTGTCGGGGCCGCTGCTCGATCGCATCGACCTGCAGATCGATGTCACCGCGGTCAGCCCCGACACACTCCTTGGCCAGCCGCCGCCCGGGCAGGGGCCTGGCAGCCCCGCCGGCAGCGCGGCCACCGCCCGCCGCGTGGCGGCCGCCCAGGCGCTTGCCCTGCGCCGCCAGGGCGTGGTCAACGCCGGCCTCGCGCCAGATGGCATCGCCGCGCACTGCCAGGCCGATGCCGCCGGGCAGGCGCTGCTGCAGCAGGCGGCGCGCCGCTGGCACTGGTCGGCCCGCACCCTGCACCGGGTGCTCAAGGTGGCGCGCAGCATCGCCGATCTGGCCGGGCAGGCAGGCATCCAGCCCGCCCATGTGGCCGAGGCCGTGCACTACCGGCAGTCGGCTATCCTCGGCGCTCCGCCAGACCTGCCCGGCCCGGCCGGCCCGCCGCCATGACCGCCATCCTGCACCGCGCCCTCAGTCACCTGCCGCCGCGGGCGGTCTCCGGCGAGGGCGTGTTCATCACCGATGACGCCGGCCGGCGCTACCTCGATGCCTGCGGCGGCGCGGCGGTCTCCTGCCTGGGGCACGGCCATCCCGTGGTGGCCCAGGCCATCCGGCGCCAGCTCGAGCAGCTCAGCTACGCGCACACCAGCTTCTTCACCACCGAGGCAGCGGAGCAGCTCGCCGAGCACCTGGTCTCGCACGCGCCCGCAGGGCTGTCGCACGCCTACTTCGTGTCGGGCGGTTCCGAGGCCATCGAGGCCTCGCTCAAGCTCGCGCGCCAGTACTTCCTGGAGATCGGCCAGCCGCAGCGCGAGCTGTTCGTGTCGCGCCGGCAGAGCTACCACGGCAACACGCTCGGCGCGCTCGCGGTGGGCGGCAATGCCGCGCGGCGGCGGCAATACGCGCCGCTGCTCATGGCCACCGAGCAGGTGTCGCCCTGCTACGCCTACCGCGACCGGCAGCCCCATGAGTCATTGGCCGCCTACGGCGAGCGGCTGGTGCAGGAGCTCGACCTCACCCTGCAGCGGCTGGGCCCGCAGCGCGTGATCGCCTTCGTGGCCGAGACCGTGGGCGGCGCCACCGCCGGCGTGCTCGAGCCGGTGCCCGGCTACTGGCGCGGCATCCGCGAGGTCTGCAACCGGCACGGCGTGCTGCTCATCCTCGACGAAGTCATGTGCGGCATGGGCCGCTGCGGCACGCTGTGGGCCTGCGAGCCCGAGGGCATCAGCCCGGACATCGCCACCATCGCCAAGGGCCTGGGCGCGGGCTACCAGCCCATCGGCGCCATGCTGCTGTCGCGGCCCATCTTCCAGGCCATCCAGGCCGGCTCGGGCGCCTTCCAGCATGGCCACACCTACCTGGGCCACGCGGTGGCCTGCGCGGCGGCGCTGGCCGTGCAGCACACCATCCAGCAAGACGGCCTGCTCGCGCGCGTGCAGACCATGGGCGCGCGGCTGGCCGGCGGCCTGCGTCAGACCCTGGGCGGGCATCCGCATGTCGGCGACATCCGCGGCCGCGGCCTGTTCATGGCGCTCGAACTCGTGGCCGATCGCCACACCCGCGAGCCCTTCGACCCCGCGTTGCGGGTGCACGCCCGCTTCAAGCAGGCAGCCATGGCCCGCGGGCTCATGACCTATCCCATGGGCGGCACCATTGATGGCACCCGTGGCGATCACATCGTGCTCGCGCCGCCCTTCATCATCGACGAAGCCCAGGTCGACCTGATCACGGAGCGGCTGGGGCAGGCGCTGTCCGACACGCTCGCCGGCCTGCCCGCGTGAACCCGGCGTTGCCCGCCGGCGTGGCCTGCGCGCTGGCCGCGGGTCTGCTCTGGGGGCTCGTGTTCATCGTGCCGCTGCTGCTGCCCGGATACCCGGCCGCGCAGCTCAGCGCCGGGCGCTATCTCGCCTTCGGGCTGGTGGCCCTGCCGCTGGCGCTCGCCGATCGCGCGGCCCTCGCGCGCCTGACACGCGCCGACTGGCGCGAGGCGCTGCGCCTCGCGCTGGTAGGCAATCTCGCGTACTACGCGCTGCTCGCGGCCGCCATCCAGCAGGCCGGCGCGCCACTGCCCACCATGATCATCGGCACGCTGCCGGTGGTGATCGCGGTGTGCGCCAACCTCGGTCGGCGCGAGATCGCCTGGCAGCGCCTGGCACTGCCGCTGGCGGTGCTGGCGGCGGGCATCGCGCTGGTCCATGCCAGCGAGCTGGCGCGGCTGCGCGCGCAGGGCCAATCAGCACAGGCGCTGCTCGTCGGCGCGCTGCTGGCCACGGGCGCGGTGGCCTGCTGGACCTGGTATCCCATCCGCAACGCGCGCTGGCTGCAGGCCAACCCTCAGGTCGGCTCGGGCACCTGGGCCACGGCGCAGGGTCTGGCCACGCTGCCGCTGGCGGCCGCGCTGTGGGTGATGCTGTGGCTGCCCGCGCACCCCGATCTTCTCGGGCCCGAGCCCCTGCGCTTCCTGGCGCTCATGCTGCTCACCGCGGTGGGGGCATCGTGGCTGGGCACGGTGCTCTGGAACCGCGCCAGCCAGCGACTGCCCACCGCGCTGGCCGGCCAGCTCATCGTCTTCGAGACGCTGGCCGCGCTGGCCTACGCCTTCCTGCTGCGCGAGGAAGCGCCCGATGCAACCACACTCGCCGGCATCGCGCTGCTGGTCACGGGCGTGGGGCTCGGCGCGCGCGCATTTCGCGATGTCACGGGCCCGCCTGCGCACCCGCGGCCTGACCAAAATGGGTGATGACCACCTGCCACCCCCGTCTCCTACACTGCCTGTCACCGCAAGAAGCAGACGCGCAGATTCATGTTCATGGACACGACGGCTTGGACCAGCCTCAGGCCCGCCTGGCAGCAGACGCTCAGGTGCCTGGACACGACCGCCTGGCCCTGGGCCTGCCTGCGGCCCGCCAGCGCGCGCTCGAGCGCGGCCACGGACCCGATCGCCGATGGCCGGCCCCACCCACCTCAGGGTGACGCCCTCGCCACCGGACAAGCCGATCCGAGCGTAGGCCTCCCGCGCGAACACCTGGTGGTGCTGATCGTCGACCTCGTCGACTCCGTGCGACTGATGATCGAGGACGAGGAAGGCAGCGTGCACCGCTGGACCCGCTTCGTCGAGACCGCGCGAAGCGACATCCTGCCTGGTTGCGGCGGCATCCTGGTCAAGAGCCTCGGTGATGGCCTGATGGCCCGGTTCGGCAGCGCCGCGAGTGCCGCGCAGGCCGCCGCCCGCATGCACGCCTACTTCGAGACTCTCAACGCCGGCCTGCCACAGCACCGGCAGATGCGGCTCAGGGCAGGCATCAACGCCTCCCACGCGTGGCTGGGAGAGCTCGACATCTACGGCACCGGCATCAACCTCGCCGCTCGTCTGGCTGCGCTCGGCGGCCCGGGGGAGACCATCGCCAGCGAGGCGGTCCGGCAGGCGCTGGCCGCCGCCCTCGCCAGCCACGCGCTGCCCGGCCAGACGCTGGCCAGTGCGGCGGCGCGCGACGGCCTTACCGCCGGCCTCGATGCGCTCTGCGAAGACCTCGGGCACTGCCAGCTCAAGCACTTCCGTGAACCGGTGCGTGCGTATCGCATCGGCCCGCCCGGTCCACGACCGTCCCTCGCAGGGATGCGCGACTATGGCGTGAAGATGGACCCGGCCATCGCCGTGATCCCCTTCACCAGCCGTGGCTGCGACGCCGGCTACCTCGATGTCGGCAATCTCATGGCCGATGCCGTGATCTGGCGGCTGTCACGGGCCCCGCACCTGCGGGTGATCTCGCGTCTGTCCACGAGCGCCATCGCCGGCCGGGACGATCCCGCCAACGAGGCCCTTCGCCACCTCGACGCCCAGTACGCGCTCACCGGCAGCTTCGTCGTCGCGGCAGGCAAGCTGCTGATCACCGCCGAGCTCGTCGACACCCAAAGCGGGCGCATCGCCTGGACCGAACGGCTCAGCGGCACGGTCAACGATCTGCTGCAGCCCGAAAGCGAACTGGCCCATCGCATCGCGCAATCGGCCCACCAGGCCGTGTTCGATACCGAGGTGGAGCGGGTGTTCGCGCAGCCCTTGCCCACGCTGTCGAGCTACTCGCTGCTGCTCGGCAGCATCCGGCTCATGCACCGATCCAGTCGCGACGAGTTCTTCCTCACGCGGCAGATGCTCGACGAGCTCATCCACCGGCACGGACGGGTGGCAGCGCCGCATGCCTGGCTGGGCAACTGGTACGTCCTGCTCACCACGCGCGGCTGGTCGCAGGACCGCGGCCGTGAAGCGGCCGGGGCGATGGCCGCCACGCGCGCGGCGCTCGAGCGAGACCCCTCCGATGCGCTCGCGCTGGCCACCGAGGGCTTCGCCCACTGCCACCTGCTGCGCGATCTCGACACCGCGCGTGCTCGCTGCCAGCTCGCGGTCGACAGCAACCCCAACCATGCGTTGGGCTGGCTCTACCTCGGCGTCGTTCAGGCCTTCCGCGGCGAGGCGGCCGAGGCGCTCGAGGCCACCCGACGCGCCACCGCGCTCTCGCCGCTCGATCCCCAGCGCTACTACTTCGAATCGCTCGGCGCCACGGCCGAACTCTCGGCGCGCCACTACGCCCAGGCCGAGGCGCTCGCCCGCTCCTCGATCGCGCTCAACCGCATGCACTCGTCCACCTGGCGGGTGCTCACCATCTCGCTGGTGGCACAAGACCGGCTGCCCGAGGCCCGCAGCGCACTGCGGCAGGTGCGCAGCCTCGACCCGCATCTCACGGTGTCGCGCTACCTGGCGCGCATGCCCAACGCAGATCTCGAGACCGGGCGCGAATGGGCCCGCCATCTCGCCGCCGCCGGCCTGCCCGACGGCCTCTGAGTTCATACAAGCTCGATCAGCAGGAGGAGAGTCCCATGAGCATGTTCGGTGGCGCCGGGGGCGCGGGTGGTGCAGGTGGTGCGGGTGGCGCCGGCGGTGCCGGCGGTGCGGGAGGCGCCGGGGGGGCAGGCGGTGCCGGCGGGGCAGGGGGCGCCGGCGGCGCAGGCGGATCGGTCATCGGCACCCTAGGCGATGTCTATGCCAACCCGGTGATGATCAATGCGCTGATCTTCGGCCGCGAGGGCATCGTCGACCCCACCGACGACCAGGCCTACGGCAAGCCCAATGGCCTGCCAGCCCTCACCGACCCCGGCACGCTCGAGCGCTGGGAGCCCTGGGTGCGGGCCTACACCGTGCTCGGCGATCTGCTCAGCGACATCGGCTTCCAGCCCACCACCACGGGCGTGCGGCTGTTCGATCGTCGGGTCACCGCGGCCACCACCATCGCCGAGATCGAACGGCCCGCTCTCGCCACCTTCCAGAAGCAGCTGCCGATGGTGCTCAGCTGGGCCGAGCTTCGCGCCGAGCGCGCCAACGAGATCCTCGCGCAGATCGACCCGCAGTACGCCTTCTGGTCGTCGATCCTGTTCATCCGCCCGGACCGCGCACGCTGGACCATGGAGCTGATCAACCTCACCCTGCAGTTCTGCGTGTACGCCGAGATGCGGTTCAAGCACGCGTTCGGGGTATGGCGACCCGTGGAGCTCAACCCGCAGGTGCAGCCGATGATCAGCACCCCCGGCCATGGCAGCTTCCCCATGGGCCATGCCACGCAGGCCTACGCGGTGGCGCATGTGCTTGCCAGCCTGGTGGGGCTCGGCCCTTCGTATGGCGTCGGTGGTGCCACGTCCAGCCGGCAACCCACCCTGTTCGAGCAGCTGCAGCGTCAGGCCGCACGCATCAGCACCAACCGGGTGATCGCCGGGGTGCACTTCCCGGTCGACACCATGGCCGGGCGGATGCTGGGCGTTGCGCTCGGCGAGTATGTCGTCGCCCGCAGCGGCGGCGCGGCAGGCTTCACCAGTCGCCGCTTCCGGGCGGCAGGCGCGATCGACGCGGTGCCTGTCACCGATTTCAACCCCTTCGACCCCGCGCAGCAGCTCGCCGGTGGCACGTTGCTCCCCGGTGCCACCCACGCGCTCTACTCGGCCACCGCAGTCACCCCGCAGGCGCAGAACACCCTTCGCTCCCCCTTGCTGAACCACATCTGGGCCAAGGCCCGCGCCGAGTGGACAGGCCGGTTCGTCTGAGAACCCGGCTGCGCCCATCAGGAGGACGGCATGACGACACCCCGAGGCGGCCCGCCGACCAGTTTCAGCCCGGTGGCATGCATGGTGGCCGACGCGAGCACGCCCGTACTGAGCATCCTGCGCGATGCCGACACGCTCTGCCTGCTGGCCTTCCTGCGCCCGGATCAGACCAGCGAGGCGTTCCGGGAGGCACTGCGCGCTCACTACGGTGATGCCGTGGTGCGCGTGCGCCAAGTCCAGGGAACACGCATCTGCCGGGTGATGCTCGACACGCGCACGCGCGGTGCCCGTGCGCCGGATCGCTTCGCGCGCTCCCTGATCGCCTTCGACCGCTGGGACGATTTCGCCGCGCAGATCGAGGTCGTGCTCCCGGTCAACCCGCAACTCGTCGCCGGGCAGCCCTGGGCAAGCGACCTCGAGGCCACCGCCCGCCCCAAGGCGAATTCGCCCGTGCTGCTCGGTGTCATCGATGACGGCTGCCCTTTCGCGCACTGGCGGTTCCGTCAGGGTCAAGCCACCCGGGTGCTCGCGCTGTGGGACCAGAACACCCGCCCGCCGGTGCAGGTCGGTGGCGCTCCCGCGCTGCGCTTCGGCCGCGTGCCCTTCGACTTCCAGTGGGGCCTGGAGTTCTGGCGCGACCAATCAATCAGCGGCGCCGCAACCGTGCTCGGCCTGAACGACTGGCTCACCCGCCATCGCCATGCCGGAGGGCTCGACGAGGACGGTTGCTATGCCGAGGGCGGTTTCACGCAGCGCGTGGTGCTACCAGGCATGCCGCCAGGCCTCACCCGCCTGGCCGGGTCATGGGCGCACGGCAGCCATGTGATGGACCTGATGGCGGGGCAGGTGCCCCTGTCCTCGCGCGTGGCACGGGCCGATCAGGCGCCCCCCAGCTGGGAAAAGGCCCAGGACGCCGCGAGCCAGGCCGACATCGTGTTCGTGCAGATCCCCGAGGCGGGCGTGCGCGATGCCACTGGCAACTGGCTTGAAGGCAGCATCCTGGAGGGCATCGACTACATCGTCTCCTGCGCCGATCCCGCGATCACGCCCCGGGTGGTGGTCACGATCAGCTACGGCCCGACCACCGGACCACACGACGGCTCCTCGGCTCTCGAGCGCAGTCTCCGCCAGCTGTGCGATCAGCACGATGGCTCCGTCGGCAAGGTGCGGCTCGAGATCGTGCTGGCCGCCGGCAACAGCTGGCTCACGCAGCACCACGTGTCATGGGTGAGCACGGGTGTGGCCCGCAACTGGCACTGGCAAGTGCCGCCGGACAATCCGGTGGATATCTTCGCCGAGGTCTGGATCCCGGCCGCCGCACCCGGCGTCACTATCAGCCTCGCACCCCCAGCCGGCTCGGGCCCGACTCAGGCTACGGTCACCCCCACCCCGTCCGGCAACGGCTGGACGCTGCGCATACCGCCCACCCGCGCCACGCCGGGCAACCCGCAGCAGCAGCAGCAGCCCCACGGCGCCTGGACCGTGACGGTCTCCGGCGTGCCGATCAACACCCCGGTGCACGCCTATCTGGCCCGCACCGAGCCCAACCTCGGCGCTCGCACCGGCGCCAAGGCATCGCGCTTCGTTGACCCCGATTGGGAGCGAACCCGGGGCGCTGCGGCGGCGCATCGCTATCGCAACGGCGCGTTCGACAATGCCGGCAGCCTGGTGTCACGGCGGGGCACGCTCAACGGCATGGCCACCGACTGGCATCCGCAGATCCTGGTGGCCGGCGGCTGGGTGCTGGGCAACGGCGGCAAGGCGAGCTACTCGTCCGAGGGCCCCGCGCGCGCCACCCCGGCCACGCCCTACCCCCCGGGCCCCAGGCCGGGCCCCGACTACGCGCTGCCCACCGACGAGACGCGCATTCACACCGGCGTGCCTGGCGCCGGCACTCGTGCCGGCGCGAGTTTCCGCCTGGTGGGCACGAGCAGTGCAGCGCCTCAGCTGGCCAGACATCTCGCCAACGGCGCGCTGCCGCCTGCCACCTCCCAGCCGGTACCGCCGTCCCCGCCAGGGCACGGCGCAGGCAACCTCGCTCCCCCCTGAGCGCAGCGTCCGACGCACCTCGGGCGCCCGGAGCGGGCGGGGCCAGCAGTCAGGCAGTGCGTGGCAACCTGCGCACGCTCAGGCCACCAGCGCACCAGCAAGACTGCGCGCCACCGCCTCGGCAGCCTTGATGCCCTCCACCCCGGCCGACAGGATGCCGCCGGCATAGCCGGCGCCCTCGCCCGCCGGGAACAGCCCAAGCGTGTTCAGGCTCTGGCCATCGTCGCCGCGGGTGATGCGCAGCGGCGCGGAGGTGCGGGTCTCCACCCCGGTGAGCACGGCATCGGGGCGGTCGAAACCGGCGATCTTCCTGCCGAATGCCGGCAAGGCCTCGCGGATGGCGGCAATCGCATAGCCGGGCAGGCTGCCGCCAAGGTCGGTGAGCGTGACGCCCGGCTTGTACGAGGGCAGCACCTCGCCGAAGGCCGTGGACGGGCGCCCGGCCAGGAAGTCGCCCACCAGCTGGCCGGGCGCGTTGTAGTTGCCCCCGCCCAGGGTGAAGGCGCCGGCCTCGAGCTCGCGCTGCAGGGCCATGCCGGCCAGGGGATGCACGCGGCCGCCCACCCGCGGCATGAGCGGGTAGTCATCGGGGCTGATGCCCACCACGATGCCGGCGTTGGCGTTGCGCTCGTTGCGCGAATACTGGCTCATGCCGTTGGTGACCACGCGGCCGGGCTCGGAGGCCGCGGCCACCACCGTGCCGCCGGGGCACATGCAGAAGCTGTACACCGCGCGGCCATTGCCGGCGTGATGCACCAGCCGGTAGTCGGCCGCGCCCAGCGCAGGATGACCCGCATGCGCCCCGTGGCGGGCCCGATCGATCATGCCCTGCGGATGCTCGATGCGGAATCCCACCGAGAAGGGCTTGCTCTCGAGGAACACGCCGCGCTCGTGCAGCAGCGCGAAGGTGTCACGCGCGCTGTGGCCGGGCGCGAGCACCACCCGCGACACCGCGAGCTCCTCGGTGCGGCCGCTCGCGGCGTCGGTGACCACCAGCGCGCGCAGGCGCCGGCCCTGCGGCTCGTCGTCGATCAGGAAATCGGTGACCCGCTGACCGAAGCGGATCTCGCCGCCCAGCGCGATGATCCTGGCGCGCAGGTTCTCCACCACCTTCACCAGCCGGAAGGTGCCGATGTGCGGATGCGCCGCCACCAGGATCTCGGGCGGCGCGCCGGCCTGCACGAACTCGTTCATCACCTTGCGGCCGAGATGCCGCGGGTCCTTGATCTGGCTGTAGAGCTTGCCATCCGAGAAAGTGCCGGCGCCGCCCTCGCCGTACTGCACATTCGATTCCGGGTTGAGCTCGTGACGCCGCCACAAGCCCCAGGTGTCGCGGGTGCGCTCGCGCACCGCCTTGCCGCGCTCGAGCACGATGGGACGCAGGCCCATCTCGGCCAGCACCAGCGCCGCGAAGATGCCGCAGGGCCCGAAGCCGATCACCAGCGGCCGCGGCTCCCCCGGCGGGGCCGCTACCCGGGGCGCGTGGTAGGCCATGTCGGGCGTGATGCCGATGCGCGGGTTGCCGCGATGCCGGGCGAGCAGCGCGGTCTGCATCGCGGGGTCGCGCAGGGTGAGGTCCACGATGTAGACCAGCAGCAGCTGGCGCTTGCGGGCGTCGTGGCTGCGCTTGAAGACCGTGAGCTGCGTGATGTCGCTCGCCGGCACGCCTAGCGCCGCCGCGGCGGCCGCGGTGAGGGCCTCCTCGGGGTGGTCGAGTGGCAGCTTGATTTCGCTCAGACGGATCATGAGGGGATGGGCGTGGGCGTCTGGCCGTGCGTGGGCGTCTGCGCGGGCATTCTAAGCGCGCGGCGCGGCGCGCCAGCCCAGCAGCAGCGCGAAGGCCAGCGTCTGCATGCCCACCCACAGCAGCAGCGTGGCGCGAAAGGCCGCGGCGGTATCGCCGAGCAGGCCGCGAAACACGTCGACCGACACGCCGAAGAGCCACTGGTGCAGGAAGATGCCGCTGAAGATCAGCAGGTTGAAGCCGGTGAAGGCGCGGCCGGTGAGCGCCGGCGGAAAGCTCATGGCCACGTGGGTCTGCACCAGCGTGTAGCCGGTGGACATCACGCCCAGCGGCAGCCACAGCAGCCAGGCCCAGGTGCCCGGCACCAGCGCGATCGCGGCCTGCAGCCCGATGAAGCCGGTGCCGCACACCGCCACCACCTGCAGCACCGTCCAGCCGCGTCGCTCGAAGCGCGGCGCCAGCCAGCCCATGCCCAGGAAGCCGCACAGCAGCACCGCATTGAAGACAAGCAGCGCGCCGGCCGCCTGCGAGGGCGACATGCCGATCACCTGCGTGAACCAGGGTCCGGCCCACAGGCTCTGCAGGGCCACGAAATGCGACTGCATCGCCAGCGCGGCGATCGCCCAGCGCCAGAACACGCGGCTGCGATACACCTCGCCATAGCCCGCCCAGATCGGCTGGCCGCGCACCGGCGGCGCGAGCGAGCGCTCCTCGTCGCGCGGCACCCGCAGCCAGATGCCCAGCGACACCGCGGTCAGCGCCACCGCAGCCAGCGCGAACATGCCGCGCCAGCCCAGCAGCGGCAGGGCCATCTCCACCGGCACCGTCACCGCCATGGCGCCACCAGTGCCCACCACCAGCATCCACGCGGCAAGCTGCGCCTGGCGCGCGGGCGGGTACCAGAAGCGATAGCCCTTGAGCGCCGACATCAGCGCGCCGGCCACGCCCAGCCCGATCAGCGCGCGCCCCAGCCACAGCGCCCCGGTGCCCTGGGCCAGCCCGAAGACCGCGCAACCCGAGGCCGACACCAGCAGCAGCAGCGCATTGGTGCGCCGCGACCCGAAGCGATCGAGGCACACGCCCAGCGGCAGCTGCATCAGCGCGAACGACAGGAAGTACGCCGACGACAGCGCGCCAAGCTGCGCGTTGCTGAGCCCGAATCGCGCGATCAGCTCCGGGGCGATCACCGCATTGATGGAGCGCAGCGCATACGACAGGAAATAGGCGCCGCCAAACCACGCGAAGACCGTGAGCGCGGACAGCCCGCGCAGATGCGCCATGCTCAGCCCGCCGGCGCGATCAGCCGCAGCGAATCGAGGAACAACCGGGCCTCCTCGTCGGGCAGGTTCTCGCCCACCACCACGGCCTGGCAGGCGCGGGTGGCCTCGCCCACGAAGACCGCGCGCATCTGGGTGGGCCGGGCCTGCACCGCGCCCTTGAACGACACCCGCACCGCGGGTACGCGGGCCCGGGTCGCGCCCGCGGTG
>JBIKWU010000045.1:0-18802 GCA_044356115.1 Burkholderiaceae bacterium
TCCCTCGTTCATCTCGTCCGATCCGCCCAAGCACGACGAGCAGCGCAAGACCATCAGCCCGATCGTGGGGCCAGGCAATCTCGCGCAGATGGAGGCCCTCATCCGCGAGCGCACCTGCAGCGTGCTCGACGAACTGCCACGCAACCAGACCTTCGACTGGGTGGAGCGGGTGTCCATCGAGCTCACCACGCGGATGCTGGCCACGCTCTTCGACTTCCCGTTCGAGGACCGGCGCCTGCTCACCTGGTGGTCCGACGTGGCCACCGCCGATCTGCAGTCGGGCCTGGGCATCGACACCGAGGAGAAGCGGCTGGCCGAGCTCATGAAGTGCTTCGAGTACTTCCAGCGGCTCTGGAAGGAGCGCGAGACCCAGACGCCACGCAACGACCTGGTGTCCATGCTGGCTCACGGCGCGGCCACCCGCGCCATGCCGCCCATGGAGTTCCTGGGCAATGTGGTGCTGCTGATCGTGGGCGGCAACGACACCACCCGCAACTCCATGTCGGGCGGGCTGCACGCCATGCTGACCCACCCCGGTGAGTGGGACAAGCTGCGCGCCAACCCGGCGCTGGTCACCAGCCTGGTGCCCGAGATCGTGCGCTGGCAGTCGCCGGTGGCCCACATGCGGCGCACCGCCCTGACCGATTTCGAACTCGGCGGCAAGACCATCCGCAAGGGCGACAAGGTGGTGATGTGGTACCTCTCGGCCAACCGCGACGAGGACGCCATCGAGCAGGCCGATACCTTCATCATCGACCGCGCCCGGCCCCGCCAGCACATCTCCTTCGGCTTCGGCATCCACCGCTGCGTGGGCAACCGGCTGGCCGAGCTGCAGCTGAAGATCCTCTGGGAAGAGATCCTGGAACGCTTCCCGCGCATCGAGCTTGCCGGCGAGCCGCGACGCCTGTACTCCAACTTCATCCACGGCTTCACGTCCCTGCCGGTGCGTATCCCCGGCTGAGCCGATCGCCCGCCACCCCCATCCAACACCCCGAGGAAACCCGATGAAAGCCGCTGTCTTCCACGCGCCCAACCAGCCCCTCACCATCGAGGACGTGCAGATCGAGAACCCCGGTCCCCGGGAGGTGCTGATCCGCACGGCGGTGGCCGGCCTGTGCCACAGCGACCTGCACTTCATGGAGGGCAAGTGGCCGTGGCCCGCGCCGGCCGTGCTGGGTCATGAATCGTCGGGCATCGTCGAGAAGGTGGGTCGCGACGTCACCTACGTGAAGCCGGGCGACCATGTCATCACCTGCCTGTCGGTGTTCTGCGGCCATTGCGAGTACTGCATCACCGGCCGCATGAGCCTGTGCTCCAACACCGACGTCAAGATGCTGCCCGGCGCGGCCAAGCGCCTGAGCTGGAAGGGCCAGCACTTGAACCAGTACCTGAACCTGTCGTCGTTCGCCGAGCTGATGCTGGTGCACGAGCACGCGCTGGTGAAGATCACGCCCGAGATGCCCATGGACCTCGCGGCGCTGATCGGCTGCGGGGTGATGACCGGGTTTGGCGCCATCATCCACACCGCCAAGGTGCAGCCCGGCAGCACGGTGGCGGTGGTGGGCTGTGGCGGCATCGGCCTGGCGGCGGTCAATGGCGCGGCCATCGCCGGCGCCGGCCGCATCATCGCCATCGACAAGGATCCCGCCAAGCTCGAGCTCGCCAAGCGCTTCGGTGCCACCGATGGCGTGGTCGCGGGTGACGACACTGCCAAGCGCGTCATGGAGATGACCGCCGGCGGCGTGCACGACTCCTTCGAGTGCGTGGGTCTGAAGCAGACGGCCGAGCTGTGCTTCCAGATGCTGCGCCCGGGCGGCACCGCCACCATCGTGGGCATGATCCCCATGGGCACGAAGATCGAGCTGCACGGGCCCGACTTCCTGCGCGAGCGACGCATGCAGGGCTCGTCGATGGGCTCCAACCATTTCCGCATCGACATGCCGCGTCTCATCCAGTTCTATCAGCAGGGGCGCCTGCACCTCGATGAACTGATCTCCGGCCGGCTCAAGCTCGAGCAGATCAACGACGGCTTCGAGGCCCTGAAAAAGGGCGGCGTGTCGCGCAACGTGATCGTGTTCGAGCACTGAGGCGAGCATGCGACGTGCCGTCATCGCTGGCATCGCGGCCGGGCTCGGCGGGCTGGGCACGCTGGGCGGACTCGCGCTGCCCCGCGCCGCGCGGGCACAAGCCTGGCCCTCGCGCCCCGCGCGCTTCATCGTGGGCCTGGGCCCGGGCAGCGGCGCCGACACCGGCACGCGCTTCGTGGCCGAGCGCTTCACCAAGGTCACCGGCCAGCCGGCCACGGTGGAGAACCGGCCGGGCGGCGACGGCATCATCGCCGTGCAGACCCTGCTGCAGGCGCCGCCCGATGGCCACGCCATCATGTACATCACGCCCTCGCCCATGGTGCTCACACCCATGCTCAGGCCCGAGACGCCCTATGACCCGCTGCGCGATGTGCGGCCGGTGGCGTTCCAGTCGCGCAGCTACTCGGTGATCGTCACCGGCGCCAACTCCCGCTTCAGGACGCTGCCCGAGCTCGTCGCCGAGGCGCGCGCCAGGCCCAACACCGTGAAGATGTCCAACTATGGCCATCACTACCGGATCGGCGGCCTGTCGCTGCAGAAGGTCACCGGCGCCGAGTTCATCCATGTGGCCTACAAGGGCGCGGGTCAGGCCAACAATGACGTGATCGCGGGCGACATCGACGTGGCCATCACCGATCACGGCGGCGCCATGCCGCTGATCGAGGCCGGCAAGCTGCGGCCGCTGGCCATGACCAGCCCCACCCGCCACCGTTTCCTGCCCAATGTGCCCACGGCGCGCGAGCTGGGCATCCCGTTCGAGCTGATGGTCTGGGTGGGCTACGGCATCTCGGCCAAGGTGCCCGAGCCGGTGGCCAGGCGGGTGGAGGAGGTGCTGCTCGAGATCATCCGATCGCCGGAATTCGCCGCCTACAACGAGCGCCAGGGTGGCGCCGAGACCGTGGCCGGCAGCGGCGAGCAGTTGCGCCGGCATATCGAATCGGAGTTCGCGCGCTATCGCGAACTGGCCCGCACCATGAGTCTGGCGGAGCGCTGAACGCCAGGCGCCGCGCGGCGGTGCCACGCGCACCGCGCGCCGTCATCGCGCTGCCATCTTTCTGCCATGCGGCCGACACATCGGCCGCGCAAGCTCCCCTCGCCGGAATGCCGCCGGCGTGCCACGGCCTGCCCGCCCCTCTCGCAGCGCGGCCGGCCCCATCGGGAGCGAATGCATGTCAGACAAGGTCGATACCGTCCACAACACCTCCAGCAACGAGCACTTCCAGACGGTGCTCGAGCGGTCACTGAAAAGCCCCTCGCGTCGCAGCCTCATCCGCGGCGGCGTGGGCCTGGCCGCACTGGGCACCCTGCCCTTCATGGGCGCCTGCGGCAGCGACGCCGCGCAGGCCAGCAGCACCAGCCTGGGCTTCGAGCCGGTGGCCAAGAGCCTGCTCGATGACGTGGTACTGCCGCCCGGCTACACCTACACCGTGGTTCACGCCACCGGCGACCGGCTGGTGAGCGCACTCGCCGGCTATTCGAACAAGGGCACCGAGACCGACGACTGGTCACAGCGCGTGGGCGATCACCACGACGGCATGGACCTCTTCTTCATCGGCAGCAACGGCAAGTACACCACGGCCGACACCGGCCGTGCGGTGCTCGCGGTGAACCACGAGAGCTCGGCCGACGCGCACTTCTTCCATCCGCGCGGCCAGACCTCCAATGGCGTCAGCGGCAGGAAATTCAGTCAGTTCGGCGACTGGGATCTGGGCAACCGGCCCTCGCTGGAGGTGCTCAAGGAAATCAACCACCATGGTGTCAGCCTTGCCGAGGTCACGCGCTCGGGGTCGACCTGGCGGTACGTGGCGGACTCGGTCTACAACCGGCGCATCACCGCGCAAACCCCGATGCGCATCGACGGGCCGGCCGCGCACCTGAGCGCCATTCGCGCGATGATGGCCACCCGCTTCGACCCCACCGGCGCCACCAGCCGTGGCACGCTGAACAACTGCGGCCATGGCATCACCCCGTGGGGCACTTACCTCGCCTGCGAGGAGAACTGGGCGGTCTACTTCTCGATGCCCAAGGGCTCCAGTGCGGTGGATGCGAAGACCATCGCGTCGCGCACCCGCTATGGCGTGGCCAGCGCGCCGCTTGCTGCTTCGGCCACCACCGGACTCGGCCAGGGCTGGCACACCCCCGACCCCGCCGATGACCGCTTCGCCCGCTGGAATGTCTCCGCCATGGGCGCCAGTGCCACCGAAGACTTCCGCCAGGAACCGAACACCTTCGGCTACAACGTGGAGATCGATCCCCTGAGCGGCAGCACGCCGGTGAAGCGGATCTCGATGGGCCGTTTCGCCCACGAAGCCGCGGTCTGCGGCATCCCGGAAGCCGGCAAGCCGCTCGCCTTCTACATGGGCTGCGACAGCCGCAACGAGTACATCTACAAGTTCGTGAGTGCCGCCAACTGGGACGCTGCCGACATCGGCGGCGGTCTGGCCGCGGGCGACAAGTACCTCAACGAGGGCAAGTTGTACGCTGCCAAGTTCAATGCCGATGGCACCGGCCAGTGGCTGGAACTCACCATCACCGACCCGAAGATCAGCGGCTACAGTGCCTATGCCTTCGCCAACCAGGCCGATGTGCTGATCAATGCACGCCATGCGGCCGATGCGGTGGGCGCCACCAAGATGGATCGCCCGGAGTGGGGTGCGGTCAACCCGGCCAACGGCGAGATCTACTTCGCCCTGACCAACAACAACGCCTCCAACCGCACCCCCACCAAGGTGGATGCGGCCAACCCGCGGGCCTACACCGACATCGACGGCAAGAAGGGTTCGGGCAACCCCAACGGCCACATCATCCGCTTCAAGGAGAACGGCAAGCTGTCCACCGCCACGGCGTTCGTGTGGGACATCTTCCTGTTCGGCTCCGAGGACGACACCGCTGATCACAACCTCTCGGGGCTCACCGCGAAGAACGCGTTCTCGTCGCCCGATGGCCTGTGGTTCAGCAAGTCCACCGGCATCTGCTGGATCCAGACCGATGACGGTGCCTTCACCGACGAGACCAACTGCATGCTGCTCGCGGCGATCCCGGGCAGCGTGGGTGATGGCGGCAAGGTCACGGTGAAGAACAGCATGGTGGTGAGCGGCGCCACGGTCACCGGCACGCAGGAGACCTTCCTGGGCGCTGCCCTGGGCGAGGCGAGGTTGCGCCGGTTCCTGGTGGCGCCCAAGGGCGCCGAGGTGACGGGCCTGACCGAGACTCCGGATGGCAAGACGCTGTTCGTGTGCATCCAGCATCCTGGCGAGAACACCGCCGCGCTGGGTACCGCGGCCGACTTCACCTACGAGAGCCAGTGGCCGGGCAACAAGGGCTACGGCGTGGCTGGCCGCCCGCGCTCGGCCACCATCGTGATCACCCGCACCGACGGCAACAAGATCGGGGTCTGAAGCCCCGGCCGGGGCCGCCGCGAGGCGGCTCCGGCGAATGCATCCGGCTTGCGCACGCAGGCCGGATCAGGGGCGTCAGTTGACCGTCGCCCCTGACTCCTTCACCACCTTGGCCCAGCGCGTGATCTCGGCGCGGATGAAGGCATCGGCCTCGGCCGGGGTGCTGCCGACGATGTCGTAGCCGAAGCCCTCGATCTTTTCCTTCGCTTCGGGAGACTTCATGGCACGCACGATCTCGGCGTGCAGGCGCTGCACGATGGGCGCCGGCGTGCCGGCGGCGGCCAGCACCGAGTACCACACCGACACATCGAAGCCGGGCACGCCCGATTCGGCCACCGTGGGCACCTCGGGCAGGATGCGCGAGCGCCGGGCCGAGGCCATGGCCAGCGCGCGGAACTTGCCGCCCTTGATCTGCGCCAGCGAGGACGAAAGCGAGTCGAACATGAAGTCCACCTCGCCCCCGAGCAGCCCGACGATGGCCGGCCCGCTGCCCTTGTAGGGCACGTGGATCATGTCCAGACCGAGCTGCGACTTCAGGTACTCCACCGAGAGATGGCTGGTGTTGCCCGGCCCGGCCGAGGCGAAGGTGAGCTTGCCGGGCTTGGCGCGGGCCGTGGCGATGAGGTCCTGGAAGCTGCGAATGGGCGACTGGGCCGGCACCACCACCACCAACGGCAGCGTGGCCGCGATGGTGATCGGCGCGAAGTCCTTGACCGTGTCATAGGGCAGCTTGGGCATCAGCGTGGCGTTGATCGCATGGGCCGAGAGCATCATCACCAGGGTGTAGCCATCGGGTGCCGACTTGGCCACCAGATCGGCGCCGATGGTGGTGCCCCCGCCCGGCTTGAAATCGATGAACACCGACTGCCCGAGATTGCGGGTGAGTTCCTGCGCGATGGGTCGGGCCAGGATCTCCGAGCTGCCGCCCGGCGCGTAGGGCATGATGAAGCGGATGGGTTTGGCCGGATACGCCTGGGCAAGGGCGGCGGGCGCGGGCGCCGCCAGTGCGGCGGCAGCAAGCAGGACCTGGCGGCGATGCATCGTGAACGACTCCTGAGGCAAGACAGTGGGGACGGGGCAATGGGGCCAACGGCCGCTGCTATCGTACCGGCATGAGCATCTACCTTCACAAGATCCTGCCGGTACTGATACTGCCCACCGGGCTGGTGATCCTGTTGCTGCTGGCCGGGCTGCTGCTGCGGCGGCGCTGGCCGCTCTGGACGGCGCTGGCGCTGTTCTGGCTGTGCTGCACGCCGGTGGTCTCGGACGCGCTCATGACCTGGGTGGAGGGTGGTGGCCCTCGGCTGGAGGCCGCCGAGATGCCGTCGGCCGATGCGATCGTGGTCCTCGGCGAAGGCCGCGACATAGCGCCGGGGCCAGCGGCGGTGAGCGAGTGGATAGACGGTGACCGGTTCTGGGGCGGCATCGCCCTGTATCAGGCCGGCAAGGCGCCGCTGCTGGTGTTCACGGGGGGCTGGCTGCCCTGGGCACCCAGTGCCCCGCCGGAGGGCGAGGTGCTCATGCGCTACGCGCGCAAGCTGGGGGTTCCCGAGATCGCCCTGCACACCACCGGCAAGGTGGTGAACACCGAGGCCGAGGCCCAGGCGGTGGCGGAATTGCTGCGCCAGAAGTCTCGTACGCGCGTGCTGCTGGTGACCTCGGCCTTTCACATGCCACGGGCACTGAAGCTCTTTCAGGAGACCGGGCTGGTGGTGACGCCGTTCCGGGTGGACTATCAGGTGGACGCCGCGGAGGAGTTCACGGTGCGCAGCCTGATTCCACGGGCGGAGAAATTCCGCAAGACGGAGATCGCCTGGCGGGAAATGATCGGGCGCGCCTGGTACGCGCTGCGCTGAGCCACCGCGCTACCCCGCATACCCTGCCGGATTCCCGCTCTGCCAGCGCCAGGCATCGGCGCACATCGCATCGAGCCCCAGACTCGCCCTCCAGCCAAGCAGGCGCTCGGCCAGGGAGGGGTCGGCCCAGCAGCGGGCGATGTCGCCCGGCCGTCGCGGCCCGATCTGCACCGGCACCGGCCGACCGCTGGCGCGCTCGAAGGCGCGCACGACCTCCAGCACGCTGCTGGGGCGGCCGGTGCCCAGGTTGACGGTGAAGCTCTCACCGCGCTCGAGCAGCGCGCGCAATGCCGCCACGTGGCCGGAGGCCAGATCCTGCACGTGGATGTAGTCGCGCAGGCCGGTGCCATCCGGTGTCGGGTAATCGTTGCCAAAGACGGTGAGACCGGGGCGACGGCCCACCGCCACCTGCGCCACGTACGGCATCAGGTTGTTGGGAACGCCCGTGGGGTCTTCGCCGATCAGGCCGCTGGGATGCGCGCCCACCGGGTTGAAGTAGCGCAGCACCCCCACCCGCCAGGCGGGCTGAGCCAGCCGCACCGCCTGCAGCATCTCCTCAATCACCCGCTTGGAATGCGCGTAGGGGTTGGTGTGGCTGAGCGGAAAGTCTTCGGTGATCGGCACATGGGCCGGGTCGCCATAGACGGTGGCGCTGCCCGAGAACACCAGCACCGGCGGGCCCGGTGAGCGCGCCCCGAGGTGCACCGACTCCATGGCGCGCATCAGGCTGAGCGCGCCCTCGATGTTCACCCGGAAGTAGCGCAGCGGTTGCGCCACGCTCTCGCCCACGGCCTTGAGGCCGGCGAAGTGGATGACCGCCGCCGGGCTGTGGCGACGCAGCACCGCCTCCAGCCAGTCGGTATCGAGCACGCTGCCGCGCTCCAGCGGCAGCGGCCGGCCGATCAGGCGGGCAAGACGCTCGAGCACCGCCGGGTGGCTGTTGGAGAAATCGTCAAGCAGCACCGGCTCGAAGCCGGCCTCGTGCAGGGCCACCGCGGTGTGGCTGCCGATGTAGCCGGCGCCGCCGGTCAGCAGGATCTTCATGGGCTTGCCTTGTGGGAGTGCGTGCCCTGCACAGGCACCGGCCGCGATTGTCGCGCATCCGCGCGACGCGGCGCGCAAGCGCCCGTGGACGCGGCTTGCGCCCACGCAAGGCCGGACAGGGCCCCCACCGGGATGATCGGACAGGCAGCCCAACCCGATCAGGAGCCGCGATGATCCGCCGCCGATTCAACCTCGCCGCCGCCCTTGCCCTCAGCCTGTGGCTCGCCGCCTGCGGCGGCGGCGGCGGCTCGGATGCCGGCACAGCGCCGCCCGCGACCACCTCGTATGCCACCTGGCAGGGCTGGCTCAACTACCTGCAGGAGGCGGGCATCTTCCGCTACACCATCACGGGCAATGTGCAGGGCACCGCCGTGAACAGCACCGGCAGCGCCAGCATCGGCGCGCTGCAGGCGGCGAGCTTCGAGTCGCAGCCCGCCCAGCGCAAGACCTCGCTCGTGAGCGGCACGCTCACCGTGGGGGGCAGCACCGTACCCTACGGCGGCACCACCGAGCTCTATGTGGACGCCGCCTTCATGCCCGTGGGCAGCACGGGTTCCGGCGACTATGCGGTGGTGTCAGGCAAGCCGAACATTCCGACCACGGCCCAGGTGAATGAGAGCGGCACGCTGTTCACCTTCACGCGCTACGACAGCAGCGCCCGCACCACCCTGCTGGGCACCACGACGGTTGCCTGGGCCGTGCTGCCCGACAGCGGTGACACCGCCCTGTTCCGCATCACCAGCACCGCGGCCCATGCCGATGGTTCACCGCCCTCGGTGACCGTGGAGACCTACCGCATGAGCACTGCGGGCGCGCTCACGCGCCTCACCGAGGAGTACCGCGACAGCAGCGCGCAGCTCACCCTCACCTGGGTGCCGTGATGGCGATCAGAGCCCGCCGCCGTCCACCGCGATGTTCTGCCCGTTGACATAGGGGTTGGCAGACGACACCAGGAACGCCACCACGGCTGCCACATCCTCGGGCACGCTCACCCGACCAAAGGGCGAAGACGCATCGAGCGTGCGGATGTCGGCGCTGCCACGGGCGCGGGCGAGGCGGCGGCCCATCTCGGTATCGGTGAGCGTGGGGCTCACGATATGGGTGCGGATGCCGTGGCCGCGCTCTTCCTTGGCCAGCGTGACGGCCAGTGCCTCCATGGCCGCCTTGGCCATGGAATACGGCGCGCCGTTGGCCGCGAAGCGGCGCGTGGCCACGCTGGAGATCATCACGATATCGCCACGGCCCAGGCCACGCATCTGCGGCACCAGCGCCTGGCACAGATGAAACGGCCCCCAGACATGCACCGCCATCACCCGCTCGGGCTCGCCGGGATCGGTGTCGGTGACCTTCTGGCCGCGGCTGCTGATGCCGGCGTTGTTGACCAGCACATGCACCGCGCCGAAGTCGCGCAGCACCTGCTGCGCGAGCGCATGTGCCTCATCGCGGCTCTCCACCGAGGCAGCGTAGGCGCGGGCCTGCCGGCCCAGCGCCTGGATCTCGGCCACGGCCTCGCGGGCGGCAGCCTCGTCGCGCCGGTAGTTGATGGCGATGTCCGCGCCCGCGCGGGCGAGTTGCAGGGCGATCGCCCGGCCGATGCCGCGACTGCCTCCGGTGACCAGCGCCACACGCCCGGCCAGCGAGATCTCGATGCTCATGAGAAGACTCCTGATGTGAAAAGGTCGGCGCGCTCAGGGCGCGGCGGGCGGCACCCGCGCGCGGCTCAGTTCACGCACCAGCACCACGCGGCGCGAGGCGCCATCGGCCGGCGGGCGATCCACCGCATGGAACCGAACCAGCACCTCGGCCCGTTCACCCGGCACGAAGCGGAAGCCCTCGATGGCGCCGTAGAAATTGAGCCAGGGGCCGCCAGGCGACTCCTGGTACTGCAGGCACTGCATGGGCGCCACGCCCACGCAGGCCACCAGCGCCGGGGCGATGGTCCAGACCGCGAGGCCCGCGGCCACCGGTTCACCCCTTGGCCAGACCCGACCGGATCAGCAGCGGCTTGATGGTGTTGAAGTACTGCTCGGCGTAGGCACGGTACTCGGCCGGATTGCGCCGCCAGGGCACCTGGATGTACCGGTCGAGGATCGGCTGCAGGCCGGGGTCATCGGTGGCCTGATTGAAGGCGTCATACAGCGTCTGCACGATCGGCGCCGGCAGATCCTTGGGGCCGACCAGTCCGTAGGGGCTGTGGGCAATGGCGTTGATGCCGCGCTCGCGCAGCGTGGGCGCCTGCGGGTACTTCGGGATGCGCTGCTCGGTGGCCATGGCCAGGATGCGGAACTGGCCCGCATCCACGAAGGGCGCCCACTGGGCCGCGTCGGCCAGGAAGTCGATGTGGCCGGCCAGCAGCGCCTGCGTCCATTCCGCGCCGCCCTTGAAGGGCACGTGGGTGAACTTCGCGCCCGTGGCCTGATCGATCTCGATCATGAAGAGGTTGCCGCTGCCGCCCACGCCGCTGGTGCCGTAGGTGTACTTCTCGGGCTCCTTGCGGCCGGCGGCGATCAGATCCTCGATGGTCTTCCAGGGGGAGTCGGCCCGCACCACGATGCCCATGGTGTAGGAGGACAGACCGCAGATGTAGGTGAAGTCGCGCAGCGGATGCCAGGCCACCTGCTGGTAGTGCGGGTAGCGCAGGCTGTTGATGCTCATGCAGGCGAGCTGATGGCCGTCGGGCCTGGCATTGAGCAGTTGCGCCGGCGCCAGCGTGCCGGCCGCGCCCGCCTTGATCTCCACCAGCACCGACTGACCGAGGATGCGGCTGACCTTGTCGGCCATGAAGCGCAGCTGGATGTCGGTGACCCCGCCTGCCGCAAAGGGGTTGTAGATGACGATGGGCTTCTCGGGCTTCCAGCGGGCCTGGGCCGAGACGATGGCGGGTGCGGCGAGCGAGGCCGCCATGCCGAGCACGACGCCGCGGCGCCGGGAATCAGGGGTATGGGTATTCATGATGATGCTCCGTGACGCCGGGCCGATGCCGGCCGGGGCATTCTGTGGATGAAGGCGGAGCCGGTCAATGCGGGCGTTCCGGATGCGGTTCTGCGAGCATGACGCTCCCAGCCGCCAGGAGCCCCTGATGCCCGAGGACTTGATCAAACCCCCTGCCATGACACGCATCCTGCTCAGCCTGGGCGCGCTGCAGGGTGCAGCCTGCGTGGCCCTGTCGGCGGCCCTGGCCCACGGGCCTCTGGCCGCGACCGGCCCGATGGCGCAGCCCGCACTCACGCTGCTGATGTGGCACGTGCCGGCACTGCTGGTGATCGGCCTGCTGGCCCGGCCGCGGGCCTCACGCTGGCTGATCACCGCGGGCGTGCTCATGCAGGGTGGTCTGATGCTCTTCAGCTGGAACCTGCTGGCGCGGGCGCTGCTGGATTTTCAGGCGCTGCGATCGCTGGTGCCGGTGGGCGGAATGGCGCTGATCGCGGGCTGGCTGGTGCTGGCGGTGGCGGTCAACCGGACTGCCGGCTCATCGCCGGGCGCCGGCTGATGGCCCAGGCGAGGCCGCCACCGCCCGCGCACAGCCCCGCCAGCACCGCCCAGGCCAGTGCCGGCTGCCCGCGGGTGAGCAAGGCCAGCAGCGCGCATGCGGCCATCAGCGGACACGCCCTGCGGACAAGCGCGCGGTGACTCATGCCGCCCAGCACCAGCCGCTGGAAAAGGTGCTCACGGTGGGCCATCCAGAAGCGCTGGCCGGTGAGCATGCGGCGTGCGAGGGTGAAGCTGGCGTCGAAGACGAACGGAAAGAACGCGATCAGCGGGAAGGCGGGCGACCAGACGCCTTGCCGCACGCCCATCACCCCGATGGCGCCCGCCGCGAAGCCCAGCGGCACCGAGCCGGCATCACCCATGAAGAGACGGGCAGGGGGCCAGTTGAAGCGCAGAAAGCCCAGGGCCGCCACCGCTACGCTGGCCGCGGCCACCGCCAGGGTGGCATCGCCAGCCAATGCGCCGCCGACCGCGCAGGCACCAAAGCCCGACACGGCCATGCTGCCCGCCAGGCCATCGGCGCCGTCCATGAAGTTGAACAAGTTGGCGCACCAGGCCAGCCCCAGGGCCAGCGGCGCAAGCCAGGCCAGCGGCAAGCCCGCCGCCCAGAGCCACGCGGCGCAGACCCCAAGATGCACGGGCAGGCGGATGGCCACCGGCAGCGGCCGACGATCATCGGCCATCGAGAGCAGCACCAGCGCCAGATAGCCCAGCGCCAGCGCCCGCCAGCCGCCACCCACGGGCAGGCCGGTGAGCGGCAGGGCGACAGCCGCCGCGGCCAACCCGGCCGCGATGCCCAGCCCGCCGATGCGCGGCACCGGCTGGGCATGCAGCGAGCGGGCGTTGGGCAGATCCTGCAGGGCGCGGGCGATGCGGCCGCGGCGCATGTGCGCCAGGGCCCGCCAGGTGATGACCAGCGCGACCAGTGGCGGCAGCAGGTGAAGGATGGAGAGCTTGAGCAAGCGCGGCTGGAAATGACCGATCGGCTACAATCGCGGGTTGGTCCGGATTCTACCGCGCGGCCTGATCCGGATTCCGAATAGCGGCTCCTGAACCCTTGGGGCCAAGGAAACCACCTTGCTGGGACTGTTCAAGAGCGCCTGGGCATACCGCCACTTCATTGTTCCATTGATTCCCCCGTGCCCGGATCGCTGATCACCGACCGCGCACACTCTCCGATACATGTCGGGCCGGGGAGCTACTCGGTCGCCAACCTGGACATGCCGGTCTTCGTCGGCAGAGCCTGGGTGCCGCCGGACATCACCATCGAGTCGGCATGAGCTTCATTTCGTACGCGCAGAACTATGAGGACGTGACCCTGTATCGGGCGCTGCGCGCGGTCGAGCACGGGTTCTACATCGACGTGGGCGCGCACGACCCGGTCAACGACTCGGTCACGCAGGCCTTCTATCAGCGGGGCTGGCGCGGCATCAACATCGAGCCCTCGCCGCACTGGCATGCGCGACTGGCCGCGCAGCGCCCCGAGGACATCAATCTCCCGGTGGCCATCAGCGACACCGAGGGAAGCGTGGTTCTGCACGAGGTGGCCAACACCGGCATGTCCACGCTGGTGGCCGAGGTGGCCCAGGACCATCAGCAGCGCGGGTTCCCGGTGGACGCACACCGCGTGACCGCACGCACCCTGAACTCGGTCTGCGAAGAGCACCGGGTGAGCCAGATCCACTTTCTCAAGATCGATGTTGAAGGCGCCGAACTGGCCGTGCTGCGCGGCTTTGATCTCCAGCGATGGCGGCCCTGGGTGGTGGTGGTCGAGGCCACGGCGCCCAACTCCACGGTGCAGGTGCATCAGGCCTGGGAAGGTGAGCTCACCGGCAAGGGCTATCGCTTCGTGTACTTCGACGGCCTGAACCGCTTCTACGTGGCCGCAGAGCATCATGACCAGCTGGCCCCGGCACTGTCACTGCCGCCCAACTTCTTCGACGGCATCGTGCGCCATGCCGATGCCCAGATCCACCAGCGCGCCGATTCGCTGGCTCGGGAGTGCGAGGCGCTGCGCCAGGCCGAGCAAGCGCTCAGCGCGGAGATCGCATCCACACGCGCCTCACTGGATGCGCTCGGTGGCGAGTTGCGCGCCGAGCAGGCGCGGCTGACGTCGCTGCAGCAGACGCTCGACCAGGAACGCGCCCAGCTCGAGAACGCCCGTCAGGCACTCAGCCAGGAGCGCAGCACCGTGCGCCAGCTGCACAATCGCGTGGCCGCGCTCGAGCACGAGCTGCAGCGCACGCTGCGCAGCCTGTCCTGGCGCCTGACCGAGCCGCTGCGTCAGGGCAATCTGCGGGTGCGGCAACTGGCCGGCAGCGCCCTGCGGGCGCCGCGCGATTCGGTCGTTCGTCGCGGTGGCCGCGCGTTGCTCGGCGGCGGCCTGGCCGTGGCGCGGGCGGTGCCGGCAGTCAAGCCGCTCATCGCCCGCGCGGCCTCGCTGCATCCCCAGCTCGATGCCCACCTGCGCGGCTTTGCCCGGGCAAGAAGGCCCGGCGCCCCAGCAGCGCCCACGGTGCCTGCCCAGACCATCGCGACCCTGCCAGCACCGCTGGCCCAGCCCTGGCTGGCGCCCGCCGGCACCAGCACCACCGATGCCATCGATCGCCCGCTGCCGGCGGGTGAACGGATCGTCTACTGCTTTGTCGATCACACCCACCGCTGCGAGGTGAACACCGGCGTGCAGCGGGTCACCCGGGGTCTGGGCAAGGCGCTGCTCGAGCGCGGTGAACAGGCGGTGTTCGTGAAGTGGGATCCGGCCGCCAACCAGTTGCTGCTGCTCGACCGCGATGAGCTCGCCGCCCTGGCCCGCTGGAACGGCCCGCTACTGTCCGAGGTCGCCATGGCCCGGCACCCGAAGCCCGGCGAGCCGTCGCTGTGCGTGCCGGCACACCGGCCCCAGGACGCGCACTGGCTGCTGGTGCCCGAGGTCACGTACATCACCTTCCACGAGGCGCCCACCACGCTGGGCGTGCTCACCGCGGCGCGCCAGCTCGGGCTGCGCGCGGCCTTCGTGTTCTACGACGCCATTCCGCTGCGCCGCGCCGAGCTCAGGGGCTCGGCCGCCGTGCACGAGACCTACATGCAGCAGCTGCTGCTGGCCGATCTGCTGCTGCCGATCTCCAACTATGTGGGCGAAGACCTGCAGCACTTCTTCCGCCTGCACGAGGCTGCCGGGCCCGGCTCGCTGCCGCTGATCCGGCCGGTGAGCCTGCCGGGCGAATCCATGACCGGACCGCGCGGGCAGGCGCCCGCGGCCGCGGGCAGCCGCCTGATCCTGTCCCTGGGCACGATCGACCCGCGCAAGAACCAGCTCGCGCTGGCGCAAGCCTTCGAGCAGCTGCTGCAGCGGCACCCCGATTGCGGCTGGCAACTGGCGCTGGTGGGCAACCTGCACCCGGCGGTGGCGCCCGAACTCAACCAGATCGTTCGGCGCTGCCCGGCCATCCGCCTGCTCTCGCACCTGCCCGACGAGGCGGTGTCAGAGATCTTCGAGCAATGCGCCTTCACGGTGTTCCCGTCGGTCGAGGAGGGCTTCGGCCTGCCCATCCTCGAGAGCCTGTGGCGGGGGCGGCCCTGCGTGTGCGCAGACTTCGGGGCAATGGCCGAGGTGGCCGAGGGCGGCGGTTGCCTGATGGTGGACACCCGCAGCCCGCAGGCACTGAGCCAGGCGCTGGAGCGCCTCGTCCATGACCCCGCGCTGCTCGCCCGGCTCGGCAGCGAGGCCGTGAGCCGCCCGATCAGCACCTGGTCAGACTATGGCCAGACGGTCAGCCGGCTGCTCGATGAGGCCAGCGATGCGCGGCGCCTGATCGGCACGGTGTACTTCAGCATCGAGCACACCTGCACCCATCCTGGCAACACCGGCATCCAGCGGGTGGTGCGCGGCCTGGCCCGCGGCCTGATCGAGCTCGGTGTGCGGCTCGTGCCGGTGCGCTGGGATCCGGCGGCCCGTTGCCTGCGTGAACCCAGTGCCGAGGAGATCGCCCATCTGGCCGGATGGAATGGCCCCCCGGTGCAGGGGTGGACGCGGCAGCCCATCCCCGCGCAGTTTGGCGCCTGTGACTGGCTGATGCTGCCCGAGCTCACGGTGTATCCCGGCGCGCCGGACCTGGCCGAGGTGAGCGCCTTCTGTCGCAGGCACCAGTTGCGCAGCGCCTGGGTGTTCTACGACGCCATTCCCTGGAAGATGCGCGAGTTCTATCCGCCGCACTGGAACGAGGCGCATGCCGCATAGATGCGGGCGCTCAACCGGAGCGAACTGGTGCTGGCGATCTCGGAGTTCAGCCGCCAGGACCTCATCGCCTTCCTGCAGTCGGTGCCCGAGCGCACGCCCGATCTCGAACGGCGCGTGCTCGCCTGCCCGCTGCCGGGCGAGTTCCGCGAGGCCACCCGCTGCACCGAGCCGCCCGCGCCTCATGACGGGCCGGTGCGAATCCTGAGCGTGGGCTCGGTCGAGCCGCGCAAGAACCATCAGCGTCTGGTGGAGGCCTTCCGCGCGGCCGCCGCCACCTGCGCCCAACCCATCGCGCTGCACATCGCGGGCGGGTGCCATCTGCCCGAACCTCAGCTCAGCGCCTTCCGGGCCCTGGTGGCCGACACGCCCGGCATCGTCTGGGAAGAATCGGTCAGCGACACCCGCCTGCGCGAGCTCTATCAGCAGTGCGACTTCAGCATCTACCCCTCGCTGGAAGAAGGCTTCGGCCTGCCCATTCTCGAAAGCCTCTGGAATGCGCGGCCCTGCATCTGCCGTGACAGCGGCGCCATGCGTGAGGTGGCCGAAGGTGGCGGCTGCCTGATGGTGGACACGGCCAGCGTGACGGCCATGGCCGAGGCCATGGCGCTGCTGGCCAGCAACCCGGCGCAACGCGATGCGCTCACCCGACAGGCGATCAGCCGTCCGGTGCGCACCTGGCGCGAGTACGCCGGCGACGTCATCACCCGGCTTGCGGGCGAGCGCGACGTGCCGCGCGATGCGCCGGCGATGCCCGACGTGCAGGCCTTCGCGCAGGCGATGGTCAACCTCGAGCCGCGGCCGCTGCTGTCGATCTGCATCACCACCTACAACCGCGCTGCATGGCTGGACCTGAGCCTGCGCAACCTGGTTCGGCTGATGCCCGAGCCAGTGCCGGGCGTGGAGATCGTGGTCTGCGACAACACCTCGCCCGATCACACGCCGGAGGTGGTCAAGCCCTATCTGCAGCGCCCCGACTTCCGCTACCGGCGCAATCCGCGCAACGTGGGCATGCTGGGCAACCTGCGCGAGACCGCGCACCTGGCGCGCGGGCGCCATGTGTGGATCCTGGGTGATGATGACCTGGTGATGCCCGGCGCGATCGAGGCGGTGCTGGCCGTGCTGCGCGCGCAGCCCGATCTGTCGCTGGTGTATCTCAACTACGCCTACACCCGTGAAGACCGGGCCGAGGCGGTCACCGATCTCGACCGCTTCCTGGTCGAGGGCACGCCCATCGTGCCGCCCGGGCCCGACCGGTTCGGCGCGGTGCGCGAGATCTGCGCCGCCTCCGAGAACTTCTTCACGGCCATCTATTGCCTGGTCTTCCGGCGCGATCATGCGCTGCGCGCGTATTCGCAGGACACCAGCGGACGACCGTTCTCGTCCATGCTCACCGCGATCCCCACCACCCATCACGTGCTGCATCACATGATGGACGAACCCGCCTGCTGGCTGGGTCAGCCGCAGCTCGTGGTCAACATGAACGTGTCCTGGCTGCGCTACGCGCCGCTCTGGATCCTGGAGCGCCTGCCCGAGGTCTTCGATCGGGCCGAACGTCTTGGCGCCAGCCCCGAGGAAGTCGATCGGTGGCGCGAGCACAATCTGCCCGGGGTGGAGCACTTCTGGCAGACCCTGCTCAGCGCAGACCCCGAGGGCAATGCCGAGTACTTCTCTCCGGCCCGCGTCGTGGCGCGCTTCAAGCACCTGCCTTCATTCGCGCGGGCGGTTCCGCGGCTGCGGGCGCTGTACGATGCCGCCCATGCCCAGGGCAGCCCGGCGGCGCGCGTGCCTGCCGCCGAGGTCTTCAGAGCCTTTCCCAATCACCCCTGAAATCGTTTCCACCATGACCAACTACCGTCAGATCGAAGCCTGCCGCGTCAGCGGCAGCCGCCATCTCGTGCCCGTGCTGGATCTGGGCTTCCAGGCGCTCACCGGCGTGTTTCCGCGCTCGCCGGCCACGCCGGTCACCGAGGGGCCGCTGCAACTGGTCTGGTGCCCCGAGAGCGGGCTGCTGCAACTGAACCACTCCTACGAGCCCACCGAGATGTACGGCGACAACTACGGTTACCGCTCGGGGCTGAACCAGTCGATGGTCAACCACCTGACCGACAAGGTGGCCTATCTGGAGCGACTGGTGCCGCTGACCGCGGGCGACGTGGTGGTGGACATCGGCAGCAATGACTGCACCACGCTGAAGGCCTATCGCACCAGCGGCCTGCGCCGGGTGGGCATCGATCCCACGGGGCGCAAGTTCCAGCAGTACTACCCCGCTGATGTCGCGCTGGTGCCCGACTTCTTCTCGGCCGCGGCCTTTGCCTCCGTGGAGAAGCGCCCGGCCCGCATCGTCACCTCGATTGCCATGTTCTACGACCTGGAATCGCCGGTGCAGTTCGCGCGCGAGGTGGCCTCCATCCTGGCCGCCGACGGGGTATGGCACTTCGAGCAGAGCTACATGCCCTCGATGCTGCGCATGAACTCCTACGACACCATCTGCCACGAGCACATCGAGTACTACTCGCTGGGCGTGGTGAAGTACATCCTCGAGAAGGCCGGCCTGCGGCTGGTGGATGTGGTCATGAACGCGGTCAATGGCGGCAGCTTCGCCGTGACGGCCGCGCGGGCCGAGAACCGCTCCATCCGCGCCAACGACGCGGTGGTGAACTGGCTGCTCGAGCAGGAAGAGCGCATGGGCCT
>JBIKWU010000046.1:0-18800 GCA_044356115.1 Burkholderiaceae bacterium
TCACGGCGGGCCTGATCGAGGCCGGCCAGGCGAAACGCATGGTCGATCGCCGGGCCCAGCCGCTCGGTTTCCACCGGCTTGGCGAAGCAGTCGGAGGCACCGCGGCCCATCGCCCGGAGCGCCTGGTCGTTCGCGCCGTGACCGGCGAGGGCGATCACCCGGGTTGCCGGCGACAGCGCCAGGATTTCGTCGAGCGCGCGCAGTCCCTCGTCACCGCTCTCGGGCTGCGGCGGCAGGCCGAGGTCGAGCGCCACCACCGCCGGCTCGTGACGGCGCAGCTGCGCGATCGCGGTTTCGCGACTGTCGGCGCAAACCACGCGGTAACGGTCGAGCGCGCCCCGCAGGCGCTGCTGCAACCTGGGGTCATCGTCGACCAGCAGCAGAACCGGACGCTCGTCGGTGGCTGTGATGGGCTTCATCGTGATCAGCGCGCGCCCTTGCCGAGCATCACGACCTGCGCGGTCTCCACGAGGATCAGCAGGTCGAGGAACAGCGAGTGGTTCTTCACGTAGTAGAGGTCGTACTGCAGCTTGGCCAGCGAGTCCTCGACCGAGGCGCCGTAGGGGTAACGGACCTGCGACCACCCGGTGATGCCGGGCTTCACGCTGTGGCGCACATCGTAGTAGGGGATCTGCTCGATCAGCTTCTGCACGAAGAACCCGCGCTCGGGTCGCGGGCCGACGAAACTCATGTCGCCGCGCAGCACGTTGAAGAGCTGCGGCACCTCGTCCAGGCGGGTGGTACGCAGGAAGGCGCCGACGCGGGTGATGCGACTGTCACCGGTCTCGGCCCAGCGCGGCTGTCCATCCTGCTCGGCGTCCTGGCGCATCGAGCGCAGCTTGTAGAGCATGAAGGGCACGCCGCCCTCGCCGATGCGCTCCTGACGGTACAGCACCGGCCAGCCCGACTCGAGCGCGATCAGCGCCATCGCCACCAGCACCAGCGGCGCGAGCAGCACCAGCAGCAGCGAGCTCACCACCACGTCGAACATCCGCTTGATGATGTCGCGGGCCATGCCGCGATCGAAGCCCTGGCCGAAGATCAGCCAGCTCGCGCGCAGGTTGTCCACCTTGAGCATGCCGCGTTCGCGCTCGTAGAAGGCGGCGAGGTCCATCACCCGAACCCCCGCGAGCCGCGCATCGAGCAACTGGCGCAGCGGCAGCACCCCGCCGCGGCGCTCGCGCACCGCGATCACGATCTCCGAGACGCGCAGTTCGCGCACCGAGCGCAGCAGCCGGTCGTGGTTGATGTGGCGCGAGGGTTCGCCCTCGTCGCGCTCCGAGATCACCGGATAGAGGCCCGCATAGTCGATCGAGCGGACCATCTCGCTGCCGTGCAGGTAGCGGACCACTTCCTCGGCCTCCGGGCCATTGCCCAGCACCAGCACCCGGCGGCGCGGCAGCCCGACATCGGAGATGCGGAAGAACATCAGCCGCACCAGCAGCACCCCCGCCATCGCGAACAGCGAACTGGCAGCGAACACGCCGCGACCGACGTAGAACATGGGCAGCAGGTAGAAGACCACGCTCATCAGCACCAGCGTGAGCCCGTAGGCCACCAGCACGCGGCGCACGGTCGCCCGGAACGGCTCGGGTTGCGGCTGGTAAAGACCGAGCGAGGTCATCATCAGCAGCATCGTCACCGTGAACAGCGCCGCCTCCGAGATCGGCACCCGCATGGCGTACTCGGCCATGCGCAGCTGATAGCCGAGCACCATCGACTGGAACAGCACCACCATCTCGATGGCGGTCAGCAGCAGGGTCCGGGCCGACAGGTAGTGATTGAACAGGCGGATCATGGGCGGGCGGGCAGCCAGCGCGAAGCGATGGCGCAGCCTAGCCCGCTGCCGTCAGCCACTCGGTGAGTTAGCGCACATTCCCGCCCGCTCGGGCGGCGCCGAATTTGACTTATTCCTCAGTCGGCACCGATTCGTCGACCTCGTCGAGCCGGAACAGGGCTGCGAGCTGCGCGAACCAGCCCGGCCAGCGCGTGCGCAGCCCCTCGGGGTCGAGGAAGAAGGCCTCGCCCGAGACCGCGAAGAACTCCGCCGGGTCGGTGGCGGCATAGGGGTCGAGCGGCAGCTGCGCGTACCACGGATCGGCCGCCTCGCTCTCGGGGTCGATGTCGCGCGGGATCGCGCGCTCGATGGCATCGAGCTGCGCGCAGAAGTCGGCGTGCGCCTCGCGCAGCGATCGTTCCCACGCTGCGCGCCGCCCGGGCGGCAGCGGCGGGATGCCGTCGGCCTCGCCGTCGAGCATGTCGAGCTTGTGCACGAACTCGTGGATGACGACATTGACCGGGCCCTGCGCCACCCTGGGGTCGGCATCGGCCCAGGACAGCACCACCGGGCCGCCGTCGTGGGCTTCGCCGGCCAGCCACTCCAGCGACTCGTGCACCACCCCCGCCTCGTCGACTTCGCGGCGCGGCACCCGGAACTGGGCCGGGTAGACCACGATCTCGAGGAAGTCGCGGTAGGCACCCATCCCGAGCGCGAGCACCGGCAGGCAGGCCTGGGCGGCGATCGCGATGCGAACCTCGTCGGTCACCGTGAAGCCCTGCGCGCCCGAGAAGGTCTTCTCGGCGAGGAAACGGGTGGCGAGCGCGCGCAGGCGCTGCCACTGCGTCGGGGTCAGACTGACACCGGCGGCGAGCGCGTCGACCGCCTGCTGCCAGCGGGCAGGGTCGATCGGGTCGGGGTCGCGCCGGCGCCGGAACCATCCGCCTGCCATGAGCCGCTTCCTATAATGGGTGGCCGAGGAGTCTATCCGCATCGTGAACCTGCCTGCCCCCGATCCCGCTCCGGCCGCCGGGGCGCTGCCCGCCAGCGCACCGCCCGGCCTGGACGAGGCCATGGCGCTGCTGCGCCGGCTTTGCCCGGAGCAACGCAACCGCAGCGGCGAGCCGGCCGTCGACCACGCGCAGGGCATGGTGGACATCCTGCGCGCGTTGCAGGCTGATGAGCCCACGATGGTGGCGGCGGTGCTCGCCGCCGGTGGCGTGGCCATCTCCGCCGAGCTGGTCAAGGCCCGCTTCGAGACCGATGTCGCCACCCTGGTGGAAGGCATGCGGCAGGTGATGCGCCTGCGCGAGATCACCCGCTCGCCGCAGGGCACGCCGCCGGCTGGTCCGGATCGGGCCGAACCGCTGCGGCGGATGCTGCTGGCCATGGCGCTCGACATCCGGGTGGTCATCCTGCGTCTGGCCTCGCGGCTGCAGACCCTGCGCTGGCATGCTGCCAGCCGGCAAGCGCCGGGCGATGCCGTCTGCGAGGAAACCCTCGAGGTGCTCGCGCCGCTGGCCAATCGCCTGGGCCTGTGGCAGCTCAAGTGGGAGCTCGAAGACCTCGCCTTCCGCTTCCAGTCACCCGAGGTCTACCGCGACCTCGCCCGCCAGCTCGAGGCCAAGCGCCATGAGCGGGAAGACTTCGTCGCCGGCGCCATCGCGCTGCTGCGCGAGCTGCTCGCCGACGGCGGGCTGCGCGCCGAGATCAGCGGCCGGCCCAAGCACCTGCACAGCATCTGGGCCAAGATGCGCGGCAAGCGGCTCGCGCTCGAGCAGGTGCATGACCTGCGTGGCGTGCGGGTCATCGTCGCCGACGTGCGTGACTGCTACTCGGCCCTGGCGCTGATCCATGCCCGGTTCACGCCGGTGCACAGCGAGTTCGACGACTACATCGCCCGGCCCAAGCCCAACGGCTACCAGTCCCTGCATACCGTGGTGCTGGCCGATGACGGGCGCTCCCTCGAAGTCCAGATCCGCACCCGCGAGATGCACCGGTTCGCCGAATACGGCGTCGCCTCCCACTGGCGCTACAAGGAGCGCGGGGCGGGCCAGGGCGGCGCCGGGCGCGCGGGTGCCGCGCAGGACGAGCGCATCGCATGGATGCGCCAGCTGCTTGCCTGGCAGCGCGAGGTCGGCGAGCGTCTGGGCGCGCCGCCGGCCGCAGGCGGTCCGTCCGGCCCCGGCCCGGCGCAGGCCGCCCCCGAGCGCATCTACGTGCTCACGCCGCAGGCCCGGGTGATCGAGCTGCCGGCCGGGTCCACCCCCGTGGATTTCGCCTATCAGCTGCACAGCACGCTGGGCCATCGCTGCCGCGGCGCGCGGGTTGACGGGCATCTGGTGCCGTTGAACACCCCGCTGGCCAACGGCCAGACCGTCGAGATCCTCACCGCACGTCCCGGGGCGGGCAGCGAGGGTCCCTCGCGCGACTGGCTCAACCCGCAACTCGGCTATGTCCACTCCTCGCGGGCGCGGCACAAGGTGCGCCAGTGGTTCCATGCGCTCGACCTCGAACGCGACGTGGCCAGCGGGCGCGAGAAGGTCGAGCGGGTGCTCGCCCGGGAGGGCCGCACGGCGCTCTCCTTCGATGAGCTTGCCACCCGCCTCGGGCAGTCCGATCCGCAGACCCTGTTCGTGGCGGTGGCCCGCGAGGAGATCGGCCCGCGCCTGCTCGAGGAGGCGGTGCGCGGCCCGGCGCCGGCCCCGGTCGAGACCGATCCGGCCGCCGCGGCGCTGGCGGCAGCGGCGCAGCGCGCGCGGGCGCGGCCGCGCGCCGGCGGTGACGGCGTGCTGGTGATGGGTGTCGACCTGCTGCTCACCCAGGTGGCCCGGTGCTGTCGCCCGGTGCCGCCCGATCCGATCTGCGGCTTCGTCACCCGAGGCCGCGGCGTGTCGGTGCATCGCGCCGGCTGCGCCAGCTTCGCGCAGATGGCCCGGCACGCGCCCGAGCGGGTGCTGGCGGTCGACTGGGGCGAGCCGACCCGCGCCGACGAGCGGCGCGGCTACGAGGTCGAGTTGCGGGTGGTGGCGGCCGACCGCCAGGGCCTGCTGCGCGATGTGTCCGAGGTCTTCGCCCGTGATCGGCTCAACGTCACCGCGGTGCGCACCCGCAGCCGTGCAGACACCGCGCACATGGAGTTCACCGTCGAAGTGCCCGACGCCGCCGCGCTGAACCGCGCGCTGGCGGCGCTGCGGGCCGTGGCCGGCGTGACACAGGCGAGCCGCCGGCTCGCCTAGAGGCGAACGCGCCTCAGCGCGCGGCCGGGCGCTGCGCGCTCTTGGGCCGGAAGGCCTTGCAGACCGACTCGTCGGTCTCGACGTAGGGCGCGCCGATCAGGTCCAGGCAGTAGGGCACGGCCGCGAAGATGCCCGGTACCCGCTGCGCGCCGTCGGCGTCGCGCACGCCCTCGAGCGTCTCGCGGATGGACTTCGGCTGGCCGGGCAGGTTGATGATCAGGGCCTGGCTGCGGATCACCGCCACCTGCCGCGACAGGATCGCGGTGGGCACGAAGTGCAGGCTGATCTGGCGCATCTGTTCGCCGAAGCCGGGCATCTCCTTGTGCGCCACCGCCCGGGTGGCCTCGGGGGTGACGTCGCGCGGGGCCGGGCCGGTGCCGCCGGTGGTGAGCACCAGCGAGCAGCCGACCTCGTCCACGAGCTCGACGAGCGCGCGTTCGATGCCGGGCTGTTCATCGGGGATGAGGCGGGTGACCGCCTGGAAGGGCGTGCGCAGCGCGCGCGTCAGCCATTCCTGAAGCGCGGGGATGCCCTGGTCCTGGTAGACGCCGCCGGAGGCGCGATCGCTGATCGAGACCAGACCGATCTTCAGGGATGCATGGGTGTTCATTCGGAGGGTGGAGGCGTGGAGGGGGAAGCGGGGGGCGCGGCCTCGGCGACCAGCGCCGCGTGCAACGCGCGATAGAGCTCGCGGTAGCGCCGCGCGGGCTGCCCGGCGGCGTGCTCGGCCTGCGCCCCGGCAACCAGCGCCGGCCAGTCGGCGGCCTGCGCGGCTGCCGGGTGGCGCTGCCGGAACCGCGCCAGCGCCTCGGCCTCGGCCAGCAACTGCTCGCGCCAGTGCTCGGCGGAATGCATCAGCGCCACTTCCTGGCGATGGCGGTTCCCGTCGACCGCGAGCGCGTCGCGGATGGGCTCGGCATCGACCTGACGCATCAGCTTGCCGATGAGCTGCAGCTGCCGGCGGCGGCCCTCGCGCGAGCTGATCCGCTGTGCCTGCTCGATCGCATCGAGCAGCGACTCCGGCAGGGCCAGGCTGCGCAGGCGCGCGGGCTGCAGCGCGACCAGTTCTTCACCGAGCGCCTGCAGCGCGTGCATGTCGCGCTTGCGCTGCGACTTGCTCGGTCCGCTGGGCGCGGGTTCGGCGGCCCGCGGCCGGGGCTGCTCCATGACGGGAGGTCGGTTGGCGTGCCTCACGGCGGTGTCCGGTGAGCACAGGCGAAAGCCTGCGCGGGGGCGCGCCGGGCGGCGCGGTGCTTGTGGGTATGATACCCGGCCACTTCAGCGAGCCTGCCCATGTTCGAATACGACGCCTCCCGACTGCACGAGATCGCCGCCGAGTGCCTGGCCCAGGCCCGGCGCCTGGGCGCCACCGATGCCTCGGTCGATGTCAGCGAGTCATCCGGTCTGGCGGTCACGGTTCGCAAGGGCGGGGTCGAGACCATCGAGCAGACCCGTGACAAGGGGCTTGGCGTCACGGTGCATGTCGGCAAGCGCCGCGGTCACGCCAGCAGCAGCGACTTCTCCGGCGCCGCGCTCACCCAGACCGTGGCCGCGGCCTTCGAGATCGCCCGCTACACCGGCGAGGATCCGTTCGCCGGCCTGCCCGATGCCGACGCCATCGCCCGCGAGATCATCGACCTTGACCTCTTCCATCCCTGGGACATCGACGTCGACGCCGCGGTGTCCCTGGCCTGCCGCATGGAGGCCGCGGCCTTCGAGGTCAGCCCGCTGATCGCCAACTCGGATGGCGCCTGGGTCAACGTCAACCACGGCCAGTTCGTGTCGGCCAATACCCTGGGCTTTGCCGGCGGCTATCCGTACAGCCGCCACTCCATCGGCTGCGCGCCGATCGCCCGGCTGGGCGAGGCCATGCAGCGCGATGACTGGTACAGCGCCTCGCTGGTGCCCCAGCGCCTGGCCGACCCGGCGCGGGTGGGGCGCTATGCCGCGCAGCGCGCGCTCTCGCGCCTGGCCGCGCGCAAGCTCGACACCTGCAAGGTGCCGGTGCTCTTCGAGGCGCCGCTCGCCTGCGGCCTGCTCGGCCACTTCGTGCAGGCGGTGAGCGGTGGCGCGCTCTATCGCCGCTCCAGTTTCCTGCTCGACTCCCTGGGCAAGGATGTCTTCCCCGGCCATGTCGACATCACCGAAGACCCGCACCTGCCGGCCGAGTCGGGCAGCGCCCCCTTCGACAGCGAGGGCGTGCGCACCGCGCGCCGCGTGGTCGTGGCCGGCGGCCGGCTGCACGGCTACTTCCTGTCCACCTACTCGGCGCGCAAGCTCGGCATGAAGACCACCGGCAATGCCGGCGGCGCGCACAACCTGTCGCTCACCAGCCGGCTCACCCGCCAGCTCGATGATCTGCCGGCGATGCTCGAGCGCCTGGGCACGGGTCTGTTCGTCACCGACCTCATGGGGCAGGGCGTGAACCCGGTCACCGGCGATTACTCCCGCGGCGCCAGCGGCTTCTGGGTCGAGAACGGCGTGATCGCCTACCCGGTCGAGGAGATCACCATCGCCGGCAATCTCGCCGAGATGTTCCGCGGCATCGGCGCGGTCGGCTCCGACACCGTGCAGCGCGGTGGCTACCGCTGCGGCTCGCTGCTCGTCGAGCGCATGAGCGTGGCCGGCAACTGAGTCGGCGCCGCTGGCGAGCCCCCGATGAACAAGGCCTTCGTCCGCGAGGACCGGGACGACGAGGATGATGACCTGCCCGACCCCGCGCCGGCTGGGCCTGCGCCGCGCAACTACATCACCCCGGCCGGCCACGCCGCCATCCGCGCCGAGCTGCTGCGGCTGATCGACACCGACCGGCCCGAGGTGGTGCGGGTGGTGTCCTGGGCCGCCTCCAATGGCGATCGCTCCGAGAACGGCGACTACATCTACGGCAAGCGCCGGCTGCGCGAGATCGACCGCCGCATCCGCTTCCTCACCCGTCGTCTCGACGCGGCGGTGGTGGTCGACCCCTCGCGCCAGGAGAGCCGCGATCAGGTCTTCTTCGGGGCCACGGTCACCTACCTGCGCAACGGCGAGTCCGAGGAGACGGTCACCATCGTGGGCATCGACGAGGTCGACCCGGCCGCGGGGCGGGTGAGCTGGATCTCGCCGGTGGCCAAGGCGCTGATCAAGGCCCGCGAGGGTGACCTGCTCAGCCTGCGCACGCCGCAGGGCGTCGACGAGCTCGAGGTGCTCGCCATCCGCTACCCCGAGCCCGAGCCGCCGCGCAGCCGATGAGCATCCTGCGCTACCACGGCTGGCGGGTGGTGGCGGCCTGCTTCGCGGTGGCCGGGGTGGCCTGGTCGCTCGGCCTGTTCGGGGCGAGCGTGTACCTGCAGGCGATCACCCAGGCGCGCGGCTGGCCGGTGTCGCAGGTGGCCTCGGCCATCACCGTGTTCTTCCTGGTGGCGGCCGCGCTGCAACGGTTCGTGGGGCGCGCCATCGATCGCCGCGGCCCGCGGCCGGTGCTTGGCGCCGGGCTGCTCGCCATGACGCTCGGGGTGGCGCTGGTCGGCCAGGCGCGGGCGCCCTGGCAGCTCCATCCCTGCTTCGTGCTGATCGGCATCGGCTGGGCCTGCCTGTCGACCACCGCGCTCTCGGCCACGGTGGCGCCCTGGTTCGAGCGTCACCAGGGCCGCTCCATCACCCTGGCCATCATGGGGGCGAGCCTGGGTGCCATCGCGGGCGTGCCGCTGCTGCTCGTCGCCGTTCAGCGCCTTGGCGTGGGCACCGGTCTGGCGGTGGTGGCTGGCGCGGCCCTGGTGCTGCTGATGCCGCTGATCCGGCGGGTGCTGCGTCATCGCGGGCCGGCCGAGCTCGGCCTGCTGCCCGATGGCGAAGCCCTGCCGCCGGGAGTGGCCGCCGCGCCGGCCGTCGTGCCGCTGGCCGCGCGCGGGCGCCCGCGGGTCCTGCTCTGGAGCTGCGCCGTGGGCTTCGCGCTCGCGCTCACCGTGCAGATCGGCTTCATCACCCACCATGTGGCGCTGGCTGCGCCGATGCTGGGGGTGGCTGGTGCCGGCGCGCTGGTCAGCGCCACCGGCCTGTCCGCCTTTGCCGGGCGCCTGCTCCTCGCCCGGGTGGTCGACCGGGTGAGCGTGCGCGGCCTGTCGGCGGGCGCCATGCTCGCGCAGGCCGTGGCCCTGGCGCTGATCGCTGTCTGGCCGATGCCGGCGGTGCTGGCGGGTGCGAGCCTGCTCTATGGCTGGGGCATCGGGCAGGTGACCACGCTCGGCCCGGTGGTGGTGCGACGCGAGTTCGGCGCCGCCGCCTTTGGCGCCACCTACGGCGCGGCTGCCATGCTGATCCAGTTCAGCTCGGCCACCGGCCCGGCGCTCTTCGGCCTGGGGCGCGACGCCTTCGGTGGCTACGGCGCGGTGCTGGCGGTGGCGGCGCTGCTGCTCCTGCTGGCGGCGGCGGTGCTGCTGCTGGGCGCGGCCTGGGGCCGGCGGGGGCTCAGAGCCGCGTGATGCGGCCGACCTCGGGCAGGGTGCGCAGGTTGCGCATCACGCGGGCGAGGTGGACACGGTCTTTGACCTGGATCGAGAAGCGCAGCGCGGCAGTGCGCTCGGACTGCGCGTCCATGGCCACGTTCACGATGTTGGCCCCGGCGGTGGCGATCTCGGCGGCCACCTTGCCGAGCACGCCGCGGTCGTCGTTGACCAGCACCTCGATGCCGCACAGGAACTGGCCGCTGATCTCGTCGGCCCACTGCACGTCGATCCAGCGCTCGGCGTCCTTGGTACGCTGGCGCGCCGCGGTGGCGCAGTCATCGCGGTGCAGGGCCAGGCCATGTCCGCCGCGCAGGTGGCCGATGATGGCGTCGCCGGGCAGGGGCAGGCAGCACGGCGAGTACTGCACCGCCGACCCCTCGTTGCCCTGCACGAAGATCGGCGCCGGGCGCGGCATGATCAGCGCCGCGGCCGCCGGCTTGCTGGCGAACTGCAGCGCGATGGTACGGGCCACCACCGGCGCCAGGCGCTTGCCCAGGCCGATGTCGGCGTGCAGCTCGTCGAGCGAGCGCGCCCCGGCGTCGCGGGCGCCGCGCTCGAGGGCGCTGGCGCCGATCGCCGTGGCGTCGATGCGCAGCGCCGACAGCGACTGCTCGAGCAGCCGTCGGCCGAGCTCCACCGACTCGGCCAGCTTCAGGGTGCGCAGCGCGTGGCGGATCTCGGCGCGGGCCTTGCCGGTACGCACGAAGGCCAGCCATCCCGGGTTGGGGCGCGAGTTGCGATCGGTGATCACCTCGACCGCGTCACCGTTCTGCAGCTCGGTGCGCAAGGGCACGACCTGCTGATTGACCCGCGCGGCCACCGCCTGGTCGCCGATGTCGGTGTGCACGCTGTAGGCGAAGTCGATGATGGTGGCCCCGCGCGGCAGCGCGCGGATCTGCCCGCGCGGCGTGAACACGTAGACCGCGTCGGGGAACAGGTCGACCTTCACGTGCTCAATGAACTCGAGCGAGTCGCCGGTCTGGTGCTGGATGTCGAGCAGCGACTGCAGCCACTGGTGCGTGCGCTTCTGCAGCTCCGAGAAGCTCTCGCGCTCGGCCTTGTAGAGCCAGTGCGCGGCCACGCCCGACTCGGCGATGCGCTGCATCTCGCGGGTGCGGATCTGGAATTCGACCGGGGTGCCGAAAGGACCGACCAGCGTGGTGTGCAGCGACTGGTAGCCGTTCACCTTGGGGATCGCGATGTAGTCCTTGAAGCGGCCAGGCACCGGCTTGAAGGTGCTGTGCAGCGCACCCAGGGCCAGATAGCACTGCGGGATGGTGTCGACCACCACCCGGAAGCCGTAGACATCGAGCACCTGCGAGAAGGACAGCCGCTTGTCCTTCATCTTGCGGTAGATGCCGTAGAGCGCCTTCTCGCGGCCGTAGACCTCGGCCGGCACGCCGGACTCGGGCAGGGTCTTCTGCACCGCCTCGAGGATGCGGCTGAGCACCTCGCGCCGGTTGCCGCGCGCGGCGAGCATCGCCTTGAGCAGCACCCGGTGGCGGGTGGGGTGGCGATGGCGGAAGGACAGGTCGAGCAGTTCGAGGAACAGCCTGCGCAGCCCCAGCCGGTTGGCGATGGGGGCGTAGATGTCCAGCGTCTCGGCGGCGATGCGCCGGCGCTTGGACGGCTCGACCGCGTCGAGCGTGCGCATGTTGTGCAGGCGGTCGGCGAGCTTGACCAGCATCACCCGCACATCGCGGGCCATGGCCAGCAGCATCTTGCGGAAGCTCTCGGCCTGCTGCTGCTCCTTGCTCTCGAAGTGCATGCGGTCGAGCTTGGACAGGCCGTCGACCAGTTCGGCTACCTGCGGCCCGAAGCGCTCCATCAGGGCCTGCTTGGCGACGCCCGAGTCTTCCATGACGTCGTGCAGCAGCGCGGCCATGAGCGACTCGGTGTCGAGCTTCCAGCCCGCGCAGATGCGCGCGACCTCGATCGGGTGCGAGATGTAGGGTTCGCCGCTGCTGCGGAACTGCCCGAGGTGGGCATCGTCGCTGAAGCGATAGGCCTCGCGGATGCGCTTGATGTCCTCGGGCGGGAGATAGGCCTCGGCGGCCTGGGTGAGGCTGGCCAGGCTCACCACCTGACGGCCGTCAGGGGCGGCGACGAAGGCGCTGGCGGCGGGCTCGGCGGGCAGCGGCGGCTGGTCGCGGCGGGCGCGACGGCCGCTGACGGCGGCAGGGGCGGTTGGACCGGGGGGAGGGGGCATGGTCAACCGGCCCGGGCGGGCCTCAGGTGGGCACCCGCCTGAGCATCTCGATGCCGATCTTGCCGGTGGCGATCTCGCGCAGCGCGGTGACCGTGGGCTTGTCCTTGGTCTCGATGCGCGGGGTGTGGCCCTGCGCCAGCATGCGGGCGCGGTAGGTGGCCGCCAGGGTGAGCTCGAAGCGGTTGGGGATCTGTTTGAGGCAGTCTTCGACGGTGATGCGGGCCATGGCGGAGTCTCGGCAGGATCTGCGGATTGCCTTCGGATGATACCCGATCCGGCCGCCCGGGCCGATGCGGCAGGCTCAGCCCGCGGCGGGATCGGCGCCGAACAGCGCCTGGAACAGCGCCGGGTGGCGGGCGCGCTGGCGCGGGAAACGCAGTCCGGCGGCGTCGACCACCGCGAGCAGCTCGCGCAGGGCGAGGTCGAAGTCCTGATTGACGATGAGGTAGTCGAAGCGGTGCGCCTGGGCGAGTTCCTCGCGGGCGGCGGCCACCCGGCGCTCGATCACCGCCGGGCTGTCCTGGCCGCGCCGCACCAGCCGTTCGCGCAGGGTCTGCACCGAAGGCGGCGCGATGAACACGCCCACGGTCTCGGGCATCAGCCCGCGCACCTGCGTGGCGCCCTGCCAGTCGATCTCGAGCACGATGTCGCGTCCGGCGGCCACCCGTGATGCGATCCAGGCCCGCGAGGTAGCGTAGTGGTTGTCGTGGACCCGCGCCCACTCGAGGAACTCGCCGGCCTCGCGGCGGCGCTGGAAATCGGCGTCGGAGATGAAGTGGTAGTCGACGCCGTCGCGCTCGCCCGGCCGCGGCGCGCGGGTGGTGAACGAGATGGACAGCTCCATGCGCGGGCGCTGCTCGAGCATGGCGCGCACCAGCGAGGTCTTGCCCGCGCCCGAGGGCGCGACCACCGCGAAGACGCTGCCGGCGCCGTCGGTCGGCGGGAGGAGGCTGGGGCTCATGCTCATTCCAGGTTCAGCGCCTGTTCGCGGATCTGCTCGATCAGCAGCTTGAGTTCGATCACGGTGGCGGTGAGGTCGACGCTGGCGCCCTTCGAGCCCAGGGTGTTGGCCTCGCGGTTGAGTTCCTGCAGCAGGAAGTCCAGGCGCTTGCCCACCGCGCCGCCGGCGGCGAGGATGCGGTCGAGCTCGTCGAGGTGGGTCTCGAGGCGGGCGATCTCCTCGGCGACGTCGATGCGCATGCCGTGCAGGGTGACTTCCTGGCCGATGCGATCCATGAGCGGTGCCAGCGGCTGGCCGGCGCCGGCGGTCGCGCCGCCCAGCGCGTTGCGCAGCCGCTCGACCAGCCGCGCCTCGAAGGCGGCCAGCAGGGCCGGCGCCTGCGCCCGCACGGTGGCCACCCGCTCGCGCATGCGCGCGCCGCGTTCGCCGATGACGGCCGCCAGACGCGCGCCCTCGCGGGCCCGGCTGGCCGAGAACTCGGCCAGGGCGGTGCGGGCCGTGGCCAGCACGGTCTGCTGCAGGGCTTCGGTGTCGGCGGCGGGCTCGGCGATCAGGCCCGGCCAGCGCATGAGGTCGGCCACGGTGGGCGGGGCGGCGCCGGGCGCGGCCGCGGCGATCTGCCCGGCCACGGTCAGCAGCTGCGCCAGCAGTCCGCGATCGATCACCGGCTGTCGGGTCTCGGCGCTCGCGCGTTGCAGTGAAATGCGACACTCCACCTTGCCGCGAGCGATGCCCGCGGTGAGCAGTTCGCGCAGCGCCGGCTCGGCAGACCGCAGGTCGTCGGGCATGCGCAGCTGCAGGTCGAGGAAGCGCGAGTTCACGCTGCGCAACTCCAGCTGCAGGCGGCCGGCCTCGGTGTCGTGGAAGACGGCGGCGAAGCCGGTCATGCTCTGGATCGGTGTGTGCTTGTTCAAGATGCATCCAGGTTTGGGCTGGCCCCTCGGACCCGGACCACGGAAGACCGGCTCGCCATCATGCCCTCACAGACCAACGCAGCCCTGCCCAACGGCCTCGAGATCGGCGGGTACCGGATTCTAAAGAAGATCGCCAGCGGCGGCTTCTCGATCGTCTATCTCGCCCGCGACGCCGAGGGCGTGCGCTACGCCATCAAGGAGTACCTGCCCGCCACCCTGGTCAGCCGTGCGCCGGGCGAGCTGGTGCCGCTGGTGTCGGCCGAGCACCAGAACACCTACCGCAACGGCCTGAAGTGCTTCTTCGAGGAAGGCAGGGCGCTCGCCCGCATCCTGCATCCCAACGTGGTGCGGGTGGTCAACTTCTTTCGCGCCAACGAGACCGTCTACCTGGTCATGGCCCACGAGGAGGGCCGCACGCTGCAGGACCTGATCCTGCGCCGGCGCGCCGGCGAGGGCGCCCAGGTGATCGCCGAGCGGCACATCCGCCGGGTGTTCCACCTGGTGATGAACGGGCTGCGCGAGGTCCATGCCAACCGCCTGCTGCACCTCGACCTGAAGCCGGCCAATGTCTACCTGCGCATGGACGCCTCGCCCATGCTGCTCGATTTCGGCGCCGCGCGGCAGACCCTGTCGCTCGACGCGCCCAAGCTCTTCCCCATGTACACGCCGGGCTTTGCCGCCCCCGAGCTCTATCGCCGCGGCATGACCCTGGGCCCCTGGACCGATGTCTACGGCCTGGGCGCCGCCATGTATGCCTGCATGCTGGGCGCGCCGCCGCAGGCCGCCGACCAGCGCCAGCTCGACGATCGCCTCGAGGACCAGCTCGACCGCGCGCGTGACCACTACTCGGCCGGTCTGGTCGATACCGTCACCTGGTGCATGAGCCTGGACCCCACCGATCGCCCGCAAAGCGTGTTCGCGCTGCAGAAAGCGCTGCGCGACACCGTCGCCGACCGGCCTGACGAGGGCGACGCGCGTGGCGGCGGTCTGTCGCGTTTCCTGGACACCATGGCGGGCGCCCTGGGTCGCCGCCGTCGCGATCCGGCCACCACGCCCTTCGAACCCTGAACGCGCGCGCGCCGGCTGGCCCGATGAAGTTCAGCATCTACCAGGACAGCCTGACCGGGGCGCGTCCGATCAACCAGGACCGCATGGGCTACGCGTTCACCCGCGACTGCCTGCTCATGCTGGTCGCCGACGGCATGGGCGGACACCAGCGCGGCGAGGCCGCGGCCCAGGTGGCGATGCAGTCGGTCGCCACCGGCTTCCAGCGCCAGGCCCAGCCCGGCCTGCCCGATCCGCCGGCCTTCCTCGACGCGGCCCTGCAGCAGGCCCACCGCGACATCCTCCAGTACCAGATCACCCACGGCATGAGCGAATCGCCGCGAACCACCGTGGTGGCCTGCGTGGTGCAGGGCGGCACCGCGTGGTGGGCGCATGCCGGCGATTCGCGCGCGTACTGGGTCCGCCATGGCGCGGTGCTCTCGCGCACCCGTGACCACTCCAAGGTCGAGTCGCTGCTGGCCATGGGCCTGATCCCGCCGGGGGCCGAGCACGGCCACCCTGATCGCAACAAGGTGCTCAACTGCCTGGGCTCGCCCTTCCAGCCGACCATCGAGGTCAGCGCCGGGGTCACGCTGCAGCCGGGCGATCTGCTGCTGCTGTGCAGTGACGGGGTATGGGCGCCGCTGGCCGAGGCCGCGCTGATCGAGGGCTTCATCGGCGCTGACGTGAAGCGCGCCGTGCCCGAGCTGGTTCGCCGCAGCGTGGCCGCGGCCGGTCGTCTCGCCGACAACGCCACCGCGCTCGCCATGCGCTGGGACAGCGACGCGCCGGCCACCTCGCCCATGACCGGCGCGGCCCTGCTGCGTGGCGCGGTCACCACCACCATCGACATCAGCCCCGACGCCGAGCCCGAGCCGCCCATCACCGAGGCCGAGATCGACCAGGCCGTGGCCGAGATCCAGGACGAGATCGCCCGCACCGCTGCCCGCTGAGCCGGCGTTCCTGCGGCCGCTCGCCCGTAGAATGCCGGGCATGACCGCCTCCTCCTCTGCCCCTGTTTCCTTCGCGCGCCCGAGCGGCCGCGCGCCCGCCCAGTTGCGCCCGGTGCGTTTCACCCGGCGCTTCACCCGCCACGCCGAGGGCTCGGTGCTGGTCGAGTTCGGCGACACCCGGGTGCTGTGCACCGCCAGCGTCGAGGACAAGGTCCCCGGCTTCCTGCGCGGCCGCGGCCAGGGCTGGGTCACCGCCGAGTACGGCATGCTGCCCAGGGCCACGCATACTCGCGGCGATCGCGAGGCCGCGCGTGGCCGGCAGTCGGGCCGCACCCAGGAGATCCAGCGGCTGATCGGCCGCAGCCTGCGGGCGGTGTTCGACCTGCAGGCGCTTGGCGAGCGCACCCTCACCCTCGACTGCGACGTGCTGCAGGCCGACGGCGGCACCCGCACCGCCGCCATCACCGGCGCCTGGGTGGCCGCGCACGATGCCGTGGCCGGGCTGCTGGCCACCGGGCAACTGAGCGCCTCGCCCCTGCGCCAGGCGGTGGCCGCCGTGTCGGTCGGCCTGTGGCAGGGCCTGCCGGTGCTCGATCTCGACTATGCCGAAGACTCGGCCTGCGACACCGACATGAACGTGGTGATGACCGCTGCCGGCGGCTTCGTCGAGATTCAGGGCACGGCCGAGGGCGAGCCCTTCGACCGGGCCCAGGCCGACGCGCTGCTCGAGCTCGCGCGCGCCGGCATCGCCGAGCTGCTGCGCGCCCAGCAGCTCGCGCTGGCGCAGCCCCTGCCGTGAGCGCGGAACCGGCCGCCGGCCGCCTGAGCCGGGTGGTGATCGCCTCGGGCAATGCCGGCAAGCTGCGCGAGTTCGCGGCCCTGCTCGCGCCCTTCGGCGTGAGCGGTGTCGGCCAGCGCGAGCTCGGCATCGCCGACGCCCCCGAGCCGCACGCCACCTTCCTGGAAAACGCCCTCGCCAAGGCGCGCCATGCGAGCGCGGCGGCCGGATTGCCCGCCATCGCCGATGACTCCGGGCTGTGCCTCGACGCCCTCGGTGGCGCCCCGGGCGTGCATTCCGCGCGCTGGGCCGAGCTTGCCGGCGGACCGCGCGACGACATCGCCAACAACCGGCTGGTGGCCAGCCAGCTGCGGCAGTCCGCCAGCCGCGCCGGCCACTACTACTGCGTGCTGGTGCTGGTGCGCTCGCCGGACGACCCGCAGCCGGTGGTGGCCGATGGCCTGTGGCGCGGCGAGTTCATCGACACCCCCCGGGGCGAGTCGGGCTTCGGCTATGACCCGCACTTCCTGCTGCCCGAGCTCGGCTGCACCGTGGCCGAGCTCAGCCCCGAGCGCAAGAACCTGCTCAGCCATCGCGGTCAGGCCATGCGCGACCTGCAGGAGCGACTGCGCCGTGCCGGCCTGGTCTGAGCCCGCGCGTCGCGCGCCGGGCCGATGAGCGCCTCGCGGCCGATCGCGGTGGTGCGCCCTGCCGCGCCTACCCGCGGCGCGGTGCCGCTTGCGCAACTGCCGCCGCTGTCGCTGTACATCCACCTGCCCTGGTGCCTGCGCAAGTGCCCCTACTGCGACTTCAATTCCCATGAGTGGCGCGGCGGGGCATCCGACGGTGCGGACCTGCCCGAGCGCGCCTACCTCGATGCGCTGCAGGCCGATCTCGAGGCCTCACTGCCCCTGGTGTGGGGGCGCAGCGTGCAGACGGTGTTCATCGGCGGTGGCACGCCCAGCCTGTTCTCGCCGGCCTCGATCGATGCCCTGCTCGCCATGGTGCGGGCCCGGGTCCGGCTGGCCGCCGGGGCCGAGATCACCCTGGAGGCCAATCCCGGCACGTTCGAGGCCGGCCGTTTCGCCGACTTCGCCCGGGCCGGCGTCACCCGGCTGTCGATCGGCGTGCAGAGCTTCGACGACCGGCTGCTGCAGGCGATCGGCCGGGTGCACGACGGCGAGCAGGCGCGCGCCGCGGTGGCCGAGGCGGCGCGTCATTTCGCCAGCTTCAACCTCGACCTGATGTACGCGCTGCCCGGCCAGACCCTGGCCGATCTGGCCGCCGACCTCGACACCGCGCTCGGCTTTCGTCCGCCGCACCTGAGCGCCTACCACCTCACCCTCGAGCCCAATACCCTGTTCGCGCGCCACCCACCGGCGCTGCCCGACGAGGACCTCGCCGCCGACATGCAGGCGCTGCTGCAGGCGCGCCTGACCGCCGACGGCCTCGCGCGCTACGAGGTGTCGGCGTTCGCGCGGGAAGGCCACCGCTGCCGCCACAACCTCAACTACTGGGAATTCGGCGACTACCTGGGCATCGGGGCCGGCGCCCACGGCAAGATCTCCTCGGCGAGCGGGGTGATCCGGCAGGCGCGCCTGCGCCATCCGCAGCGCTATCAGGAGGCCGCCCTGGCCGGGCGCGCCGTGGAGATCGAACGGGTGCTCGAAGCCGCCGATCTGCCCTTCGAGTTCATGCTCAACGCCCTGCGACTGGTGGAGGGGGTGCCCGCCACGCTGTTCGGCGAGCGCACCGGGCTGAGCGCGGCGGTGCTGGCGTCGCCGCTGCGCCGCGCCCTGGCGGCCGGTCTGATCGATCCCGACCCGTCCCGGTTCCGGGCGAGCCCGCGCGGTCTGGACTTCCTCAACGACCTGCAGTCGATCTTTCTCGACTGACCCTCGCGAGGCTGCGCCGCCCCGGGTTTGTGCGTATGATTCGAACGCACCGAGATGGTGCGCACTGTCATGGTGCGTTCAGCGGTTCGGATGGGGGTCGATCGCTAAGTCCCTGAATTCTCATGCCCCAGCCGTGGGCATCACCGCCGGGTTGATGGCATGGTTTCTGCTTGAATCCTCGCAGGTTTGCCTGGCCGCAGAAATGCGCCGACAATCGCGCGGCTTTTGATCCACCCCCCTTTTCAAACCCGACAGCAGTTACCAGGAGAGTCCGAATGGCGAGCGCCAAAGACGTCATGAAGATGGTGACGGACAACGAGGTCAAGTTCGTTGATTTCCGCTTCACCGATACCCGCGGCAAGGAGCAGCACGTCACGGTGCCGGTCAGCCATTTCGACGAGGACAAGTTCGTCAGCGGCCACGCCTTCGACGGCTCCTCGATCGCCGGCTGGAAGGGCATCGAGGCCTCCGACATGCTGCTGATGCCCGATCCCGCGACCGCGAACATGGATCCGTTCCGCGAGGAACCCACCCTGATCCTGTCCT
>JBIKWU010000263.1:0-5684 GCA_044356115.1 Burkholderiaceae bacterium
GATGTGCCCACCGTGGCCGAGCAGGGCATCACCGGCTTCGAGGCCCTGGCCTGGTGGGGGCTGCTCGCGCCGGCGCGCACGCCGCCTGCCGTCGTCCAGCGGATGAACGCCGAGGTGGCCAAGCTGCTGCGCGAGCCCCAGATCCGCGATCGGCTGGTCTCCCAGGGCATGAACATCGTCGCCTCCTCGCCCGAGGAACTGAACCGCTTCCTGTTCCCGCAGATGAGCCGCTGGGCCGAGGTGGTCAAGGAATATGGCATCCGTGCCGGAGACTGAGCGCGTCACCCTGGCGGCGGAGTCGTCGCCGCGCCGCGCCACGCCGCGGGCCCGGATCGCCGCCCGGCCGGCCCGCTTCTATCGCCCTGATCGCTATTCGGCCGACGAGAGCGTGGGCTACCTGATGCGCCGCGTGCTCAACGGCATGGCGCAGGCCACCGAGCAGCGTCTCGAACCTCACGGCCTGACCAACGCCCAATGGATGCCGCTCTTCAAGCTGCGCCTCGGCGCGGCCCAGACCGTGGCCGAACTCGCCCGCGAATGCCAGGCCGACGCCGGCGCCATGACCCGCATGCTCGACCGGCTCGAGGCCAAGGGCCTGTGCCGACGCGTGCGTTCCACCGAAGACCGTCGGGTGGTCAACATCGAGCTCACCGCCGATGGCGAACAGGCCGCCGACAAGGTGCCGCCGGCGATCGCCGAGGTGCTCAACGGCTATCTCGCCGGTTTCACTCGGGAGGAGTGGGAAATGCTCAAAAGCCTGCTGCGGCGCATGATTGGCAACGCCGACGCGGCGCGCGATCCGCGCTGACCGGCGCGATCCGCCCTCTGTTCGCGGCCAATTAGTTGCCTATGCAAATAAAGCTTGAACAAGTTTCATCTGCCGGATCGCGGTGTCCGCCGCGGTGGCGCGGCGCGGTGGCCGCGATGCTCGCCGCCCTGGTGGTGGCCGTGGGGGTGGCGGGGTGCGCGTCGCCCGGCACCTCGCCCGCGCCCGCCAAGCTGATCGAGCCCCGCGCCGCCGGCATCGAAGCCGCGGTGCCGGCCGAGCCGGTGCCCGCGGGCTGGTGGCGGGAGCTCGGTGATGAACGTCTGGCCGCGCTGGTCGAGGCGGCACTCGCGGGCTCGCCCGGCCTGCAGGTCATCGAGGCCCGCATCGCCGGTGCGCGGGCGCTGGTCGACGAGGCCGTGGCGGGCTTCGAGCCCTCGGCCGAGCTGGGCGCTGATCTCAACCGGCAGCGCTACTCGGCCAACGGTCTGCTGCCGGCCACGGTGGCCGGCAAGGTACGCACCATCGCCAACCTGCAGGCCGGCATGAGCTGGGAGCTGGACTTCTTCGGGCGACATCGCTCGGCACTCGAGGCGGCGCTGGGCCGCGAACGGGCCATGCAGGCCGAGGCGCAGGCCGCGCGTGCCCTGCTGGCGGTGCAGGTGGCGCAGGCCTATCTGCACCTGGCCCGTCTCGTCGAGCAGCACGGCCTGATCGAGGAGTGGCTGGTCACCCGCGAGGCGCAGCAGGCCCTGAGCGCGGCGCGCGTGCAGGCCGGTCTCGACGATGCGGCGGGGCTGCGCGCCGCCGAACTCGCGGTGGCCGAGATGCGGCGTCAGCGAGCGCTGAACGACGAGGGGATCGGCGCGGCACGCAGGGCGCTCGCCCACCTCAGCGCGCAGCCGCCGGCCTCGCTCAGCGGGCTCTCGCCGCGGCTGGGCTTCGGGCCCCGTCAGGCCGTGCCGCTCGATGTGCCGGCCGACCTCATCGGCCGGCGCGCCGATCTCTCGGCGGCCCGCTGGCGGGTGGAGGCCTCGGTGCGCGACATCGAGTCGGCACGAGCGCGCTTCTACCCGAACATCAACCTGGGCGCCCTGATCGGCCTGAACAGCATCGGACTCGACCGTCTGTTCGAGGGCAGCAGCTGGCAGGCGGCGGCGGCACCGGCCATCCGCCTGCCGATCTTCGAGGCTGGCCGCCTGCGCGCCGCGCTGCGCGCCCGTCAGGCCGAGCTCGATCTTGCCGTGGCCTCCTACAACCAGGTGCTGCTCGACGCGGTGCGCGAGGTGGCCGATCGCCTCGGCACCCTGCGTGGCATCGGCGAGCAGCTCGATGAGCATGCCCGCGCCCAGGTGGCCGCCCAGGCACAGCTCGAGATCGCCCGTCAGCGCTTGCAGGCCGGGCTCGGCAACCGCATGGCGGTGCTCGCCGCCGAAGGTGGCGTCATCGTGCAGCGGCAGCAGGAGCTCGAACTGCGCACCCGCCTCCTCGAGAACCGGCTCGGTCTCATCCGTGCCCTCGGCGGTGGCTACGCCGCCGACCCTGTCACCCTGTCCATCCGGACCCAGCCATGAGCGAGCCGCAGCAGCCTCCTTCCCAAGCCCCCGCCGCGTCCAACGGACGGCGCACCCGCGCGATGCTGCGGATGACCGCCCTGGTGGTGTTCGCGGGCCTGGCCTATGCCGGCTACTACCTGATGTTCCTCAGTGGCCGGGAGAGCACCGACAACGCCTACGCCCAGGCGACGGTGGTGCAGATCACGCCGCAGGTGGCCGGCACCGTGGTCCAGGTGACGGCCGACGACACCGACATGGTCAAGGCCGGGCAGGTCCTGGTGCGACTGGACGCGGCCGATGCGCAGGTGGCCCTCGATCAGGCGGTGGCGCAGCTTGCCCAGTCGGTTCGCGAGACCCGCACCCTGTTCGCGTCCAACGCCACGCTCGAGGCGCAGGTCGCGGCGCGGCAGGCGGAGCTCACCCGCCAGGGGGTCGAGCTCAAGCGGGTGCAGGAAGACGCCGCGCGCCGCGAGCCGCTGCTGCGCCATGGTGCCGTCGCCCGCGAGGAATACGACCATGCCATGGCCCAGGCACAGTCCCTGCGCAGCCAGGTCCAGGCGGCCGAGTCGGCGCTGGAGGCCGCGCGAGCGCAACTCGCCGCCAACCAGGTGCTCACCGAAGGCACCAGCGTCGAGCGGCACCCGGCCGTGGCCCGGGCCGCCACGCGCGTCCACGAGGCGCAGCTTGCGCTCGATCGCACCCGGCTGGTCGCGCCGATCGGCGGCTACATCGCCCGCCGCAACATCCAGGTCGGGCAGCGGGTGCAGGCCGGCGTCGGGCTGATGTCGGTGGTGGCGCTCGACCAGGTCTGGGTCGACGCCAACTTCAAGGAGGGCCAGTTGCGCAGCCTGCGCATCGGTCAGCCGGTCAAGCTGCAGGCCGATCTCTATGGCTCCAAGGTCGAGTACGACGGGAAGGTCGAAGGCATGGGTGCGGGTACCGGCTCGGCCTTCGCGCTGCTGCCGGCGCAGAATGCCAGCGGCAACTGGATCAAGGTGGTCCAGCGCCTGCCGGTGCGCATCGGGCTCGATCCCAAGCAGGTGGCGGACCATCCCCTGCGGGTTGGCCTGTCGATGCGGGTGACGGTCGATGTCAGCCGGCAGGACGGGCCAAGCCTCGCGCAGGCGCCCCGCGCCGCGGCCGCGCCCACCGCCACCGAGGATGCGGCCCGTGCCGCAGCCGATGCGCTGGTGCGCCGCGTGATCGCCGAGAACATCGGGAAGCGCTGAGTGTCGGCAGCGCCGCCGCTGCCGCCGCTTCAGGGCGGCGCGCTGGTCGCCGGCACGCTCGGGGTGTCGCTGGCCACCTTCATGACGGTGCTCGACAGCTCGATCGCCAATGTCTCGCTGCCGGCGATCGCCGGCGACATGGGCGTGAGCCCCACCCAGGGCACCTGGGTCATCACGTCCTTCGGCGTGGCCAATGCCATCTCGGTGCCGCTCACCGGCTGGATGGCCCGTCGCTTCGGCCAGGCGCGGCTGATGCTGTGCTGCGTGCTCGCCTTCACGCTCTTCTCGTGGCTGTGCGGTCTGGCCGGCTCGCTGGAGATGCTGATCGCGGCCCGCGTGCTGCAGGGGCTGGCCGCCGGGCCCCTGGTGCCGCTGTCGCAGACCCTGCTGCTGTCGAGCTACCCGCCGGCGCGGGCCGGCACGGCGCTGGCCGCCTCCGGTGTCACGGTGCTGGTGGCGCCGGTGATGGGCCCGCTGCTGGGCGGATGGATCACCGACAACATCGCCTGGCCCTGGATCTTCTACATCAACATCCCGGTGGGGCTGATCTCGGCGATGCTCATCGCCAGCGTGCACCTCAGCCGCGAGTCGGCGCACGGGCCGGCGCCGCTCGACTACGCGGGCCTCGCCCTGCTGGTGATCTGGGTGGGCAGTCTGCAGCTGATGTTCGATCTCGGCAAGGAACTCGACTGGTTCGAGTCGCTCGAGATCACCGCGCTGGCCGTGATCGCGCTCACCGGCTTCCTGTTCTTCCTGGCCTGGGAGCTCACCGATCGGCATCCGGTGGTCGACCTGAGCCTGTTCGCCCGGCGCAACTTCCTGCTCGGCTCGGTGTCCCTGTCGATCGCCTTCGGCCTGTTCTTCGGCAACGCGGTCATCCTGCCGATCTGGCTGCAGCAGCACATGGGCTACACCGCGTTCTGGGCCGGCATCTCGCTGGCGCCGATGGGCCTGTTCGCCATCCTGCTCTCGCCCTGGGTGGGCCGCCAGATCGGGCGGGTGGATCCGCGCCTGCTCTCCACGGTCTCGTTCAGCGGCTACGCGCTGGTGCTGTGGCTGCGCTCGCACTTCACCACCGAGGTTGACCTCTACACCATCCTGATTCCCACGCTGATGCAGGGCGTGTCGACGGCCTTCTTCTTCATCCCGCTGCAGGCCATCATCTATGCCGGGCTGCCGCTCAGTCGTCGACCCTCCGCCGGTGGCCTGAGCACCTTCCTGCGGGTGAGCGCGGGCGCTTTCGGCACCTCGGCCGGCGCCACGCTGTGGGAATACCGGGCCTCGATGCACCATGTCCACCTGGTGGAGCAGATCGCCGCCGGTCACTCCGGCGGGCAGTCGGTGGTCGATGCGCTGCGTCAGGCCGGCCTGAGTCCGATGCAGACCGCGGGGTATGTTGACCGGCTGATCGAGCAGCAGGCCTTCACCATGGCGGCCACCGACATCTTCCATCTCTCGGCCGGGGTGTTCGTGCTGCTGCTCGTGCCGATCTGGTTCGTGCGCCCGCCCGCGCCGGCAGCGGCCGGGGCCGCGCGATGAGCGCGCCGCCCGCATCGCCCGCGCCCCTGCAGGGCAGCGCTCGGCTGGTCGGCACCATCGGGGTGTCGCTGGCCACCTTCATGACAGTGCTCGACAGCTCGATCGCCAACGTGTCGCTGCCGGCCATCGCCGGCGACATGGGCGTGAGCCCCGCCCAGGGCACCTGGGTGGTCACCTCCTTCGGCGTGGCCAATGCCATCTCGGTGCCGCTCACCGGCTGGCTGGCCCGCCGCTTCGGGCAGGTGCGGCTCATGGTGCTCAGCGTGCTCGCCTTCACGCTGTTCTCGTGGATGTGCGGCGCGGCGCCCTCGATCGAGACGCTGATCATCGCCCGCGTGTTGCAGGGACTGGCCGCCGGACCCCTGATCCCGCTCTCGCAGGTGCTGCTGCTGTCGAGCTACCCGCCGGCGCGTGCCGGCACGGCGATGGCGGCCTGGGGCATGACCGTGCTGGTGGCGCCGGTGGTGGGGCCGCTGCTGGGCGGCTGGATCACCGACAACATCGCCTGGCCCTGGATCTTCTACATCAACGTGCCGGTAGGCCTGCTGTCGGCCGCGATGACCTGGTCGGTCTACCGCCGGCGCGAGTCGGCGC
>JBIKWU010000047.1:0-18775 GCA_044356115.1 Burkholderiaceae bacterium
GGCCGCGCGGCCCGACGGCCGAGTCGACCCGCCCGCCTCGGCTCCGGATGATCAACCGGGCCTGCGCGGCGCGCAGTCGGCCTATCCTTTCGAGCGCAGCTACATGTACCCGATGGGGCGCCACGCCCCGCGGTCCGCGAGCGCCATCGGGGATTGACGCCGCGCGCGATCCCGCGCCCAATGGCGCGTCCTCGGGCCATTCCGGTCTGCGGCCAGCCGCGCCATGACCGCTGACCCATCATCTCCCGAGGTTCCGCCTGCCGCCGGGCCTGCACCCGCACCCGTGCTCGGCCCTGACGCCGGGGCCGTGCCGGCCTCGCCGGTGGTGGTGGCCGTGGCGTCGTCCGCCGGCGGCCTCGCCCCGCTCAAGCGCCTGGTCGCGGCCATTCCCGCACGCGATGCGCTTGCCTGGGTGGTGGTCTCGCACCTCGATCCGGCCGGGGGCTCCATGCTGGTCAGCGTGCTGCAGCGGGAGACGCCGCTGCCGGTCGTGCAGGCGCAGGACCGCATGCCGCTGCAGGCCGGTCGCCTGCATGTGATCCCGCCCAACGCCGCGCTGGTCTACGAGTCGGGTTGCCTGCGGGTGGTGTCGCCGGCCGATCCCCTGGGCCGGCATCATCCTGCCGATCGCTTCTGCGGCTCGATCGCGCGCGCCCTCGGTGCGCGCGCGGTGGGCGTGGTGCTCTCGGGCAGTGGCGCCGACGGCGTGGCGGGCCTGTGCGCGATCCGTGCCGCGGGCGGCTTCACCCTGGCGCAGGACCCTGCCGACGCGCAGTTCGATCCGATGCCCGCGCAGGCGATCGCCGCCGGCTGCGTCGATCTGGTAGCGCTGCCGCAGGACATGCCGGCGCGCATCCTGGCGCTGCTCGCGGCGGGTGGCGGGCCCGATCGCAGCCCGCCCCATGCCCTCGACGGCGTGCTGCGGGTGCTGCGCGAGGGCGGCAACCATGACTTCTCCGAGTACCGCACCAGCACCCTGCAGCGGCGCATCGAGCGACGCGTGGCGCTGCACGGCCTCTCGGGTCTGGCCGAGTATGCCGAGCGGCTGCGCGGCAATCCGCAGGAGCGCGCCCTGCTCGAGCGCGAGCTGCTGATCGGCGTCACCGGCTTCTTTCGCGACACGCCAGTGTGGCAGGCCCTGCAGGCACGGGTGCTGCCGGCGCTGATCGCCGAGGCCTCGCCGCAGCGGCCGCTGCGCGCGTGGGTGGCGGGCTGCTCCACCGGCGAGGAGGCGTATTCGCTGGCCATCGCCCTGCACGAGCTGCTGCACCCTGTCGACGCGTCGCTGTCCGCTGCTGCGCCGGCGATGCAGATCTTTGCCACCGACCTGTCCGAGGACGCCATCGTGCGTGCCCGACGTGGCGTGTTCCCGGCGGCGATCGCGCGCGAGGTCTCGCCGGCGCGCCTTCAGCGTTACTTCACGCGCGCCGGCGAGGGCTGGCGCATCGGCAAGGCCGTGCGCGAGAGCGTGGTCTTCGCCACCCACGATCTGCTCGCCGACCCGCCCTTCACCCGGCTGGACCTGATCAGTTGCCGCAACCTGATGATCTACCTGACGCTGCCCCTGCAGGAGCGCCTGCTGCCGCTCTTCCACTACGGCCTGCGTCCCGGGGGGGTGCTGCTGCTGGGCAGTTCCGAGTCGGTCGGGCACGGCGCCGAACTGTTCGAGCCGATCGATGCCCGTCTGCGCTTGTTCCGGCGTCGCCCCACGCCGGGCGCGCCGGCGGTCCCCGGTCTGCCCCTGCGCCCCCAGGACCGCGCGATCGCCCCCAAGGAGCCTGTCTTGCCCGACCCCGATAGCCCGCCCGTCAACCTGCAGTCGCTGGCCGATCAGGTGCTGCTGCACGAGCTCACCCCACCGGCGGTGCTGGTGAGCGCCAGCGGCGACATCCTCTACATCAACGGCCGCACCGGACGCTGGCTGGAGCCGGCCGCCGGCAAGGCCAACTGGAACCTGCACGCGATGGCCCGGCCCGGCATCCGCGAGCCGCTGTCGGCTGCGCTCGCGCGGGCTCTCGAGCAGGACGAGCCCCTGCGCCTGACCGGGCTGGTGCCGGCCGATGACGCCACCGCCGCGCCGGTGGATGTGCTGGTGCGCTGCCTGCGCGAGCCTGCCGGTCTGGAGGGCACCCTGCTGGTGGTGTTCCTGGCGCAGCCGGCCGGCGCCGGGCCCGTCATGCTCGCGCCGATGGCCGCCATGGCGCAGGCCCCCGCCAGTGTCGCGGCCGGCCAGGACTCGGCCCTTAGCCATGAACGCCTGCGGATGATGCGTGACGAGATGCGCAGCTCGCGCGAGGAACTGCAGGCCGCCAACGAGGAGCTGCAGTCGAGCAACGAGGAGCTGCAGTCCACCAACGAGGAGCTCACCAGCTCCAAGGAGGAACTGCAGGCCATGAACGAGGAGCTCCACGCGGTCAATGCCGAGCTGCAGTCGCGGGTGGACGAGCTCGCGCTTGCGCGCAGCGACATGCGCAATCTGCTCGAGAGCCTGGATGTGGCCACGCTGTTTCTCGACGCCGACCTGAACGTGCGTCGCTACACCGAGCAGGGGCGGCGGATCTTCCGCCTTCGCGAGGGCGATGTCGGGCGGCCGATCGCCGAACTGAGCGGCACGCTCAATTACCCCGAGCTCGCGGCCGATCTCGCCGCGGTGCTGCGCGAGCTGACCCCCAGCGAAAAGGCCGTGCCCTCGCGCGACGGGCGCTGGTACTCGGTGCGCATCAGCCCCTACCGCGACGACGCCGGTCAGGTGCACGGCGCCCTGGTCACCTGCCTGGACATCACCGCGGCCAAGCTGCTCGAGGCCCGGGTGCGCCGGGTCTGAACCCGGAGGCTTGCGCTGGCGCAAGGCCGTGGCCGGCGCGCTGCCGCACCATGCGCTGGTGACGGGGCGAGCCGGCCGGCGGGCGGTGGGCGGCCCGGCACGAGGATCGACGATGACGAGCAGACATCCCTGGGCCCTGCTGGCCAATGCCTCGCGTGCGCGGCTCTTCGAGGTGGACCGCGAGGGCGGTCGGCTGATCGAGTTGCAGGACTTCGTCCACGCCGGCGGCCGGGTGCATCCCGCCGATCTCGGCGACGAGCGAGGCGGCCATACCCAGCGCGGCACCGGCGACGGCGGCAGCGGCGGGGCCTCGTTCGAGCCGCGCACCGACACCCGGCACAAGGAGCGCGAACACTTCGCGCGCGAACTCGCGGTGTACCTCGACGCCGCGCTGGCGCAGCACCGCTTCCAGAGCCTGCTGCTGCTTGCCTCCAATCCGTTCCTCGGCGAGTTGCGCGCCCACCTCGCGCCGGCCACCGCGCGCGCCGTGCAGGTGTGCGAGCCGCTGGACATCGGCGGTCTGGCCGCGCCTGAGCTCGCCCGGCGGGTGATGGCGCTGGCCGCGCAGCCCGCCGCCTAGGCGCCGCTTGTCTCGCCGGCCAGTTCCTCGGTGATGAGGCGGGCGATCAGGGCCGGGTCTTCCAGAGGCAGGAAGTGGCTGTGCCCGGCGAGGTGGATCTCGCGGCCCTGGCGGAATTCGCCGACGAGGCCCGGCCAGGTGGGCGAGAAGGAGTAGTCGAAGGGATTGCGATCCGGGGTGGGCAGTCGGGCCCGGATGATCAGCACCGGGATGCGCAGCGCCCGGATGCTCGCGTACACGCCGGCATTGGCGCGACCGGTCATGTAGACCCTGGCCTCGGTCTGCGGGGCGCAGGCGAGTTCCATGCCCTCGCCATCGGCAGCGGGTTTCAGGCCGTGCTCGCAGTAGTCGCGCAGGGCCTGCGGATCGAAGCTGCTGTACGGCGCGCGGGTTGCGAAACGCTCGAGCATCGCCTGCGCCGACGCGAAGCGCGATTGGCGCCGGGCCGCCGGGTGCATGCCACCCGGGAACACCGGCGGCGGCTGATGGTAGGCGGCGGGTTCGGCGATGACCGGGTCGAGCAGGATCAGCCGCGAGAAGCGCGCGGGCTCGATCGCGGCCGCCTGCACCAGCCCGTGGGCGCCCATGCTGTGGCCGATGCCCACCGCGCCCTGCAGCGCCTGGGCCGCGGCAAAGCCGGCGATGTCCCGGCCGAACACCGACCAGTGCTCGATGGGCGCGGCGTCGCTGCGGCCATGGCCGCGCTGCTCGAGCGCGATCAGGTGGCGCGCCGGCAGGTGGCTGATCATGCGGTCCCAGACCCGGCCGTGAAAGCCGGTGGCATGGACCAGCAGCAGGCTGGGGGCGAGGCCCCGCAGCGCGGCATGCCACTCGAAGTAGGACAGCCCGATGCCCTCCACGCTCTGTCGGCCGGCGCCGGGTTGCGGGGTGGGCGCGGTGGCGTGGCTGTCCATGGCGGCTTTCAGGGGCGCTGAGCGCGCGGCGCGCGCGTTCAGCGCGCTGCCGGCAGTTCGTTGAGGGTGAAGTGCAGTCTGGCACCTTCGCCAGGCGCGCTCTGCGCCCAGATCCGGCCACGGTGCCGCTGCACGATCCGCGCCGCGGTGGCCAGACCCACGCCGGTGCCGGCAAACTCGTTGGCGCCGTGCAGTCGCTGGAAGGCGCCGAACAGCCGGTCGGCATAGCGCATGTCGAAGCCCGCGCCGTTGTCGGATACCCGGTAGACCAGGGTGTCGTCCTCGCGCAGGCAATCGAACTCCACCTGCGCCCGCTCGGTGCGCGAGGTGTACTTCCAGGCATTGCCCAGCAGGTTCTCCAGCAGGATGCGCAGCAGGGTGCGATCGCCGCTGGCGGTGATGCCGCGCGCGATGATCACCTCGACCTGACGCTGCGGCTCCTGCGAGCGCAGCTCGTCGATGATCTGCTGGGCGAGCAGGGTGAGGTCCACCGGCCCCGGCACCAGCGGCTGTGCCGACACCCGCGCCAGACCGAGCAGGGCATCGATCATCTGGTCCATGCGCGAGGCCGCGCTCAGGATGCGGTTGAGGTGCTCCTGGCCCACGCGGTCGAGCTGGGACGAGAAGTCCTCCAGCAGGATGCGCGAGAAGCCCTCCACCGAGCGCAGCGGCGCGCGCAGATCGTGCGATACCGTGTAGCTGAACGATTCCAGCTCGCGCGATACCGCCTCGAGCTCCTGCAGGCGGGCCGACTGCGCCACCAGCAAGCGGTGCGCGGCATCGGCCCGCTCGCGCAGCCGCTCGCTCTCGTCGTGCAGGTCATCGACCGCGAGCGCGGCCTGCTGGCGCAGGCCCTCCAGCGGCGGCACCGGATCCACCCGCATCGACACGCGCCGGGTCTGGCCGTAACGGTCGGGCAACTCGGCCTGCAGCCGGTAGCCCTGGCCGGCGGCAAGCGCCGCGCCGATCGCGCCCGCGGCGTCGCGATTGGCCTCGCCGAGCAGGGTGAGTGGCGACATCGAGAGCAGTTCGGTGTCGGTGCGGCCCAGGATGGCGCAGGCAGCCGCGTTGGACCACAGCACGCGCCAGCCCGGCGCGGCGTCGTGCGACTCGATGAGCAGGGTGGGGCCCGGGGCGACCCGCAGCGCGGTCATGAGGTTGTGACTGGCGCGTTCGGCCGCCAGCGCGCCGCCCACCTCCCGGATCAGGCCGCTGTAGCCGATGATCGCGCCCTGGGCGTCGAGCCGAGGCCGGCCGGACTCGACCAGGAAGGCGCGGCTGCCGCCTTCCACCGGCACCGACCAGATCATCTCGGCAAAGGCACGGCCGCGGGCCAGCTGGTCGCGATGGGCGGCCCAGGCGGCATCGGGTTCGGGGTTGGCCGCGGTGCCGGCGATGCTGCGGCCGAGCTGGATGCCGCCGCACTCCCAGCGCGCCCGACCGATCAGCACCCGGGCGAGCATGGCCTGCTCCTCGGTCTCGCTCTCGATGCGGCGATAGCGCCCCTGCGCGTCCTGCTCCCAGTACATCCAGCCGGTGAGGCGCCGGGTGAGCGCGAGCTGGGCCTCGCGATCGGTCAGCTCGGCCTCCTGGCGAGCCTGCTCGTCGGCCTGGGTGAGGGCGAGCAGGGCGGTCTCGGCCTGCGCCAGCCGACGGTTCTCGCGGCGCTCGTGCCAGACCCCGGCCACCGAGCCGAGCATGAAGGCCATGGCCAGCGCCGCCGGCACCAGCCAGTCGGCCCGGGTGGTCTCGCCGCCCGATTCGCGACCGGCGAGCCAGCCCGCGAGTGCCAGCGTGAGCACCGCGAGCAGGCCCAGCCAGCGGGCCGAGGGCTTGAGGCCGGCGGAGGTCGGGGGGGAGGGCGGGGTGGACAAGGGCGGGTGAGGCGGGGCGGCAAACGTCAGGGATGATGCCGCAAAACCCCGGCGCGCTGTTTGCGCGCTGACCGTTACCCGGGCCGAGGGCGCCGCCGGTCGGGACTCGCGGATCCGGGGTAGGCTGATGGCGGTTGCTGGGTCAGAATGCGGAAACGGGTGGGTGTCCGGCTCGCGCCGATCCCAGCCCGATCCGTCCGAGACCGCCTGCGGACGCCTGTCACCGGCAAGGTCCATGAGTCAGCCTGCTCCAGACGCTTCCGATCCGTCCCCCCGAGTGATCGCGCTGGTCGATGACGACCCGATGTGGCGTTTCCTCACCAGCACCGCCCTGCAGGGTTTCGGCTGGACCGTCGAGGACCATGACAGCGGTCAGGCCCTGATCGACGCGCTGCCTCGGTCGTCGGCCGACATCATCCTCATCGACGCGATGATGCCCGACATGGATGGGTTCCAGACCTGCGAGGCCGTCCGGCAGACCCCGAGCGGTGCGCGCATCCCCATCCTCATGCTCACCAGCCTCGAGGACGATGATTCCATCCGCGCCGCGTACGAGGCTGGCGCCACCGACTTCTTCATCAAGTCCACCCACTGGGTGCTGCTGGCCGAGCGCATCCGCCACCTGGTGCGCAGCGGCCGCATCGGCCGCGAGCTCGATCTCACCTCCGATCGCCTGGCCCGGGTCAACACCGCTGCCGGGGTGGGTGCCTTCGACTTCGATGTCGTGGCACGGGTGCTGCGCGGTTCGCCGGGCAGCTTCCAGGTGCTGGGCCTGGGGGTCGATCGCGATCAGATCACCCAGCACGAGCTCATGGATCTGCTCGAGCCCCAGGACCGCCTGCCCTTTCTCGAGGCCGTGGCCGACGGCGTCCGCCGGCGTCGCGGCATCAGGGCGGAGTTCCGGCTGCGCACCCCCGGGGGCGAAGTGCGTCATGTGCTTGCCGAGGGCGAACCCGAGCTCGACGTCGCCGGGCATGTCCGCCTGCTGCGCGGTGTCATGCGTGACCAGACCGACGAGCGCCGTCGCCTGCAGGAGATCGAGCGGCTCGCCACCCGCGACAGCCTCACCGGCCTGCCCAACCGCGCCGAGTTCCTGCGCCGGCTGGGGCAGGCCATCGAGCAGGCTGCCGCCACGTCCACCGAGGTGCACGTCGCGCTGTTCAATCTCGACCGCTTCACCCAGTTCAACGAGACGCTGGGCCATGCCGCGGGTGACGAACTCATCGTCGAGGCGGGGCGACGCGTCGAAGCGGCGGTCGCGCAGTGGCTGCGTGCGATGGGGGCGGGCTCGCTGGCGGCCGATGGGGGCGCCTTCGTGGCGCGCCTCCAGGGTGACGAATTCGCCCTGCTGGTCGGCGGGCTGGGTGGGCCGCACGCGATCGAAGCCCTGGTGCAGGGCGTGTTGCGTGAGATCGGCCGCGCCTGCCGCGTCGACGGCATCGACTGCTTCATGACCAGTTCGGCCGGGCTTGCCGCCTACCCTCGCCATGCCGACACGCCCGAGTCGCTGCTGTCACGCGCCGACCGTGCCAATCGCGAGGTCAAGGCCCGGGGCCGCAATGATTTCGCCTGGTATCTGCCGGGTCTCGACCGTGGTGGCCGCCATCGCATCCAGATGCTCAGCGACCTGCACAAGGCGGTCGAGCGCGAGGAGTTCGAGGTTCACTACCAGCCGTGGGTCCACGTCCCCGAGGGTCGGGTCACCGGCCTGGAGGCGCTGGTGCGCTGGCGCCGCGGCGGCAAGCTGGTGGCGCCGGGCGAGTTCATCCCGCTGGCCGAGGAGTCCGGCCTGATCATCCCGATCGGCGAGATGGTGCTGCGCCAGGCGGCGCGCGCGCTGGCCGGCTGGCGGGCGCAGGGCATCGACCTGGAATGCGTGGCGGTCAACGTGCCCACGCAGCACTTCGAGCGGGATTCCCTGCTCTCCAGCACCCGCGAAGCCCTCAACGTGGCCGGCCTGGGCGCCGGCGCCATCGAACTCGAGCTCACCGAGACCTGCATGGTGCAGGACTTCGAGCGCACGCTGCCACGCCTGGAGGCCCTGATCGATGCCGGCGCCAAGCTCGCGATCGACGACTTCGGCACCGGCTACTCCTCGCTCGCCTACCTCACCCGCCTGCCCATCTCCAAGCTCAAGGTCGATCGGGCCTTCGTCAACCAGCTCGGCGGGTCGCGCTCCGGCGAAGCGGTCTGCCGCGCCATCGTCGCGCTGGGCCAGTCGCTGCAGGTGCAGGTGCTCGCCGAGGGCGTCGAGACGGCCGAGCAGGTGCATGCGTTGCGCCGGCTGGGCTGCCAGACCATGCAGGGTTTCCTGTTCTCGCGTCCGGTGCCCGCTGACCAGATCCCGGAGGCCATCGCGCAGGCCGGCGCGCTCGCTGCGCGCCTGTTGCGCGATGACGCTGCCCAGGGCGCAGCGGGGGCCTCGGTCATGCGCGCGGGTCAGGCACTGTCATGAGCGGCGTGATCGCCTCCGATGAGCGGCAGGAGCGCGAGCGGCGCCGGCAGCGCTCGGCGGCCCAGTCGGCCGCGCAGTCGGTGGCCATCGCCAAGACCGCGCTCCAGTTGCTGTCGGCCAAGGGCCTCCCACCCACGCCCGACAACTACGCCAAGGCCTGGGCCGAGGCCAGTGCCGAGCGGCTGCTCGGCGGCACCGGGTATGCCAGCGAGCTGACCGTCATCGCCTCCGACGAACCGGCGGCCGCGTCGGCGCCGGCTCAGCCCGAACCCGAGTCGCCGACGGTGGGTCCCGAGCGCACGCTGCCTCAGGCCGAGCGGCTGGCCGACGAGCTGGTGCGCATGGTCGACGTGCTCTGCGACGTGCTGGCCAGCCTCACCGAGGACGAGAGCTGGGTCAATGGCCAGATCGAGGCGGTGCGCCGCCTGCTGCATGGTGACATCGACCGCTCGGCCATCGCCGATCTCCGCCTGCTGCTGGCCGATACCGCCGAGCGCCAGAAGCAGGTACGCGACCAGCGCGCGCGCACGCTCGCGCAACTGAAGCAGTCGCTGGCCGAGATGGCCGGCGTGATCGCCGAGCTGAGTGCCTCCACCGACACGTTCGCCAACCGCATGGCTGACCATGCCGCCAGCATCGAGGAGGCCCCCTCGCTGGAGGCCCTGGGCGACATGGTCCGTGGCCTGCTCGAGGACACCCGCACCATGCAGGTGTCGGTCGAGACCTCGCGCGAGGGGCTCGTCAAGTCCAGCGAGGCCGCCGCCTCGCTCGAGCAGGAACTGCACCGCCTCGAGAAGCAGCTGGCCGCGGCCAGCGCCGAGATGCTCACCGACCACCTCACCCGCGCCATGAACCGGCGCGGGCTGGAGGAGTCCTTCGCGAAGGCTGCTGTCGAGGCCGGCCTGACCGGCCAGCCGCTGTCGGTGGCCCTGATCGATGTCGACGACTTCAAGCGCCTCAACGATGCCCTGGGCCACAAGGCGGGCGACGAGGCGCTGCGCCACCTGGCCGATCTGCTGCGCACCCGGCTGCGGCCTTCCGACATCGTGGCCCGGTATGGGGGCGAGGAATTCGTGCTCGTGCTGATCGGCGTCAACCAGGCCCTTGCGGTGAGCACTGTCGAGCGCCTGCAGCGCGCGCTCACCGGCCACGTGTTCATGCATGGCGAGAGCCGCACCTTCATCACCTTCTCGGGTGGCGTCACCGAGGTGCGCGAAGGTGACAGCCTCAATTCCGCGCTGGTTCGCGCCGACGAGGCCATGTACCGCGCCAAGCGCGAGGGCAAGAACTGCGTGCGTGTCGCCTGAGCGGCGGCTCAGTCAGCCGGGCCCAGATCGATCAGCTGGTTGCGCATGGCGTAGGTGGCCAGCTCGGCATTGCTCGAGAGCTTGAGTTTCTCGAGCACCCTGGCCCGGTACACGCTGACGGTCTTGGGCGAGAGTGACAGCCGCTCGGCGATCTCGGCCAGCTTGCGGCCCTCGGCGATCAGCACCAGCGTCTGCATCTCGCGGTCGGAGAGCTGCTCGTGGGCCGATCCGGTGCGTGTGGACACGCTGTCGGCCAGCGCCTGCGCCACCTCCGGGGTGACGTACTTGCGGCCGGCGGCCACGGTGCGCACCGCCTGAACGATCACCTCAGGGTCTGCCGCCTTGTTCAGGTAGGCCATCGCGCCCGCCTTCAGGGCCCGGATCCCGTACTGGTCTTCGGGGTAGGTGGACAGCACCACCACCCGGATGCTCTGGCCTTCGTCGACCAGCGCCCGCAGCACATCGATGCCGCTGCGCCCGGGCAGGTTCACGTCGAGCAGCAGCACGTCGCAGCCGCCGGCACGCAGCAGCTGGCGCAGCTCGCCGTAGTCGCAGGCCTCGCCCGCGACCTCGATGTCACCGGCCTCGGAGAGCGATTCGCGCAGGCCGCGCCGGATCAGCGCATGGTCATCGACCAGGATCACCCGGATCATGCCGTCTCCTGGGGCGATGGTCCGGCAATCACCGGCACGGTGAGCATCAGCGTGGTGCCGGCGCCGGTGCGCGAGACATCGAGCCAGCCGCCGACCGCGCGCGCGCGCTCGGCCAGGCCGCGCAGCCCGAAAGACTGCGGCTTGCCGAGATCATCGGCGCCGATGCCGCGACCATCATCGTGAAACTCCAGCGAAAGCATGTCGTCGCTCACCACCATGTCGACGCTGACCGAGCGCGCGCCAGCGTGCTTGACCACGTTGGTGAGCGCCTCCTGGACGGTACGGTACACCGTCATGGCGACATCGTCGGCAAGGGCCACCGTGTCGGTGCTGGTGCTCAGTCGCGCTGCCAGGCCGCTGCGCCGCCGGAACTGGCCGAGCTGCCATTCGATGGCCGTGACGATGCCGGCGTCGAGCACCGGCGGGCGCAGGTTGCGCACGATGTCCTGGGTGGCGCGCTGGGCGAGATCCAGCGTCTCGAGTGCCTGCGTGGTCCGGCGCGTGACCGCCGGCTCGGCGTGGCGACCGATCCAGGACAGGTCGAAGCGCAGCGCGGTCAGCATGCCGCCGATCTCGTCGTGCACCTCGCGCGCAATCGCCTTGCGTTCCTCCTCGACCACGCTCTGCAGATGCGCCGAGAGCGCCCGCAGTTGCTGCTCCGAGGCGCGCAGCGCCTGCTCGGCCGCGAGCCGTTCCCGGCGGGTGTGCGCGGCGCGCAGCGCGTTGGTGAGTGCCGGTCCCAGCCGCGCGAGCCGCCCCTTGATCAGGTAGTCGTCGGCGCCGTTGCGCATGGCTTCCACGGCGAGATCCTCGCCGATCGCCCCCGAGACGATCAGGAAGGGCAGCAGATGCCCGCTCTCGCGCAGCACCGCCAGCGCGTCGGTGCTGGAGAAGCGTGGCAGATGATGGTCGGAGATCACCGCGTCCCAGTGGCCGGCATCGAGCGCGGCGCGCATCGCGGCGGCCTCCTCGACCCGTTCGCAGTGCACGTTGAGCCCCTGGCGGCCGAGCGTGGCCACCAGCAGCAGGTAGTCGTCCTCGGAGTCCTCGACCACCAGCAGTCGGATGCAGGTGTCCAGCGGGTAACGGGCTTCGACCATCGCCCGCGCCTCAGTGCAGCGACGTCGCCCCGGCGGGACGCGCCCGGCGATGGCGGAAGATGGTCTGCATCACCCGCGAGGTGCCGGTGATCACGCCCTCCTGCCCGATGCTGTGGGCATCCTCGATGCCGACATCGAGGGTGACCTCGGCGCCGGCCGCGCGCAACCCGCGCAGCGCCTGGCGGGCGTGGACCAGCGGCACGATGGTGTCGAGCTCGCCGTGGATGAGATGGATGCTGGCCGGGATGCGCTCCTCGGGGCGTATCGGACAGGACAGCCGGCTGGCATAGGCGACCACGATCGCCGCCAGGGCCGGATCGGCGCGCAGGGCCTGCAGCGCCACCGTGGCGCCCTGCGAGAAGCCCACCAGCACGGTGCGCTGCGGGCCGTGGCCGGTGGCCTGTTGCAGCGCGCGCACCCGTTCGACGGTGGCCTGGGCCGCGATCGCCACCCGCGAGACCCGGTCGGCGGCCACGCCACGGCCATCGAACCAGTCGTAACCACGCCCGCCGGCGGCCGGCAGCGGACCCTGCAGGATGGCACCGACCGCGCCCGGGAACTTGAGCTGCCAGGCGATGGCCACCGGCGCGAAGTCTTCGGGTCGCGAACCTGCGCCGTGCAGGAACACCAGCAGCCTGCCCGGGGCGCTGGCTGACAGCGCGGGCAGTTCAAGCCAGAGTTGCTTGCCAGGGTGACCGGGTTGCGACGCCGCCGCCATGGACCGGCGTTCAGAGGAGATGGCGGCCGACCCACCAGGCCAGTGCCGACACCAGCGCCGAGGCGGGAATGGTGATCACCCAGGCCCAGACGATGTTGCCGGCCAGCCCCCACCGCACCGCCGAGACCCGCTGGGCCGCACCCACCCCGACGATGGCGCCGGTGATGGTGTGCGTGGTGGACACCGGGATGCCGAAGCCCGAGGCGAGAAAGAGGGTCATGGCCCCCCCGGTCTCGGCACAGAACCCGCCAACCGGCTTGAGCTTGGTGATCTTCTGGCCCATGGTCTTGACGATGCGCCAGCCGCCGAACAGCGTGCCGGCCGCGATCGCCGCGTAGCAGGAGACGATCACCCAGCCCGGCGGCAGCGCATCCTGCGTGCTGGCCTGCCCGGCCGCGATCAGCAGCAGCCAGATGATGCCCATGGTCTTCTGGGCGTCATTGCTGCCATGCCCCAGGCTGTACAGACCCGACGAGACGAGCTGCAGGCGCCGGAACCAGCGATCCATCAGCCGGGGCGTGGAGCGGAAGAACAGCCACGACACCGACAGCATGAGCAGCGCGCCCAGCAGGAAGCCCATCATGGGTGAGACCAGGATGAAGGCCGCGGTGCGCATCAGCCCCGAGGCCACCAGCGCCCCGGTGCCAGCCTTGGCCAGGGTGGCACCGATCAGCCCGCCGATGAGCGCGTGCGACGAGCTGGAGGGGATGCCGTAGTACCAGGTGATGACGTTCCAGGTGATCGCGCCCACCAGCGCGCCGAAGAGCACGTAGTGGTCGACCACCGTGGGGTCGACGATGCCCTTGCCGATGGTGGCTGCAACCTTGAGCTGGAACACGAAGATGGCCAGGAAGTTGAAGAAGGCCGCCCAGGCCACCGCCTGGTAGGGCTTGAGCACGCCGGTGGACACCACCGTGGCGATCGAGTTGGCGGCATCGTGGAAGCCGTTCATGAAGTCGAACGCGAGTGCCAGCACGATCAGCATCGCGAAGACCCAGAAGGCCATGGGTACGGATTGCATCGGAGACCGCGCGCGGATGCGGCGCTCAGGCGTTCTCGAGGACCACGCCCTCGATCATGTTGGCCACGTCTTCGCACTTGTCGGACACCGCCTCGAGGAGCTCGTAGATGGCCTTGAGCTTGATGAGCTGGCGGACATCGGCCTCGTCGCGGAAGAGCTTGGACATCGCCGAGCGCATCACCCGGTCGGCGTCGGACTCGAGCCGGTCGATCTCCTTGCAGATCTTCAGGATGGCGTCGGCGTTCTCCATGCTGGGCAGCAGGCTCACCGCGGTGCGCACGCGGTCGCAGCACATCTGGTTCAGGTCGGCGAGCTGCTGGGCCTCGGGCGTGACCCGCTGCAGGTCGTAGAGCATGGCCGACTCGGCGACGTCCTGGATGAGGTCGAGGATGTCGTCCATCTGAGAGATGAGCTGATGGATGGTGTCGCGGTCAAACGGGGTGATGAAGGTCTTGTGCAGCAGCGCCACGGTTTCATGGGTGATCTTGTCGGCTGCCTTCTCGATCACGTCGATGGCATCGATGCCGCGCTGGCGCGCCTCGACATCGGCGTAGTTGCTCATGAGCGCCGCGAGCTGGCGGCTGCCCTCCACGCAGCGTTCGGCGTGCTGGTTGAACAGCTCGAAGAACCGGCCTTCACGGGGCATGAGGTTGCTGAACATGGTCTCGCGGCGGTGGGGTGGCGGCGGGGGAATCCGAGGGCGGGGCGCGAGGGCAGGAGGCGGCGAAAGGGTAGCAGAAAAGCCCCCGGGGCCGGCGCCTGCGGCTCAGCGACCGGCACGGCGCAGCACGCAGTCGATGTAGCGGGCCGAGTCGGGCAGGGTTCGATCGCGCTGGGCGGCCCAGACCACTTCGCCCAGGCACTCGATGATGGCGTGGGCTGCCTCGTGCAGCGACCCCGCCCGCGCGGCGAGACGGGCATGGGCATCGCGGATGCCCGGGGGCTGGTCGATCGACACCTGCTCCGACACCGCCAGGTGCATCGAAAGGTGCAGGAAGGGGTTGGTGCGGCCGCTCTCGGGCGGGTATTCCGCCACGAGCGCGCGCTCGAGGTCGGCGAGATCGTCGTGGTACTCGGGATGCTCCAGGATCCAGTCGAGCGCGATGGATTCCAGCGGCGTCAGCGGCAGCGACTGCCGGTGCTTGGCCCAGGCCTCGCAGAAGAAGCGGCGGACATCATCCTTGGCGGGATTGAACACGGTCGGGCTCGGGCGTCTTGGGGCGGAATCGGCACAGGTCTGAAATCGGGCAGCGCCAGCACTCGGGCTTGCGCGCCTTGCAGACATAGCGGCCGTGCAGGATCAGCCAGTGGTGGGCGTGGTGGCGAAAGCCCTCGGGCACGTTGCGCAGCAGCTTCGCCTCCACCTGGTCCACCGTTCGTCCCGGGGCGAGGCCGGTGCGGTTGGCCACCCGGAAGACGTGGGTGTCCACCGGCATGGTCGGCTCGTTGAAGGCCACGTTGAGCACCACGTTGGCGGTCTTGCGGCCCACGCCGGGCAGGGCCTGCAGGGCCTCCAGCGAGCGCGGCACTTCGCCGCCGTGGCGCTCGATCAGCAGCTGCGCGGTCTGGGCCAGGTGTCGGACCTTGGCGCGGAACAGGCCGATGGTCTTCAGGTACGGGATCAGACCTTCCTCGCCGAGCGCGGCGATCGCCGCCGGGGTGCCGGCCACCGGGAAGAGCTGGCGGGTGACGAGGTTCACGCTGCGGTCGGTGGCCTGGGCCGAGAGCAGCACCGCGGCCAGCAACTGGAAGGGCGTGCCGTATTCGAGCTCGGTCTTCGGCTCGGGGTCGATGGCGCGCAGCCGCTCGAAGGCGATGCGCCGATCGGCGACCTTCATGGCCCGGGCCGGCTCGCGAGTCGCTCGCGGGCACGGGCGATCGCCGCCTGCACCACCGCGCGACGCCGGTCGGTGTCGGCATCCGGCGCCTCGGCGGCCATGGCCTCGAGCTTGGCCTGTGCCTTGGCGGCGAGTCGCGCGTCGTCTTCCTGCTGCACGCGCGTCAGGCGTCGCGCCCGCGCGCGATGGCGCTCGCGGGCGTGGTCGGCATCGGCATCCGACCATGCCCGCGGTTGCGCCTGCATGGTGATGCAGTCGACCGGGCAGGCCGGCAGGCACAGGTCGCAGCCGCTGCACAGCGCCGCGATCACGGTGTGCATCCGTTTGGGGGCGCCGATGATGGCGTCCACCGGGCAGGCGGTGATGCAGCGGGTGCAGCCGATGCACAGCGCCGGGTCGATGCGCGCCGCATGCCAGGCCCGCGGCGTGCCGCGGCTCGCGTCGAGCGGCAACGCGTCGCGGCCGAGCAGTTGCGCGAGCCGGGCCACGCCGGCCTGATCACCCGGCGGACAGCGGTTGATGTCGGCCGCGCCGGCGGCGATCGCCTCGGCGTAGGGGCGGCAGCCCTCGAACCCGCACTGGGTGCACTGGGTCTGCGGCAGCAGCGCGTCGATGCGGTCGGCCAGCGTCATGACGGGCGCCGGGGGCGCAAGCCCGCGGCCGGGCTCAGCTCGCCGCGGTGAGCTTGCGCGCGCCGATCCGCTGGCGGTGGCTGGCGATGAACTCGCGCACCTGCGGATAGATGAACTCGCGCCAGCGCCGGCCGCTGAAGATGCCGTAGTGGCCCGCGCCCTCGGCGGTGAGATGCTGCTTGTGCGCGTCGGCGATGCCGGTGCACAGGCCGTGGGCGGCCTGGGTCTGGCCCGAGCCCGAGATGTCGTCGAGTTCGCCCTCGATGGTGAACAGCGCGACGTTGCGGATGGTTTCGGGTGCGACCCGGATCAGCTCGCCCTCGTGGCGGACCTGCCAGCGGCCCAGCGGCAACTGGTGTTCCTGGAACACGATGCGGATGGTGTCCAGGTAGTACTCGGAGGGCAGGTCGAGCACCGCGTTGTACTCGTCGTAGAAGCGGCGGTGGGCGTCGACGTCGTCGAGGTCGCCGCGGACCAGGTCGAGGTAGTAGTCCCAGTGCGAGGTGGCGTGCCGGTCGGGGTTCATGGCCACGAAGCCGGCATGCTGCAGGAAGCCCGGGTAGACCCGGCGGCCGGCCCCCGGGTAGTTGCCGGGCACGGTGTAGATCACGTTGCGCTCGAACCAGCCGAAGCTGTGGTTCGTGGCCAGATTGTTCACCTCGGTGGGGCTGCGCCGGGTGTCGATCGGCCCGCCCATCATGGTCATGGTGAGCGGCAGCTTCGGATCCTTGCGCGCGGCCATGATCGAGACCGCGGCCAGCACCGGCACGGTGGGCTGGCACACCGAGATCAGGTGCACGTCCGGCCCGAGGTGACGGATGAAGTCGATGACATAGGCGACGTAGTCATCGAGGTGGAAGGGTCCGCTCGCGAGCGGCACCTGGCGGGCGTCGATCCAGTCGGTGATGTAGACGTTGTGGTCGGGCAGCAGCGCGCGCACGGTGTCGCGCAGCAGCGTGGCATGGTGCCCGGAGAGCGGCGCCACCACCAGCACGGTGGGGTCGTCGGCGCGCGCGGCCAGCGCCTTGGGCAGCAGGCGCTCGAACTTGATCAGCCGGCAGAACGGGCGCGAGATCTCGATGCGCTCGGCCACCGTCACGTCATGGTCACCGATGCGGGTGCTGCGGTGGCCGAACTCGGGCTTCTCGTACTCCTTGCCCAGGCGATGCAGCAGTTCCAGCCCGGCGGCCATGCGGTTGGCCATCGGCAGGTAGGACAGCGGGCTGTACGGGTTGGCGTACAGCTTGCTCATGGACTCCGCCCAGGTCGAGACCGGATTGAGGATGGCCCTCTGAACTTCACGCAGTTGGTACAACATGGGGAGTCTCCAGGGCCGGGGGTGGCCGGGTTGCGCCTAGCCCGACAGGATAATGGGTAATGTTGCGTTGCACAATCAACGCGGCTCGGCGGGCTGACCAGCGGCCCGCAGGCACCCGGGCAGCCAGCGCCGGGTGAGCTTCTCGGCCAGCGCGTTCTGGCGCAGCCGAGCATCCAGGAAGCCGAAGTCGACCTCGTCCATGGGCATGTCCTGGGCCATGCAGGCGAACACGTAGCGCACCGGCCCGCCGGCGGGGTCGCGCCGCGCCTGCAGGCACTGCGCGCAGATCTCCTTGAGCATGCACTGCATGGGCGCGTTCACCGAGGCGATCGCGGTCAGGTCGGCCCGCAGGAGGCCGGCCAGCAGGCCGTGGCGCGCGGCGGCCACCGCAGCCATCATGCGGTCGGAGCCGATCGCGAGCAGCCGGTCGGCCCGTGCCGCCGTGACCGGGAGTTCCCCCAAGCGGCCGTCGGCCCAGGCGAGCAGCGCATCGACCACGTTGCCGGTGAAGCTGCGGTCCTGTGGGCGGCTGGGCGTGAAGCCCGGGGCCTCGTCGCAGCACCAGATCACCGCATCGGCGGCGGCCTCGATGCGCTCGGCCATGAAGCGGTCGGCGGCGCGCCGGTAGCCGGCCACGTACAGCACCCGGCAGCCCGCCGCGCGCATGGCCGCACCGATCGAGAACAGCACCGCGTTGCCCAGGCCGCCGCCCACCAGCACCACCTGCTCGCCGGCGGGGATCGTGGTCGGCTCGCCGGTGGGGCCCATCAGCACCACCGGTTCGCCGGGCTGCAGCCGGGCGCACAGGTCGGATGAGCCGCCCATCTCGAGCACGATGGTCGAGACCAGCCCGGCCTCGGGATCGACCCAGGCGCCGGTGAGGGCCAGCCCCTCCATGGCCAGTCGGGTGGGCAGGCCGCCCGGCGCCGGCCTGGGCGCCCGGCTCTCGAAGTTCTGCAGGCGGAAGAACTGGCCCGGCTGGAAGCGCCGGGCCGCGAGCGGCGCGCGCACCACCACCTCGACGATGCCCGGCGCGAGCCGGGTCACGCGGTGCACCTGCGCCCGCAACCCGTCACCCACGCGGGCCGCGAAGACCTGGAAAGGCTCGTCGCTGGCCGGCGCCCGGGCCGCCAGCACGCGCGACACCTCGGGGCAGCCCTGCTTGGCCGAGGCCATGGCCCGCACCACGTTGCCGGCAAAGGCCGGGTGCAGGTCGCCGAAGAAGGACACCAGCCGGCCATCGGGGAATCGGCTGGTGAACACCTCGGCCCGGGCCGGCTTGCCGCCGGCTGCCGCGGGCGCGGGCAGTGGCACGCCCTCGGCATCGATCAGCTGGTAGTGCCGGCCGTCCAGCCGCAGATGTGCCGGATCCTCGCGCGCGGCGACAGTGTTCGGGTGGGTGCCGGCGGCGATGAACACCGTGCGTGCCGGCCAGCGCAGGGCGGCGCCGGTGCTGGTCTGGTGCAGGCGGATGGCCGCGGCCGCGCCATGGCGGTCGAGCTCGATGGCCTGCGGCGCCAGGTCGGCACCCAGGCCGATGC
>JBIKWU010000069.1:0-16424 GCA_044356115.1 Burkholderiaceae bacterium
GCTATGACTCCGAGCCCGAGACCGGCGAGGGCCGCAAGGAGCTGATGGCCCGCGCCAAGCAGGCCGAGGCCCGCCGCGACCGCTCGATGGCGGCCTACCACCAGTACGAGATCGCCAGCGGCTCGGTGCAGATCGCGATCGTGCTGGCATCGGCCACGATCATCACCGGCATCGCGGCGCTGGCCTGGATCGCGGGCGGCCTGGGCGTGCTGGGCGTGGTGTTCAGCCTGATCGGCCTGTTCGCGCCCAACGCCGTGCACCTGTTCTAGGCCGCCGGCAACGGCCAGGGTCGCTGCGCCGGACGCAGCTGCTCCAGCACCCGCGACAGGCGCAGCACGCCGAGATCGTCGAACCGCTGGCCCACCACCTGCACGCCCAGGGGCATGCCCTCGGCCGAGGCCGACCAGTTCACCGAGGCGGCGGGCTGCTCGCTGAAGTTGAAGGCCACGGTGTAGGCGATGTGCGAGAGCGCGTTGGTGGCATCGTTGCCGGGGCTGGGCTGCTCGGCCGGGTATGACACCACCGGCGAGACCGGCGAGATCACGAAGTCGAAGGCCGACACCGCTCGCACCGCGGCCTCGCGCATGGCCATGAGCCGCGCGAAGCCGGTCATGACGTCGCGCCCCGAGAAGCCCGCGGCGCGCCAGGTGCACCAGCGCATCACGAAGGGCAGCACGAGGGCGCGCCGCTCGGCCGACATGTCGGCGATGTCGTTGTACGAGCGGGCCTCCAGGAAGGTGCAGATGCCGTCGAGCATCTCGGCGCTCAGCCAGGGCGCGATCGGGCTGACCTGCGCGCCAGCGGCGGCCAGCGCCGCGGCGGCATCGGCGCTGGCCTGACGCACCTGCGGATCGAGCGGCAGCCCCACGCCCATGTCGGCCAGCCAGCCGATGCGCAGGCCGCGCACCGACAGACCCTCGAGGCTCGCCGCGTAGTCGGTGGGCTGCGGCGGCAGGCTCATGTGATCGCGGACATCGGGGCCGGCGAGCACCGACAGCAGCATGGCCGCATCACGCACGCTGCGGGTCATGGGCCCGGCCACCCGGCCGAGGAAGGGCGGGTCGATGGGCACCCGCCCGAGGCTGGGCTTAAGGCCGAAGATGCCGCCATGGGCGGCCGGCAGGCGGATGGACCCGCCGATGTCGGTGCCCACATGCAGGGGGCCATAGCCCGCGGCCGCCGCCGCGCCCGCCCCCGAGGACGAGCCCGAGGTGTTGCAGGCGGTGTTCCAGGGGTTGCGGGTGATGCCGTGCACCGACGAGACCCCGGCCGAGAGCATGCCGAGGTCGGGCATGGTGGTCTTGCCGAGCAGCACGCAGCCGGCCTCGCGCAGGCGCGCCGCCGGCGGGGCGTCGCGCGGCATGGGCACGGCGTCGGCGGCGGCGGTGCCGATCGGCGCCGGGTCACCGCGGGTGTGGATGTTCTCCTTCACCGTCACCGGCACGCCGTCGAGCGGCGACAGCGGCGTGCCCGCGCGCCAGCGCGCCTCGGCGGCGCGGGCGTCGGCCAGGGCCGACTCGCGGTGGACCAGGTACATGGCGTTGAGCACCGGCTCGCAGGCGGCGATGCGCGCGAGCACCGCCTCGGTGACCGCCACCGGCGAGAGCGCGGCACGGGCATAGCCGGCCGAGAGCTCGGCGGCGGACAGATCGGCGGGATGGGTCATCGGGGCTCCGGGCGGTGGTCGATCAGGGTGAGAGGAAATCGGCGGCGCAGGGCAGATCGGGCAGGCCGGGGCCGCGCATCGGGACCGCGTGACGCACCGCCTGCAGCACCGCCGCGGCAGTGACCGCGGCGGCCAGCGCGCCGAGCGCGGAAGGGTTGCCGCTCAGGCCGCTGCGGCCGGTGCCCAGCGCGAACAGGGTATCGCCATCGAACAGGGTGTGCACCGGATCGATGGTGCGCGCCAGCCCGTCGTGGGCCATCTGCGCGATCTTCTGAGCCTGTGCCTTGGTGAGCACCGCGTCGGTGGCCACGCAACCGATGGTGGTGGCCATGCCGGCCTGCAGCGCCGCCGGGAACTCGCCCCGCAGCAGCGCCGGCGTGGTGCCCTCGAGGCGGCGGCCATCGGCGCTGCGCAGGCCAGCCACCAGCCGGCCGGTGGTGGGATCGATGACATCGCCCACGGCATTCACCGCGATGATGGCGCCGACGGTGATGCCGCCCACCCGGACCGAGGCGGTGCCAATGCCGCCCTTCATGGCGCGCGGCATGCCATGCAGCTTGCCCACCGTGGCGCCGGCGCCCGCGCCCACCGAGCCCTGCGCCGGGGCCTGCGTGCTGGCGGCCTGCGCCGCGGCGTGGCCGGCAGCGGCGTCGGGGCGGATGCGGTGATCGCCCACGCCGAGGTCGAAGAGGATGGCAGCGGGCACGATCGGCACCCGCGCGGGCCCGGCCGGGTGGCCGATGCCGCGCGCCTCGAGCCAGCGCATCACGCCGCCGGCCGCGTCCAGCCCGAAGGCGCTGCCGCCGGCGAGCAGCACGGCATGCACCTGCTCGACGAGGTTGGTGGGCGCGAGCAGGTCGGTCTCGCGCGTGCCGGGAGCGGCGCCGCGCACATCGACACCGGCCACCGCGCCACCCTCGGCGAGGATGACGGTGCAGCCGGTGGGCCGGCGCGGGTCGGTGTGATGGCCGACGCGGATGCCGGCCACCTCGGTGATGGCGCCGCCCTCGGGCAGGCAGACCGAGGGCGCACGGGAGGGGGCGATCACCCCGGCCCCCCGCCGGGGCGCGGGTTGGACATGACGGACTCCGCAGGGGGCTGCGCAGGCTGCGCGGCCGCTCCCGCGCAGTATAGCGAGCGGGTACGGCGCCCCAGGGAACGCTTGCGACGAGCCCCCAGGGCGTGGAGCGGAACACGCCGACACGCGATGGGCCGCAGCCCGAGGCCCCCGCGGCTATCATCGGCGCGACCGTCGCGCCGGGTTCCCCGGCCCTTCCCGCGCCCCATCCTGAAAGGCATCCATGAGCCAGACCGCCTCGCCCGCCAGTCGCGCGGGTTCCCTCTTCGACCTCAGCGGCAAGGTGGCGGTGATCACCGGCGCCAGCCGCGGCATCGGCCGTGCCATCGCCGAGCGCATGGCCGAGCACGGCGCGCGGGTGGTGGTGTCCAGCCGCAAGCTCGATGCCTGCGAGACCGTGGTCGCGGGGATCCGGGAGCGCGGCGGGCAGGCCATGGCCATGGCCTGCCACATCGGCCGCAAGGAAGACCTCGCGGCCATGGTCGAGACCACCACCCGGACCTGGGGCGGCATCGACATCCTGGTGTGCAATGCCGCGGTCAATCCGTACTACGGCCCGTCCACCGAGATGAGCGACGAGGCCTACGACCGGGTGATGAACAGCAACGTGCGCAGCAACTTCTGGCTGTGCAACATGGTCGCCCCGCAGATGGCCGCGCGCGGCGATGGCGTGATCATCATCATCTCCTCGATCGGTGGCTACCAGGGCTCCGACCGTCTGGGCGTGTACGCGCTCTCCAAGGCCGCCGACATGCAGCTCGCCCGCAACCTGGCCGTGGAATGGGGCGGCGGCAACGTGCGCGCCAACTGCATCGCGCCGGGCCTGATCAAGACCGACTTCGCCCGTCAGCTCTGGGAGACGCCCTGGCTGCTTGAGCGCACCGTGAAGCACACCCCGCTCAAGCGCATCGGCGAGCCCGACGAGATCGCCGGCGCGGCCGTGATGCTGGCCGGCCCCGCGGGCCGCTTCATGACCGGCCAGACCATCGTGATCGATGGCGGCCGCCTTGCCGGCTTCTCGCGCGCCGAGGAATGACCCCCTCGGGGCCGGCAGTCCGCCGGCCCCACACCCACCGGAGACACCCGATGAGCCATGACCAGAAATCCGACACCTGGAAGGCCGGTTACGCCGCCCGCGCGAAGGTGCTGGGCGAAGCCTATGTCGAGAAGGCCTACCGCGAGGCCGACGACTTCAGCCGCGACCTGCAGGACTACCTCACCGAGCATGCCTGGGGCGCCTCCTGGGTGCGCCCGGGCCTGGACTTCCGCACCCGCAGCATGCTCAACCTCGCGATGATCACCGCGCTCAACCGGCCGCACGAGCTCGAGATCCACCTGCGCGGCGCGATCCGCAACGGCGTGACCCGCGACGAGATCAAGGAGGTGCTGCTGCAGACCGCCGTCTACTGCGGCGCGCCGGCCGCGCTCGACAGCTTCCGGATCGCCCGCAGGGTGTTCGCCGAGCTCGACGGCAAGTGACGCGGCGCGCGCCATGAGTCAAGCCACGCACACCGCCCTGGTCTGCCAGCGGCTGAGCAACGACCTCTCCGGGCTGGCCTTCGAGCAGCGCGAACGCCAGCCGCTGGGGCCCGGCGAGGTGCGGCTGCAGGTGCTCGCCGCCGCCATCGGCTTTCCCGACCTGCTCATGACCCGCGGCGGCTACCAGCACAAGCCGGCGCTGCCCTTCGTGCCGGGCATGGAGTGCTGTGCCCGCGTGCTCGAGACCGGACCCGGCGTCGATGCCTGGATCCAGCCCGGGCTGCGGGTGATCGGCTCGGCCAAGGAGGGCGCGCTCTCGCAGGAGCGCGTTCTGCCGGCGCGCACCCTGCGCCCGGTGCCCGAGGGCCTCGACGACGCCCATGCCGCGGCCATGAGCTCGCAGGGCATCACCGCTTACGTCTCACTGGTGTGCCGCGGCCAGCTCGCCCGCGGCGAGACCCTGCTCGTGCACGGCGCCGGCGGCGGCGTGGGCGTGGCCGCGGTGCGGCTGGGCGTGCACCTGGGCGCGCGGGTGATCGCCACCGCCTCCAGCCCGGCCAAGATCGCGGTGGCGCGCGCGCACGGCGCCCACGAGACCATCGACCTCTCCCAGGTGGGCATCGGCGGGCTGCGCGACCGGGTGCGCGAGCTCACCGCCGACCGGGGTGTCGACGTGGTCTACGACCCGGTGGGCGGCGATCTGTTCGATGCCTCGGTGCGCTGCCTGGCGTGGGGCGGCCGTCTGCTGGTGGTGGGCTTTGCCGATGGCCGGATCCCCACCATCGCGGCCAACCAGATCCTCATCCGCGGCATCTCGGTGCTGGGCGTGCGGGCCGGCGAATACGGCCGGCGCTTCCCGGCCCTGGGGGCCGACAACCAGGTTCAGGTCGACCGGCTGGCCGCGCAAGGCGTGCTGGTGCCGCACGTCGGCCACCAGCTGGATCTGGCCGATGCGCTGGCGGGCTTCCAGCTGCTGGCCCGCCGCGAGGCGATCGGGCGGGTGGTCATCCGGATGACGCCCTGAGCCTGGCGAGGGCCTCGGCGGCCTGATCGAGCGTCAGCCGCAGCGCGTTGCCCAGCGTCGCCCGGTGGGCGGCGCTGGGCGGCACGCCGGTGCGCAGTTCGGCATCGAGGGCTGCGGCCACGTCGGCCAGTCGGGCCATGCCGAGGGTGCGCACGCTGCCCTTGAGCGTGTGGGCCAGCCGGCGCAGATCGAGGCTGCCGGCCGCCGGCGCCGCCGCGTCGGCCGCGGCCAGGCGCTCGGGGACCGGCCCGTAGACATCGAGGAAGATGCCCAGTGTCTGGGCGAGCAGCGCCTCGCGGCCCAGGCAGCCACGCAAGCCCTCGGCAAGATCGAGTACCGGGGGGAGCGTCACCGGCGACGCCGGCATCACCGCACCCGCCGTGCCGGGCCCCGGCGCCGTCCGGGGCGCCGGGACGCTGCCCGGCGACGCGACGGCGGGCGTCGCGCCGATCCAGCGCTGCAGCACCTCCACCAGGCGGGACGGTTCGAGCGGCTTCGTGAGGTAATCGTTCATGCCCGCGCGCAGGGCGCGATCACGGTCGCTCTCGAGCGCGTCGGCGGTGATGGCGATGATCGGCAGATCACGCCCCTCCGCGCCAAGCGCACGGATGGCGGCGGTGGCACCGTAGCCGTCCATCACCGGCATGTGGATGTCCATCAGGACGACGTCAGGCCGTCGCTCGCGCACGGCCGCCAGCGCCTCCACGCCATTGCCGGCGATGCGGATGTGGGCATCGGCGTCGGCCAGGATGGCCAGTACCAGGGCGCGATTGAGGTCGTTGTCCTCGACCAGCAGGATGTCCTTGCCCGCGAACATGCCGGCGCGCGTCGCCCGCGGGCCAGCGGCAGCGGCGGCTTCGATCGCGGGGACCACCGGCTCGGCGGCGCCGAGCCCGAGGCAGCGCTGCCACGCGACCGGCAGCACCGGTTCGAGCAGCACCGTATCGGCGGCGGGCAGCGCCGAGAGACGACGGGCGATCAGCGCGACCGTCGGCCGGCTGGCGTGGGCCCGCAGGCCGGCGAGCCAGGCGCCGGCATCGTCCGGCAGCAGCCGCGCGTCGACGCACAGCAGCGGCGCCGAGCCCGGCGCCTGCAGCCGCAGCCAGCCGGGCAGCGCATCGGGATCGGTGAGCGTGCTCGCCCGGGCACACAGACTCGCCACCTGGGACCCCAGGCTGCGGGCCGCCACCGGGTCATGATGCAGCACCAGCACATCGCGGCCGGCGCGGCGCGTGCCCCAGACCCGGCCCGCGCCCGGCACCGGCCGCAGCGGCAGATCGAGCCAGAACACCGAGCCGCCCTCGGCGCGCGATCGCACGCCGAGTTCGCCGCCCATGAGCTCGGCGAGGCGTCGGCAGATGCTCAGGCCCAGGCCGGTGCCGCCGAAGCGCCGGCTGGTGCTGATGTCACCCTGGATGAAGGGCTCGAAGACCTCACGCTGCTGCGCCGGGCTCAGGCCGATCCCGGAGTCGGCCACCTCGAAACGCAGCCGCTCCCCGCTCGCGCTCACGCTGACCGCCACGAAGCCGCGCTCGGTGAACTTGACGGCATTGCCGGCCAGGTTGAACAGGATCTGCGCGATCCGCGAGGGGTCGCCGATGCACCGGGCCGGCACCTCGGCGCCGAACTCCACCAGCAGCGCCACCCGCTTCTCGTCCGCGCCGAATCCGGCCACGTCGAGCACCGGCGCGAGCATCTCCTCGAGACCGTACTCGATGCGTTCGGGCTCGAGCCGCCCGGCCTCGATGCGGGAGAAGTCGAGCACGTCGTTGAGCACGGTGAGCAGACTGCGCGCCGCCGAATGCGCCTGCGCGGCGTAGGAGCTTGATTGGGCCAGCGAGCCGGCCTGATGGGCCAGGCCGGTCATGCCGATGATCGCGTTCATCGGCGTGCGGATCTCGTGGCTCATGTTGGCGAGGAAGGCGCTCTTGGCCCGGCTGGCGGCTTCGGCCGCGCGCCGCGCTTCCTCGATGGCCTCGGTGGCGGTGTGCTCGGCGGTGACGTCGATGTCGATACCGGTGGAACGCCGTGCGCCGTCGGGCGAGACCTCGCGCCGGCCGATGCAGCGCAACCAGCGCAGGCCTCGCAGCGGGTGCTGGATGCGGTACTCGAAGACGAAGTCGCGGGTGCTGCTGTCGAGCACGCTGTCGGCGATCAGCGTGGCGATGCGGGTGCGGTCATCGGGGTGCACGAGGCCGATGCGGCTGCCGGCATGGTTGGGGTCCGTGCCGTAGAGGTCGGCGCCACGCTCGTCCCAGACCACCCGGCCGCGGTCCCGGAAGTACTCCCATACCGAGGCATTGGCCGCGGCCAGCGCGAGACCCAGCCGCTCGCCCGCCTCACGGATGCGCTCGCGGACCTCGATGTCATCGGTGATCTCCCAGTTCACGCCGGCCACCCGCACCGCGCGCCCGCTGTCGTTGCGCTCCAGGCGCCCCGCGGTGCGCACCCAGCGCTGGCGTGAACCGGCGATCACCCGGAACACGATGCCGAGGTCGTGGCCGTGCGCGATGGTGTCGCGAAAGGCCTGCTCCACCCGTCCGCGGTCTTCGGGGTGCATGCGATCCAGGTAGCTCGCCACCGGGGCTGGCTCACCCGAGGTCATGCCGAAGAGGCTGGCGCCCAGGTCGGTCTGGACCACGGTCTGGTTGCGCAGATCGAGTTCCCACAGGCCGAGACGACCTGCGTCGGCGGCGAGCTGGAACCGCGTGGACACCCGTTCGAGCGCCCGGCGCGCGCGTCGGGCGCCGGTGATCTCCAGGCACAGACCTTCGATGCGGGTGAGGCGGCCCGCGGCGTCACGCGCGAGGTGCCCGACGATGCGCAGGTGACGCAAGGCCTCGCCTTCGCCGGGCACGGCCACCGGCACCTCGAGATCGATCACGGAACCGCCGGCGTCGGCCTGCGCAGCCAGGCGCAGGGCCGCCTCGCGCTGCGGCGAGGGCACCGCGCGAAAGAGCGCGGTGATGTCGGCGGCCGGTTCCTCGCGCGGCAGGCCCAGATGCACGGCGCGCTCGCCCCGATGCAGGCGGCCCGCGACCAGATCGAGGTCAAAGAGGAAGCCCTCGGCGGCGGACAGCGCACGCTCGGCCGACGACGATCCGGGCTGCGGGGCAGCCGCCAGTCGCCGGGAGAGCCAGGCGCGCAGCGGTCGTGACAGCGGCATCATCGGTCCAGTCTAGCAAAGGCCCCGAGCGCGCCCGGGCTACCATCTCGCCAGAGTGCTCACCGGAGACCGTCCATGACCACCGATCGCGCCCCGCACCCATCCCCGGGCGTCGCCCCCATCGCCTACCTCAGCGGCTTCGGCAACCAGTTCGCCACCGAGGCGCTGCCAGGCGCGCTGCCGGTGGGGCGCAACTCGCCGCAGCACTGTCCCTACGACCTGTACGCCGAGCAGATCTCCGGCTCGGCCTTCACCGCGCCGCGCGCCCACAACCGACGCACCTGGACCTACCGGCTGCGGCCCTCGGCCGGCGCGCTGCGCCAGCAGGCGCTGCCGGCCCCCCGGCTGGTCTCGCGCTTCACCGATACCGAGGCGCCGCCCGAACCGCTGCGCTGGAGCACGCCCCCCCTGCCGGCTCCCGACGAGGCCACCGACTTCATCGAGGGCCTGTTCACCATGGCCGGCACCGGCAGCCCGGTGCAGCAGGCAGGCTGCGCCATCCACACCTACCGCGCCAACCGCTCGATGCCGACGCGCTTCTTCACCAACCTCGACGCCGAGATGCTGATCGTGCCGCAGCTCGGCCGCCTGCGGCTGGTCACCGAGCTCGGCGTGCTCGAGCTCGAGCCCCAGGAGATCGCGCTGATCCCGCGCGGGCTGCGGCTGCGCATCGACCTGCCCGACGGGCCTCGGCCCGGCGCCCGCGGCTATGTCTGCGAGAACTTCGGCGCGCCCTTCCAGTTGCCGGACCTCGGCCCGATCGGCGCCAACGGTCTGGCCGCGGCGCGCGACTTCCTGGTGCCGGTGGCCGCCTGGGAGGACCGCGAGGGCCCCTTCGAGCTGGTGACCAAGTCGCTCGGCCGGCTGTGGTCGGCGGCCATCCCGCACTCGCCGCTCGATGTGGTGGCCTGGCACGGCAACCACGCGCCCAGCAAGTACGACCTGCGCCGGTTCAATGCCATCGGCTCGATCAGCTTCGACCACCCCGACCCGTCGATCTTCCTGGTGCTGCAGTCGCCGTCCGACACCCCCGGCGTGGACGCGATCGACTTCGTGATCTTTCCGCCCCGGCTGCTGGTCATGGAAGACACCTTCCGGCCGCCCTGGTTCCATCGCAACATCGCCAGCGAGTTCATGGGCCTCATCCACGGCGCCTACGATGCCAAGGCCGAGGGCTTCCTGCCCGGCGGGGCCTCGCTGCACAACTGCATGGTGCCCCATGGGCCCGATGCCGAGACCGTACGCAAGGCGCTGCAGGCCGACACCCGCCAGACGCAGCGCATCACCGACACCATGGCCTTCATGATCGAGACCCGCCTGCCGCTGCTCACCACCGGCCAGGCGCTGCACGCCCCCTGGCGACAGGCCGACTACGCGCTGTGCTGGGCCGGTCTCGAGCGGCGAATGCCCGGTTGACTGTTTCCGCCATCAGAACCACGCGCCGGGCCAGCACCGATCGGACCGGCGCCCGGTTTCAACAGGCGGCACCGCAGGCCGATTCCGCTACCATCGACCGCACCCGCATCGACCGGACCCGCGGCCCCGACGCCGCGGCGCGCGCCCCATGAACTTCGACTTCTCAGACGACCTGAAGCTGCTGCGCGAGCAGGCACGCCGCTTCCTCGGCGACCGCTGCCCGCCGGCCACGGTGCGCCGCATCCTCGACGGCGCCGACACCCACGACCGCAGCCTGTGGCAAGGCATGGCCGAGATGGGCTGGCTCGGCGCCGCGCTGCCCGAGGAGTACGGCGGCGCAGGCCTTGGCGCCGAGGCACTGTGCGTGCTGGCCGAGGAGGTCGGCCGCGTGCTGGCGCCAGTGCCGTTCTCGTCCTCGGTGTGCCTGGCCGCCGACGCGCTGCTGCGCCATGGCAGCGAGGCGCAACGGCGCGCCTGGCTGCCCGGCCTGGCCGAGGGCAAGCACATCGGCTGCTTCGCGCTCGCCGAGGGCGCCGGCAATCCCCGGCCCGGCGTCATCAAGGCGCGGGTGCAGGGCGGCCGGCTGAGCGGCGAGAAGTGGCCTGTCGTTGACGGCGAGGCCGCTGACATCGCCGTGGTGGCCGCGCTCGACGAACACGGCGTGCCGGGGCTGCATCTGGTGGACCTTGCCGGGCCAGGCGTGACCCGCAGCCCCCTGCGCGGGCTCGACCCCTCGCGCAACCAGGCCCGCCTTCACTTCGACGCGGCGCCGGCCGAGCCCCTGGGCAGCGGCGAGGCCGGCTGGGCAGGCATCGAGCGCCTGCTCGATCGCGTGGCGGTGCTGCTGGCCTTCGAGCAGGTGGGTGGCGCCAGCGCCTGCCTGGAAGCCGCCACCGCCTATGCCAAGGACCGCCACGCCTTCGGCCGGCCGATCGGATCCTTCCAGGCCATCAAGCACAAGCTGGCCGATGTCTACATCGCCAACGAGCTCGCCCGCTCCAATGCCTATTACGGCGCCTGGGCGCTCGCGCAGGACGCGCCCGAACTGCCGCTGGCCGCGGCCACCGCGCGGGTGGCCGCCACCGACGCCTTCCACCTCGCCGCCAAGGAGAACATCCAGACCCATGGCGGCATGGGCTTCACCTGGGACATGGACTGCCACCTGTTCTATCGCCGCTCGCGTCTGCTCGCCGCGCAGCTTGGCAGCAACCCCCACTGGAAGAATCGCCTGGTCACGCTCTGGAGCGGCCAGGCCGCCGCCTGAGCCGAGGACACCCCCATGGACTTCAACGACACCCCTGAAGAAGCCGCCTTCCGCGCCGAGGCGCGTGCCTTCCTGCAGGCCAACGCCGCGCCGCGCCGCGATGACGAGCCGGCGCAGCGCACCCGCTATGCCGAGGGCCCCGAAGCGCTCGCGCGCGGCAAGGCCTGGCAGGCCCGCAAGGCCGACGCCGGCTTTGCCGGCATCACCTGGGACCCGAAGTTCGGCGGCCGCGGTGGCACGCCCATCCAGCAGGTGATCTACAGCCAGGAGGAGGCGCGCTTCGCCGTGCCGCGGGGCTACTTCGAGATCGGGCTGGGCATGTGCATCCCCACCCTCATCGCCTACGGCAGCCCGGCGCATCTCGAGCGGCATGTGCGCCCGGCGCTGCGCGGCGAGGAGATCTGGTGCCAGCTCTTCTCCGAGCCCGCCGGCGGCTCCGATGTGGCCGGCCTGCGCACCCGCGCCGAGCGCGACGGTGACGACTGGGTGATCAACGGCCAGAAGATCTGGACCTCGGGCGCGCACTACGCCGACTGGGGCCTGCTGCTGGTGCGCACCGACCCGAACGCGGCCAAGCACGATGGCCTGACCATGTTCTTCCTCGACATGAAGTCACCCGGCGTCGAGGTGCGGCGCATCCGGCAGATCTCCGGCACCTCCAACTTCAACGAGGTCTTCTTCACCAGTGTCCGCGTGCCGGACGCTCAGCGCCTGGGCGCGGTGGGCGCCGGCTGGAAGGTCTCGATCACCACGCTCATGAACGAACGCCTGGCGGTGGGCGAGGCGCCCGGGCCCGACAGCGCCGACATCCTCGCGCTCGCGCGCGGCCTCGAGATCGACGGCGAGCCGGCGCTGGCCAACGCCGCGGTGCGCGAGCGCCTGGCCGACTGGTACGTGCGCACCCAGGGCCTGAAGTACACCCGGTTCCGCAGCATCACCGCGCTCTCGCGCGGGCAGACCCCGGGCCCCGAGGCCTCGATCGCCAAGGTGGTGAGCGCCGGCAAGCTGCAGGAGATCGCAACCTTCGGCACCGACCTGCTCGGCATGTCGGGCGCCGTGATGGATGCCGAACTCACGCCGATGCAGGCCTGGTTCCAGGAGGCCTTCCTGTACGCGCCCGGCATGCGCATCGCCGGCGGCACCGACGAGATCCTGCGCAACATCATCGCCGAGCGGGTGCTCGGCCTGCCGGGCGATGTCCGCGTCGACAAGGGCGTGCCCTTCAACCAGCTGCCCCGCGATGGCCAGAGCACGCCCCGGAGGTCGGCATGAAGACCTGGCAGATCGGTGACGTGAAGATCACCAAGGTGGTCGAGTCCGACGGCGTGCCCACCTCGGGCATGTTCCTGTTCCCGGCGGCCAACCCCGAGTTCGTGCGCCGCCACGCCTGGCTGCGGCCGCACTTCGCCACCGAGGACGGCAAGCTCTTCGCCTCGGTGCACGCCTTCATCATCGAGTCGCAGGGCCGGCGCATCATCGTCGACACCTGCGTGGGCAACGACAAGCCGCGCCGCGTGCGCGGCTGGAACCGCCTGCAGACCCCCTTCCTGCAACGCCTGGCCGATGCCGGCCTGCCGGCCGAGTCCATAGACACCGTGCTGTGCACGCACCTGCATGTCGACCATGTCGGCTGGAACACCCGTCTGGTCGATGGCCGCTGGGTGCCCACCTTCCCGAACGCGCGCTATCTGTTCGGCCGCGTCGAGTGGGGCCACTGGTCGGCCGAGGCCCGCGGACCCGATGACGACGACATCCTGGGTGATTCGGTGCGCCCGATCGTCGACGCCGGCCTCGCCGACCTGGTCGAGATGGGCCACCGCCTCACCGATGAGGTCTGGCTCGAGCCCACGCCCGGCCACACGCCCGGCCATGTCAGCGTGCGCATCGAGTCGCAGGGTGCCCAGGCGGTGATCACCGGCGACCTCATGCATCATCCCATCCAGTGCAGCGAACCTGACATCCGCAACAACTTCGACTCAGACCCCGAGGCCGCGCGGCTCACCCGGCGGGCGTTCCTCGGTCGCCATGCCGACCGGCCGGTGCTGGTACTGGGCACGCACTTCGCCTCGCCCACCGGGGGCTGGATACGGCGCAGCGGCGAGCACTGGCGCTTCGAGGTGAGCGGACCGCCCGAGGCCGAGGGCTGAGTCCGGTCGGCAGGCCCCCCGGCCATCGTCGGGCGGGCAGTCGTTCAGCGGGCAGTCGTTCAGCGGGCAGTCGTTCAGCGGCCAGTCGTTCAGCCAGTCGAATGCACGTTCAGCCGGCGAGATCGTTGCGGTAGGCCGGCAGCGCGGCGCCACAGTCGCGGCAGAACTTCGCGCTGGCGGCATGGCCCTCGCTCAGGCACTCGTGGCAGGTGCGGGTGGTGGGCTCGCGCAGCGTTCGCAGCGCGGTGAACTCGGCGCTCACGATGCCGGTGGGCACCGCCAGCGTGCCCCAGCCCAGCAGCATCATCACCGAGGCGATCAGCCGACCGAGATCGGTCTTGGGCGTGATGTCGCCGAAGCCCACCGTGGTCAGGGTGGTGATCGCCCAGTAGACGCCCACCGGGATGCTGGTGAAGCCGTGGGCCGGGCCCTCCACCACGTACATCAGCGTGCCCATCACCAGCGTGACCATCAGCACGAAGGACAGGAACACCAGGATCTTGCGGCGCGAGGCGGCCAGCGCCCGCCCGAGCGCGCCGTATTCGGCCACGTAGGCGCCAAGCTTCATGATGCGGAAGACCCGCAGCAGGCGCAGCACCCGGACATCGATCAGCGCGCTGAGTTCGGGCATCAGGATGGCCAGCCAGGTGGGCAGCAGGGCGATCAGGTCGATCAGCCCGAACACGCTGAGCGCGTAGCGCATGGGCCGGCGCACGCAGGCCAGGCGGGCCAGGTACTCGAGGGTGAAGAGCCCGGTGAAGACCCATTCGGCAACGCCCAGGGCCGGCCCGAAGCGCGCCCGGATCGGCGCCACGCTGTCGAGCACCACCACGCCGATGCTGATCAGGATCAGCCAGATCAGCACGATGTCGAACAGCCGCCCGGCGCGGGTGTCGGCCTCGAAGATGATGGTGTAGACGGCGAGCCGCCAGCCCTGCTCGGGGGCATCCTCCCCGGACGCTGAACCGGCGGGCTTGCCACGGGGGGCATCGGAGGGGAACATCGCAGACGGCTCGCAGGAGACGGAAATGGCGGTGGAGTATCGATGGGCAGGCAGGATGGGTCAATCGCCGCGGCGGGCGGGGCCCGGGCACGCGGACGCGAGGTCCTGATGTCGCGGCTGGTCATCGTGCTGATGGTGCTGGTCGCCCAGCTGGTGCTGGCCACGCTGGTGCTCGCGGTGATGGTGCTCGACGAACGCCCGCACCCCGGCCCGGCACCGGCGCTCACGGTGGCCGATCTCGAGCGGCTGCGCGGCCAGGTGGGCCTGCCCGACCCCCGCAGGATCACGGCCGCGACCCTTCCCGTGAAGCTGAGCGCGCGCGATCTCGACCTCCTGCTCCAGCAGGGCCTGCAGCGAGCCCTGCCCGATCATGGCATCGGCGCGCGGGTGCACCTCGAGCACGGCGCTGCCTGGGTGCGGGTGTCGCTGCGGGTGCCCGCCGGCCCGCTGGGCAAGGCGGCCACCGTCGGCCTGCGGCTCGAATCCCGGGAAGGCCAGCTGCACGCGGTTGCCGGCAGCATCGGACGCATTCCGCTCAACCAGTGGACGCTCGACCATCTCTGGTCCCTGGCGCAGCGCCTTGTCGTGCCGCCCGCGATGCTGGCGGCGCTGCGCTCGGGCCTGGCCGCCACCAGCGCCTGGGAGATCGGCCGTGACCTGGTCAGCCTGCGCGTGCGGCCGCAGGCCGATCTGCTCGGCCAGTTGCAGGGCGGCCGGCGCGGCATGCTTGCCGCGGAAGATCGCGCCCGGGTCGATCACTACCTGGCGCATGTCAGCCGCAGCGCCGGCGCCGGCGCGGGCACGGGTGTGGGCCTGGCCACGCTGCTGCGGGCGGTGGTTGCCGAGGCGGCCACGCGCGGCGGCGATGCCCGCGCCGAGAACCGGGCGGCGATGCTCGCGCTGGCCATCCATGCCTCCGAGAAGCACGAACTGGCCGCGCGCCTGCTAGGCATCACCATGCCGCCCGGGCGTCCGGTGGTGCCGGTGGCCCGTGGCCGCCAGGACCTGGCGCAGCACTGGCTGATCTCGGCCGCCCTCACGCTCGAGGGAGGTTCGGGCGCCGCCGATGCGATCGGGGTGTTCAAGGAAGTGCTCGATTCGCGCGGCGGTTCCGGGTTCTCGTTCGCCGACCTCGCCGCCGATCGCAGCGGGGTGCGCTTCGCGCAGGCCGCCATCGCCGACCCGCGCCGCTGGCAGGCGCGCGTGGCGCGCATCGCCGGCGAGGCCGACATCCTGCCGCCGATCGACGCGCTGCCCGAGAAGCTCCAGGAGCCGGCCTTCCTGCGCCGCTTCCAGGCCCGCGACAACCAGGCCTGGGCCGAGATGACCGCCGAGATCGAGCGGCGCATCGACCTGTGCCGATTCTTCGCCGCGCCGGGCTGAGACCCTGCGCATCCGGGCATACACTGCGGCCTCACCCGCCCCAGGAGAGCTCCATGCCCGAATTCTGCAAGGTCGAACGCGACGGCCATCTCACCATCGTCACCCTGAACCGGCCCGAGGTCATGAACGCGCTGCACTACCCGGCGCACCTCGAGCTCGAGCAAGTCTGGAACGATTTCGACGCCGACCCCGACCAGTGGGTTGCGATCGTCACCGGCGCCGGCGATCGCGCCTTCAGCGCCGGCAATGACCTGAAGTTCCAGGCTGCCGGCGGCAAGCGCGGCTTCGTGGCCTCGGGCTTTGCCGGGCTCACCTCGCGCTTCAACCTGTTCAAGCCGGTGATCGCCGCGGTCAATGGCGTGGCCATGGGCGGCGGCTTCGAGATCGCGCTGGCCTGCGACATCATCATCGCCGCCGAGAACGCGAAGTTCGCCTTGCCCGAGCCGCGCGTGGGCCTGGCCGCGCTCGCCGGCGGCGTGCACCGGCTGCCGCGCACCATCGGCCTGAAGCGGGCCATGGGCATGATGCTCACCGGCCGTCACGTCCCGGCGCGCGAGGGCTACGAGCTCGGCTTCGTCACCGCGCTGGCGCCCGAGGGCGGCGCGCTCGCCGAGGCCCGCAAGTGGGCTGCCCAGATCCTCGAGTGCTCGCCCATGTCGCTGCGCGCCACCAAGCAGTCGGCCATGCAGGGCCTGGCCATTGCCGATCTGGCCACCGCGTACAAGGTCGACTACGACGCGGTGATCCGCATGCGCAACAGCCAGGACTTCATCGAGGGGCCCAAGGCCTTCTCCGAGA
>JBIKWU010000334.1:0-3839 GCA_044356115.1 Burkholderiaceae bacterium
TCCTCCTCGCCACCGACGGCTCCAAGAACGCGCTGCGGGCGGTCCGTCATGCCGTCAAGCTGGTGGCCGAGCTGAAGGCGCCCAGCACGGTCACGCTGATCAGCGTCCACGATGACACCGCCCTGCGCCACGCCGAGCGTTTCGTGGGTCGCAAGGCGGTCAACGACTACCTGCGTGACCTCTCCGATCAGGATCTCGCGGCGGCCCGCAAGCTGCTCGACAAGGCCGGCGTGCGCCACGACATGGTGATCCGCACCGGCCACGTCGCCGCCGAGATCGCCGCCGCGGCCACCGAGGGTGGCTTCGATCTGCTGGTGCTGGGCGGCAAGGGCCGCTCCGGCCTGAAGGATCTGCTGATGGGGTCGGTGGCCCAGCGGGTGACGGAGCTCAGCAAGGTGCCGGTGCTGTTGGTGAAGTAGGCCGCGCGGCCGCCGCGTTCCTGATCGGCGTGACGCCGGTCACGCCCGTCGCCGACGGGCGGCCGTTATGCTCCGATGACCGGCCGCTCACGGCCGGCGACTCGGGGTTCGCATGGATGACTTTCGCCCGGATCAGTGGCGGCGCCTGTCGCGCCGACTCCCCTCCGGCTTTGAAGCGCGCCGCCGCGCGGTGCTGCTGCTGGAACTCACCCGCATCGGGCCGCCCCCCAATGCCCGGGCGCGCCAGGCACTGGAACGGATGGAGCGGCAGCTGTCCGGGCAGGACGCGTCGGCGCGCTTGCAGACCGCCACCCAGTGCCTGATGGAGGCCATGGAAGACCTGGGCCATGCCGTGAATGGCCTGCTGCGCCTGGGCACCGAACTCGATCGGGCGGTGGCGCTCGACCTCAACCGGGCCCGGCCATGGCCGGGCAAGCCCCGGGCGCGCAGCGGGCCGCCGACCCGCGCTCAGGCAGCCAGGCTTCGCACGCTGGCGCTGGCGCTGCCGAGCAGCGACTCCATCTCGCGGCGCAACCGGTAGGCGCGGGTGCCGGTGTCGATGGCGACATCGTCCCAGCTCAGGCTCTGGCCCTGTCGCACCGGACGGATCACCCGCACATCGTGGGCCAGACCCAGCGGCAGCCCGCCCATCGCGGCCGAGGTGGTGGCGGGCAGCAGCTTGCCCCACACCGTGTAGCCGCCCTCGCCGTCGAGCACCTCGCCCACCGCCAGGTCACGCTTGGCAGTGGCCACCACATCGGCGTTCCACGCCGTGGCCACCCCGGTCGGCTCGCCGCGCAGCGCCACGCTGGCCACGCTCACCCCCACCTCCAGCCCGATCAGGTGCCAGCGCTTGTAGAGGGTGAAGTAGCGGCCGCTCGGGTCGGTGTGGGCGTTGTATTCCTCGAAGCAGTTGCGGATGTACTCGGTCTCGCCCTCGACCGTGACCCAGACGCCCATGCGGATGTCGTAGGGAATGCGCCGGCCATCGGGTTCGAGCGAGGAGATCACCTCGACCATGCCCTTGCGCTCGAGCACCCCGCCCTCGGCCAGAGGCCGGGTCACGAAGGGGATGTCCTCGACGCTGGCGGGCGGATAGAGCAGGCCATTGGAGGGCACGCCCAGGCCGGTGGCATTGCTGACCGCGCTGCTCTCGATCGCGGGCTTGGAGCCGTCGAGAAAGCTGTTGAACATCTTGGGGTTCAGGCCGCCGCGCTGCGCCTGCTCGGGCGTGAGGCCGTAGTGTCCCCAGACCGTCTCGGGGGTGGACTGCGCGAAATGCGGCAGCCACTTGTGGCCGCGACCGGCAGCCACCACCGGGAAGCCGCAGGTGCGCGCCCAGTCGACCAGGTCGCAGATGAGCGCGGGCTGATCGCCGAAGGCGAGCGAGTACACCACGCCGGCCTGCTGCGCGCGCAGGGCGAGCAGCGGCCCGCAGAAGGCGTCGGCCTCGACGGTGACGTTGACCACCGACTTGCCGTGGGCAAAGGCCTCCAGGCAATGGTCGACGGCAGCCACCGGGTGACCGGTGCACTCCACCACCACATCGATCGCCGGATGGCGCACCAGCGCCTGCCAGTCGTCGCCGACATGGGTGGTGCCGGCCGCGATCGCGGCGTCGATGCCCGAGGCCGCGGTGCGCTCGGCCGACCAGCCCACGCGGGCGAGATTGGCCCGCGCCGCGACCGGGGACAGATCGGCGATGGCCGCCAGATGCACGCCGGGCGTGCGCGGGATCTGCGCGAGGTACATCGAGCCGAACTTGCCGGCACCAATGAGACCGACCCGCACCGGTCGGCCCTCGGCGGCGCGCTGCCGCAGCTTGGCGTGCAGGTTCATGCCGCGAGCTTCCGGTCGGCGAAGGGCTGATCGCTGGTCTGCAGCGCACTGGCCGGCACCCCGTCCTTCCAGGGAAGGTCCACGGGATAGTCGCGCAGCAGGCAATCGTCGGGCAGGCAGCTGATGGGCGTGAAGTCGCGGTGCGCGATGTATTCGGGACGACGGGGACGGCGGATGTGGTTGGAGACCGCGCACAGACTCAGGTACACGCTCACCCGGTTCCAGGGCGAGAGGTTGCTCGCCGAGGCATGGACCAGGCAGCTGTGGAACAGGATCATCGAGCCCGCCGGGCCCTGCGGGCTGACGATGCCGCCCTGCTTGCCGCCGGCGCGCTCGACCAGCCGGGCGATCAGCTCGTTGTCGACCGTCCACAGCGGGTAGCTGGTGGTGGTGAGGTCGTGCTTGGCGTCGATGACGCCGCGCTTGTGGCTGCCCGGGATGAACATCAGCGGCCCGTTGTAGGCATTGACGTCGTCGAGAAAGATGGCCACGTTCATGGCCCGCTCGGTGGGCATGAGGTCGTCGTTCTTCCAGGTGCCGTAGTCCTGGTGCCACTGCCAGACATCGCCCTCGAAGGCCATCTTCCCGTTGATCTTGAACTGGTGCATGTAGACCTGTTCCTGGAAGAGGTCCATCACCGGCTCGACCATGCGCGGATGGCGCGCCAGGCGCGCGAAGGGCTCGCTGTACATGTGCGCGGCGAAGTTGGTGCGCACGGCGTCGCTGCCCTTCTCGCGCACGTTGTAGGCCTCGCGCCGGCTGTAGAGCTCGGGCACTGCGCGATTGAGCGTGGTGGTTTCCTGCGGGGTGAACAGGCCGGGAAAGAACAGGTAGCCGTCGCGGTCGAACTGCGCGAGCTGCTCGGGGGTGAGTCTCATGGCGTGTCTCCGGAGGGGGGAAGATTCAGGACCTGACTGAGCCCGCGCGCCAGACCGTCGGCGGCGTGCTGGTTGTGCTGCGCGGTGAGCGTGGCGGCCTGGTCGGCGCGCCCGCTGGCGATCGCCTCGGCGATGGCCTCGTGCTCATCCCACACGCTGGCGCGTCGCGAGGTCTGCAGCACCGCGCCCATCACGCGACGCAGGTGCTGCCAGTGCTGGTCGGTGATGCGGGCGAGCAGCGGGTTGCCGCTGGCCTGGCAGATGGCCTGGTGGAAGGCGAAATCGGCATCGATCATCGCGGGAATGTCATCGCCGGCAGCGGCGGCCCGGCCGCGCGCGATGAGGGCCGGATCGATGCGGCAACCGGCCTGCGCCGCCAGTCGCGCGGCCAGCGCATCGAGCGCCTCACGCACCTGGTAGACCTGGCGCACCCAGCGCACATCGAGGGGTGCCACCTGCAGGCCGCGTCCGGGCGCATCGCGCAGGAAGCCTTCGGCCTTGAGCAGTCGCAAGGCCTGCAGCACCGGCTGGCGCGAGACCGCGAGCCGCTCGGCGAGATCTTCCTGGGTGACGCGCGCGCCCGGCGGCAGGGAGCCGTCGCAGATGGCGTCGAGCAGGGCGCGGTGCGCCTGTTCGACGAGATCAGGCGCGGCAGCGAGTCGGGTGAGCGAGGCAGGCATCGTCGTTCATTGTATACAGAATA
>JBIKWU010000048.1:0-18708 GCA_044356115.1 Burkholderiaceae bacterium
GGCAGACGGCCCATGCCGAGACGGCGAAGCCAGGGGCTGAGCCCCGAGAACAGCACCAGGGCGAGCACCGTGACCAGCAGCCAGCGGATCATGCCGCCTCCAGGGCGAGCGGCCGATCGCCGCGGGCGAAGCCCGGCCCGACCGAGTCGATCCCGCGCGACAAGCCGATCGCCTTGAAGAGCTCGCCCATCTCGGCCGGCGAGAGCAGCACCTGCGCGGCCTGCGCCTCGCGTGCCCAGGCCAGGGGGTCGGCGGTCCCGGCAGCGCGGTGCCGGTCGGCAAGGTCATCGAGCAGCCCGAGGTTGGTCAGCAGGCGGGCCTGCGGCAGGAAGCCGAGCACCTGCAGGCCCTCGTCGAGCGCGGCCTGCGCCACCGCGGTGAAATCCACGTGCGCGGTGATGTCCTGCAGGCCCGGCAGGTAGAAGGGATCGCCGTGGGTGTGATGGCGGTAGTGGCACATCAGCGTGCCGCCGGCGCGCTGCACGTGGTGGAACTCGGGCCGCGCGAACCCGTAGTCGATGAGCAGGATCGCGCCGCGCGCGAGCCGCCGCGCGGCCTCGGCCACCCAGGCCTGGGCCTGCTCGCCGAGCTCGCCCTCGCAGGCCAGCGCGTCGATGTCGGACACCCCGGCGCCCTGCGCGACCCGCTCGCGCACCCGGGCCGCGAACCCCGGCTCGGCCGGTCGCGCCGACCAGACGAAGCCGGCCTCGCCCAGCCCCACGCCGCGCTCGAGCACCCGCGCCGGGGCGCCAGCCTGCGCGGGCTGCAGCGCGAAGGCGCGCACCGGCATGGCATCGAGCAGTTCATTGGCGAGCACCACGCCATCGATGCGCGCCGGCCAGGCCTGCAGCCAGCTCACCCGCGGCAGCGCCTGCGGACAGGCCTGCGCGATGCGCTCGCGCTGGCGCGCGGCGAGCTCGGCCGAGAGCTCGACGATGCGGTAGCGCACATCGGTGAGGCCCAGACGCTCGAAGGCGACGAGCATCTGGGCGGCGAGCGCGCCGCTGCCGGCGCCGAACTCGATCACCTCCCGGCCGCACTGCGCGAACCAGTGGGCGCACTGCCGCGCCAGACAGGCGCCGAACAGGCCCGAGAGCTCGGGCGCGGTGATGAAGTCTCCGCCCGCGCCGAACTTGCGCGCCGGGCCGCTGTAGTAGCCCAGGCCCGACGTGTAGAGCGCCAGCGCCATGTACTCGTCGAAGCCGATCCAGCCACCAGCTTCCCGGATGCGCGCGGCGATGCGCGCGCTCAGGGCCTGGCTGATCGCGCGCGCCTCGGGAGATGGCTCGGGCAGGGCCGGGGACGCGCGCATCCCCGCATTCTACGGGCGCTGCCCGGCGCGTCGGGGAATGCCGCTACACTGACGGCCCGCGGCAGCTTCCGCCGTGCGGTGCGCGCCGTGCCGGCTCGGCGCACGCGCCCACATCGCCACCATCCATCCATGACCAGCCAGGCCCCCATGCCGCCGGCAGAGGCCGCGCCCTCCCTCGGGACCCGCGCTTCGGCCGACGACGAACCCGCTCCTGCTGCCGCGCGGCGCGTGCTGGTCACCGGCGCCGCGCGCCGGCTCGGCCGCGAGATCGCGCTCGCCCTGGCGCGTGCCGGCTGGGACGTCGCCGTGCACCATGGCGAGTCGGTGCAGGCCGCGCGAGACACCGTGGCCGACATCCAGGCGCTGGGCCGGCGCGCGGTGGCGCTGCAGGCCGACCTCGCCGACCCGCAGCAGACCGCGGCCCTGTTCGACGCGGCCAGCGCCGCGCTCGGCCCGCTCGACGCCCTGGTGAACAACGCCTCGCGCTTCGAGCCCGACCGGCCCGAGAGCTTCGAGTACGCCGGCCTGCACCGGCACCTCGACCCCAACCTGGCCGCACCGCTGCTGCTCGCGCGGCGCCTGCACGAGGCGCGCTGCGCCCTGCCTGCCAGCGCGCCGGCCGGCGTGGTCATCAACCTGCTCGACCAGAAGCTCGAGAACCTGAACCCCGACTTCCTCTCGTACACCCTCACCAAGGCGGCGCTGGCCAGCGCCACCACCATGCTGGCCATGGCCTTCGCCCCGCGCCTGCGGGTGGTGTCGGTGTCGCCCGGCATCACCCTGGTGTCGGGTGACCAGACCGCCGAGGGCTTCGCCCAGGCCCACCGCATGACACCGCTCGGGCGCTCCTCCACGCCGGCCGACATCGCCGCCGCGGTGGTGTTCCTGGCCGACGCGCCGGCGATCACCGGCATCAACCTAACCGTCGACGGAGGCCAGCACCTGGCGGCCTCGCCGCGCGACGTCATGTACCTCACCGGAAACCCCGCCCCGTGAACGACCTCCTGCTGCCCCGCCTGGCCGATTGCCGGCGCATCTTCCTGCACGGCTTCTCGCTCGAGGTGTCGATCGGCTTCCACGACTTCGAGCGCGAGGCCCCGCAGCGGGTGATCATCGATGTCGACCTGTTCGTGCCCGACGCGCATTCCACGCCGCAGCAGGACGAGGTCGCCGAGGTGGTCGACTACGACTTCATCCGCGGCGCGGTGGCCGAGCTCGCCCGCTCGCGCCACTTCAACCTGCAGGAGACCCTGGTCGACGGCATCGTGGCGCTTTGCCTGGCACGGCACGAGGTGCGCGCGGTGCGGGTCAGCACCCGCAAGCCCGATGTCTATCCCGACTGCGCCTGCGTGGGCGTCGAGGTCTTCCGCATCCGGCCGGAGTGATGCCATGAGCCCCGAGAAACAGGCCCGCGAGCGCGGCAAGCTGCACAAGCGGCTGCTGCGCCTCACCGGCGAGGCGATCGCCCACTACGACATGATCGGCGAGGGCGACCGCGTGATGGTCTGCCTCTCGGGCGGCAAGGACAGCTATGCGCTGCTCGACCTGCTGCTCACCCTGCGCAGCCGCGCGCCGGTGCACTTCGAGATCATCGCCGTCAACCTCGACCAGAAGCAGCCCGGTTTCCCGGAGGACGTGCTGCCCGGCTACCTGCGGTCACTGGGCGTGCCCTTCCACATCGAGAACCAGGACACCTACAGCATCGTGCGCCGGGTGATCCCCGAGGGCCGCACGATGTGCTCGCTGTGCTCGCGCCTGCGCCGCGGCATCCTGTACCGCGTGGCCGACGAGCTCGGCGCGACCCGCATCGCGCTCGGGCATCACCGCGATGACATCCTGGAAACCTTCTTCCTGAACATGTTCTTCGGCGGCAAGCTCAAGACCATGCCGCCGCGGCTGGTGTCCGACGACGGCCGCCATGTGGTGATCCGGCCGCTGGCCTACGTGGAGGAGGCCGACCTGATCGCGTACGCGCGCTGGCGCGAGTTCCCGATCATCCCGTGCAACCTGTGCGGCTCGCAGGAGAACCTCAAGCGGCGCGAGATCAAGCAGCTGATGCGCGAGTGGGAGAAGCGCCACCCCGGCCGGGTGGAGAACATCTTCTCGTCGCTGTCGCGCGTGGTGCCCTCGCACCTGATGGACCGCGAGCTCTTCGACTTCAGCGCGGCCCGGCCCACCGGCGCGCCGGTGGCCGATGGCGACATCGCCTTCGATGTCGACCCGGTGTTCGAGGCCGCGCCGTCGGCAGTGACGACGATTCAGCTCACCACCGGCAGCACCGCCACGTCGTAGCCGCCGCTCACCACGGCGCCGATCGGCGCGCACTCCCAGCCGAACTCGAAGCGCGCGGCCGGCCGGATGCCGCCGATCGCGGGCACCGTGCCGCAGAACATCACCATGCCCTCCGGGGTGTCGCCGCCCTGCGCCTGCCACAGCCGCAGCAGTTCGTCGGGCGGGCGCAATGACGCGCCGAGGCCATCCTGGTAGGCCTCGCGGCGCGCGCCATCGACCGCCCAGGCGCGCAGCCGCAGCGCATCGTAGTGCGGCGCCACCGCGTCCCAGGGCCAGGCGTCGGCGGCTACCGGCTTGGCGCAGAGCTGCTTGGACAGCGCCACCGACCAGGCCTCGGCGCGGCGGTCGGTATGGTCGGACCCGGCGCTCAGCCACCAGCGGCCCTCGTGGCGCACCAGCACCGGTTCCACCTCGCCCGAGGTCTGGTCGCCCACCGCCTCGAGCGCGTCCGCCGGCAGCAGCTGCGACACCGCCACCCGGTAGAAGAGCGGCACCTGGCTGGGCCGGGGCACGCCGATGGCGGCGAGCTCCTCGATGTGGTGCTCGATGGCCGCCGGGTCGCGGCCGGTCCAGCCCGCGATCACCAGACGGGTGACCGCGACGCTGACCTCGCGCACGCCGCCCGCGTCATGCAGGCGCAGCGCCCAGCGCGGGCTGCTATGGGAATCAGACATGGCATCGCCTTGAAGGAGAAAAGGGGTCGCGAACGGACTGCGCCCGGGGAAGGCTTGGCTGGCACCGGCGCGGGCTCACATCAGCACGCCGGGCAGCCACAGCGCGATCGCCGGGAACACCATCAGCAGGATGATCGCCAGCGTGTAGGCCGCGAGAAAGGGCAGCACGCCGGTGAACACGTCGGTGATCGGGCCGGGCTGACGGCGCATGCCTTGCAGCACATAGAGCACGGTGCCGTCGGGCGGGCTGATCATGGCGATCTCCACCAGCATGGTGATCACCACCCCGAACCACACCGGGTCGTAGCCCAGCGCCTTCACCACCGGAAAGAGCAGCGGCACGGTGGTGATCACCATCGACATGCCCTCCATGAAGGTGCCCAGGGCCAGGTAGAAGCCGATGATGCACAGCATGAGCGCCCAGCCCGGGAAGGGCAGCTGGCCCAGGAAGCGGGAGAGCATCTGCGGCACGCCCAGCGAGCCGAGGATGTGATTCAGGAAGTAGGCCCCGAAGAGGATCAGGCCGATCATCGAAGTGACCCGCGCGGTGGCGCGCAGCGAGTCGTGCAGCATCCGCAGGCTCAGGCGGCGGTCGATCGCGGCCAGCGCGAGCGCGCCGATCACGCCCAGCGCCGCCGACTCGGTGGGCGTGGCCAGCCCCGAGTAGATGGTGCCCAGCACCAGGCCGATCAGCAGCGCGGTGGGCAGCAGGTCGACGAGGCTGGCCAGGCGCTCGCGCCGGCCCGGCGCGGGCTGGCCCGGCTCGCCGCGGCCCAGGCCCAGGCGCGCGCTGTAGAAGAGGATCACCGCCATGAACAGCAGCACCACCAGCAGGCTGGGGCCGATCGCGGCCAGGTAGAGCGCGCCCACCGAGGTCTCGGTGATCAGGCCGTAGACGATGAAGGTGATGCCCGGCGGAATGAGGTTGCCCAGCGCGCCGCCGGCGGCGAGCGAGCCCAGCACGAGCTTCTGCGGATAGCGGCTGCGCTCGAACCAGGGCAGCGCCACCGAGCCCATGGTGGCCGCGGTGGCCACGCTGGAGCCGGCCACCGCCGAGAACACCCCGCAGGACAGGATGTTGGTGTGCAGCAGCCCGCCCGGCAGGCGACCCACCCACACGTTCATGGCGCGGTAGAGCCGCTCGGACAGGCCCGCGCGCAGCATGACCTCGCCCATCAGCAGGAACAGCGGCACGGCCACCAGCACGAAGTTGGTGGAGGGCGCCCACAGCATCTCGCCGATGAAGTTCCAGAAGGGCCGGTCGGACAGGCCGAAGCCGGCGAGCAGCGCCAGCAGGGCGAGCGCCGCGCCCACGTGCAGGCCGGCCGCGAAGAAGCCCACGAAGGCGCCGAGCACCGCGGTCAGCGCCCACCAGGGCACCTGCCCGGCCGCGCCCGCGGGCAACTGCCCGGTGAGCGCGGCCACGCCCACGGCCACCCCCAGCACCACCAGGAAGATGATCGCGATCACCGGCGCGGTCCGCCCAGGGCCTGCAGGGTGTCGCGGGCCTCGTCGAGGTCGGTGCGTGCCGCCAGGCCGGCCTCCAGGGCCTGCCGCTGGCCGCGCAGCAGCAGCGCCAGGCTGCGGCAGGCCAGCGCCACCGCGGCCAGTCCCATCAGCAGGAAGCCCGCCGCCCACACGCCCTGCGGCAGCGCCAGCGGCGTGCGCAGTCCCGAGAGGTCGGTGGCGCCGAGCTGCCACGAGTCGAGCGCAAGCGAGACCGCGCCGAAGGCCATGAAGCCCACCGCCACCAGCAGCGCGAGCAGCGCGCCCAGGTGCAGCCAGACCCGCGCGGCGAGCGGCAGACGCTGCACCAGCACGTCGATGCGCACATGGCCGCGCTCGAGCAGGGTGCCACCCAGGCCGAGGGTCATGCCGGCGGCGAGCAGGTAGCCGGTGAGCTCGCCGGTGGCCTCGGTGGAAAAGCCCATCAGGCGCCGGGCCAGCACGTCGAAACCGATGATCGCGACCATCAGCAGGTACGACCAGCCGGCCGCCGACAGGGCGAGGTCGCAGAGCCGGCGCACCGCGCGCATCGGCGCGGCCTCGCCGGCCGGCGACTCAGCGTGCGCCATACCGGATGCCGGTGATCGGGGCGATGACCTCGTTGTAGACCGTGCCGCAGCGATCGCCGCAGCGCTTGACCCAGGCCGGCAGCACGTCCTCGATCATCTCCTTGCGGATGGTGGCGGCCACGTCGCCCTGCGGCTTGACCTCGACCATCGGTCGCTTGACCAGGGTGTGGATCTTGCACCCCTCGGCGCGCCCGACGTTGCAGTCGATGCCGTCCTGGGTGGCGGCCAGGCCCAGCGCCCATTGCTGCTCCTGGATGTCGGCGAAGGTCTTCTCGATGAGGGCGCGCACCGGCGCGTCGAGCTTGTTCCACCAGGCCAGGTTCACGTAGTAGCCAGCGGTGGACCAGGACAGCGGCAGGGTGAAGAGGTGGGTGGAGACCTCGGGCCACTTCACGCCGTTGCCCGAGCCCGACCCGGTGATGCCGCAGTCGACCGTGCCGCGCTCCAGCGCGGTGTAGACCTCGCCGAAGGCCACCGACACCGGCTGGCCGCCAAGCGCCTTGACCAGATCGGCCGCCGAAGGCCCGTTGGTGCGGATCTTCAGGCCCTTGATGTCGGCCAGCGAGGCGATCGGCTTGCGGCAGAACAGCATCTGGCCCGAGAACGGATAGGTGGCGATCAGCTTGATGCCCAGGCGCTCGAGCTCGCGGTTGGCCACCGGCAGCATGGCATCGGCCACGCGCCGCGCCTGGCGGATGTCGAGGTTCATGCCGGCGAGGTCGACGCCGTCGAGCATGGGCACGTCGCCCGAGACCGTGGTGAGCGGGCCGGCGGCGATGTCCACCTGCCCGGAGCGCACCAGCCGCAGCACCTCGGGGCCGTTGACACTGCGCTCGGGCCACGAGGCGAGGTTGACCTCGATGCGCCCGCCGCTCTTCTGGGCCAGGCCGTCGCGCAGCAGGGGCTGATCGATGCGGGTGTACTGCGGCAGCGTGGGCGCCACCTGGGTGACTGCGCTGATCGTGATCTTCGGGCCGGGGGGAATGGTCTGCGCGGCGGCGCCGGTGGCAGTCAGCAGACCGGCCAGCACCAGGCCGGCGGCGAGCAAGGGGTGACGCGGGGCAGGGTTGGGGCTCATGCGAAATCTCCAGGCAGGTGTCGAGGACTCGTCGTGATCGGGCGAGGTGGTGTCAGAAGGCAGCAAGGCGGTCGTTGAGCAGGTCGGTGACCAGCATCGCCCCCGGCGAATGGGTGATGCACATCGGCGGGCGACTGGCCATCACCACCGACTGCGGCGTGACCCCGCAGGCCCAGAACACCGGCAGTTCGTCCTCGAGCACCGGCACCGGGTCGCCGAAGTCGGGCTGCGCCAGGTCGGCGATGCCGATCGCCTGCGGCAGGCCGATGTGCACCGGGGCGCCATGCACGCCCGGAAAGCGGCTGGTGATCTGCACCGCGCGGATGGCATCGGCGGGCTTGAGCGGGCGCATCGACACGACCATGGGTCCGGCGAAGGGCCCGGCCGCCACCGTGGGGATGCTGGTGCGGTACATGGCCACGTTGGCGCCGCAGGCCACGTGGCGCAGCGCGATGCCCGACTGCAGCAGCGCCTCCTCGAAGGAGAACGAGCAGCCGAGCACGAAGGCCACCAGATCGTCGCGCCAGCGTGCGCCGATGTCGGTGCACTCCTCGGCGAGTTCGCCGTCACGCCAGACGCGGTAGCTGGGCAGGTCGGTGCGCAGGTCGATGTCGGCACCCAGCACCGGCACGCGCGGGCTGCCCGGCTCGGACACGGCCAGCAGCGGGCACGGCCTGGGGTTGGCCTGGCAGAAGCGCAGGAAGTCGAAGGCCTGCGCCTGCGGCAGCACCACCAGGTTGCCCTGCACCCGGCCGGGCGCGAGGCCCGAGGTGTGGCCGGTGTGCTCGCCACGGCGGATCCGGTGGCGCAGCGCGGCCACCTCGGCGTCGCTGGCCAGCGGGGCACGGAGGTCGGTCATCAGGAATTCCTGTGGAGGGGCGGCGGATGGCGCAGGCCGCGACCGCCGGGGCAGGGCCCGAGGCGAGATTGGATCCGAGCCGCGGCACCTCGGCAATCGGAAAATATCATCAACCGATCATCAGGAATTTTTATGACGCCCGGCGCCCGCGTGGACCTGAGCGATCGCGTCGATCTCGGCGACCACCCGCTCCAGGGTGTCGCTGGCCGGGTCGGGGCGCCAGGCCACGAACAGCGGCAATGGCGCGAGCGGCGACTCGGTGCTCACCACCGAGATCCGCCCTGCCCGCACCAGTGGTTCGACCACCGCGCGCGGCAAGGTAGCCACCCCGAAGCCGCGCTCCACCAGACCGAGCATGGCCGACAGCGACGACACGCTGTGCAGGTGCGGCGCCGGCGCGCCATGCGCGCGAAACAGGTCGATCACCGCGGTGTTGGGCTGCGAGCCGCGCTGGAAGCTGAGGATCTGCTCGCGGGCGAGGTCGGCCAGGCGGCGGCGCAGGCGCCCCGAGCGCGCGCCCGCCGGCCGCCGGCAGGCGAACACCATCGGCAGCGAGGGCAGCGGCAACTGGCGCAGCGACTCGCCGTGCACCGGCAGCGCCAGCACCGCCAGATCGATCTGGCCGCGTCGCAGGTGCTCGTCGAGAAGCTGCGAGGTCTCGATGGTGAGCTCCAGCCGTGACTGCGGATAGCGCTCGCGCAGTCGCGTGAACAACGGCATCAGCCAGGTGTGGGCGATCGATTCGATGGCGCCCAGGCGCAGCACGGGCGGGCCCTGCTCGCCCCCGCCAAGATCGCGGCGGATGTCGCGCTGCAGGTCGAGAAGGCGCTCGGCATGCACCAGCAGGCGGCGGCCGTCGGCGGTGAGGTGCAGGCGACGGTCACGGCGGTCGAACAACCGTGTGCCGAGTTCGGCCTCGAGGGCGATGACCCGGCTGGAGATCGCGGCCTGGGTCAGCGACAGCTTGCCGGCGGCCCGGGTGGCGCTGCCCAGCGTGGCCACCCAGTAGAAGGCCTCGAGAAAGCGCAGGTTCACGACCGGTCCGCGGCCCCTGCCGCATCAGCCCGCGGCCCGGGTCAGGCCGGCGCGCAGCGCATCGCGCAGGCTGGCGAGGCTTTCCTCGAGATGGGCACGGGCCTCGCGCGAGAGCCGCTTGCCGCGCAGCGCCGACTCGATCTGCGCGCTCAGCCGCCGGGCATCGGCCCGGGCGAGCGAGCGGGCGTCGGGGGGCACCGCCGAGCCGGGTCGCATGAGCAGCCCGGTGAGCTTGCGCAGATGCTCGCGCTGCAGCATGCGCCGGGACACGCCGATATCGGCCCCTCGGGCGAGCTCGCGCCAGACGCTCTCGCGCAGCGTGTCGAAGAGTTCGGGCAGCGGCAGGCGCTCGGCCGGCGCGAGCGTGGCCTCGCTCTCCTGCAGGCGGTTGAGCACCGCGTCGCCGAGCAGGCGATCGAGCAGCCGGCGCTGCACGCCGGCCACCGACTGCAGCACCGCCGGCAGCGGTGGCGGCCAGGCGCCGCGGTCCAGCGGATCGGGGGACAGCCGGGCCGCCAGCGAGGGCGCGATGGCCAGGGAATCCTCGGCCAGCACCTCGCGGGCGATCAGCGCCAGCGCCTCACGCTGGCGACTGCCCGGCACCGGCACGAAGGCCGGCCTGGCATCGCCCGCGACATCGCGGAAGTAGTTGACCCCGCCGACATGCTTGGCCGCCACCTCGGCGGCGAGCTCCATCTGACGCAGACCGCTGTCGAAGCCGCGCCGCAGCACCCCGAAACCGGTGCCGGGCGGCAGGGTGCGGGTCTGCAGACGGGACCAGAGCTCGCGGCTGAGGGCGAGCCGGCGGGTCGCCCAGGCGAGCGGATCGTCGCCGAGATCGCGCTGGTTGACCTGGGGGTCGTAGCCGGCCACCACCTCCTCGTCGGTGCCATAGGCCAGGGCCGGTTCGCCGGCGCGCGCGGCGATGCGGGCGAGTTCGGCGGCCTCCTGCTCGGGTGGCAGGGGCCGGTAGGCATACTCGATCGCCCAGTAGTCATAGGGGCCGAGCGTGGTCATGGTGACCGGGCCCACCGGCTCGCCCGCCAGGGGCAGGTTGAAGCCGTTGTAGTCCATCACCGAGCCCGACAGGCCGTTGGCGCGGGTGAACGCCGGGTCGGCCAGCCGGGCCACCGGCACCGCCAGCGAGGCGCGGAAGTTGTGACGCAGGCCGAGGGTGTGGCCCACCTCGTGCATCACCAGGTCCTTGATGAGCTCGGCCACGATGCGCTCGGCCTCGGGCCCCTCGGGGTCGAGATCGCCGCGCGACTCGAGCAGCGCCAGGGCGAAGTCGAGCTCGGCCAGAGACTCGGCGCCGTGCTGGCAGCCGGGCCCGTGCGCATGGCTGGCGCCGGCATCGGCAAAGCGCGAGCCCGGCAGCGATTCGCGCACCAGGCGCCGGCCGAAGCGGGCCCAGTTGTCGGAGATCGCGATGTCGGCATCGATGATCTCGCCGCTGCGTGGATCGGTGAGCGAGGGGCCGATGGCCAGCGCGCCCTCGTCGCTGTCCAGGAACCAGCGGATCGAGGCGTGCTGCACGCTGGTGAGGTCCATCGGCGCGTCGGCCGGCTCCTCGCGCACCTGCAGCGCGCCGCGGATGCCGATGCGCTCGAAGGCCTTGTTCCACTCCAGCACGCCGGCGGTGATCGCGGGTCGCAGGCGAACCGGGATGTTGCGATCAAGCCAGAAGACCACCGGCCGCACCGGTTCGGAGATCGCTGCCGCGGGATCCCGCGGCTCGATGCGCCACCGCGTGACGAAGTTGCGGCGGGCATCGCGCGCCCCCGACTCGGTCCAGTCGTGGATCTGCTGCACGTAGTAGCCCACACGGGGATCGGCGGCCCGGGGCCGCATCGCCGGCTCGGGCAGCGCCGACAGGCTGTAGCGGTACCCCACGAACAGGCTGCGCGCGTCTTCCAGGTTGCGCGGCGTGCTCGGCACCGGCGTGCCGGGCGGGACCGGGCCGGCCGGCGGCGCCGGCACACGGGGCAAGGCGTAGTGGGCGGTCACCGGGAAGACCAGCTCGCGGGCGTCGGCGCTCACCGGGCCGATATGGGAGTTGCGGGCGTCGAAGCCGTAGCTGACACGGAACTGCGCCTCGAGCTGGCGCGTGAGCTGCGGCAGGTCGGTGAGCAGGATGGGCGAGAGCTCCACCAGCACCGAGCCGCGCTCGGGATGCTCGGCGCTGGCCAGGGGCGCCGAGCCCAGCAGGCTGTCGGAGAAGCTGAGGCTCGCGGCGCGGGCCAGACCAGGATCGGCCGAAGAGCCGAAGCGCGTGGCCCGGGCGATGAGCTGCACCGAGCCATGGACGCGTCGCCACGACACCACGTGACGCCCGAGCATCCAGTGCGGATACAGCCCCCGCTCGCCCAGGCCACTCACCCGCGTGGCCGCCATCAGGAAGGGCTTGTCGAACTGGTCGGGCGCGATCTCGATCCAGACCTTGTCCTCCTTCTGCCAGACCGTGAACAGGCCGGGCAGCCGCTTCGCCTCCCGGATCACCTCGGCAAAGGCCGGACGTGCGGCGGCCGGCGAGCTCGGGCGGGCCGTCGCCGGCCCAGGGGCGCTCGCGCTGACCGGGGCCCTCGTCGTCGGCGCGGCGCTGGGCGCGGCGCTGGGCGCGGCAACCGGCGCGGCAACCGGCGCGGCAACCGGCGTAGCGGCCGGCGCTGGGGCCGGCGCGGCGCTCGGCGTGGCAGCGGCCACCGCGGTGGCCGCAGGCGCGGTCGGCGCGACAGGCGACTTCCCCGCGCAGGCGGCCAGCAGCACGGCACAGGCGCCGAGAAGAAGACGAGGAGCGGTTGGCAGCGGCATGGGCGAGCCCGGCATGGCGAGGAAGCTCCGATGGTAAGCCGGAACACCACCGCCTTCCGGCCTGCCGCCTCAGCCGGTGCACTAGAATCCGCCGGTGCGCCTTCTTCGACTTGCCCGCATTGCCCACGTCATCTGGCGCCATGGCCTGGACGAGATCGCCGCGTCCGGCGCGGCCGCCAGCCTGGGTACCCGCGGCTGGCTGTCGCTGGCGCGATTGCTGCGCCTGGGTCGTCAGCTGCGCCAGCCGCGCGGCGAACGGCTGCGCGAGGCGCTCGAGAGCTTGGGCCCCATCTTCGTGAAGTTCGGCCAGGTGCTGTCCACGCGGCGCGATCTCATGCCGCCCGACATCGCCGACGAGCTCGCGCGGCTGCAGGACCGGGTGCCGCCCTTCCCCGGCGAGCAGGCCATCCTCGAGATCGAGCGCGGCCTGGGCCGCCCGCTCGCCGAGGTCTACGCCGAGTTCGACATCACGCCGGTGGCCTCGGCCTCCATCGCGCAGGTGCACTTCGCGCGCCTGCACGACGGCCGGCCGGTGGCGGTCAAGGTGCTGCGCCCGGGCATGGCTCGCGTCATCGAGCGCGACATCGCGCTGCTGCGCGCCTTCGGCGGGCTGCTCGCGCGGGTCTCCGCCGACGGCCGCAGGCTCAAGCCCCTGGAGGTGATCGACGAGTTCGACACCTACCTGCACGACGAGCTCGACCTGATCCGCGAGGCCGCCAACGCCAATCAGCTGCGGCGCAATTTCAGCGGCTCCACCCTGCTGCGGGTGCCCGAGATGTACTGGGATGCCTGCGCGGTGAACGTGCTCACCATGGAGCGCATGCACGGCATTCCGATCGGGCGCATGGACGAGATGCGCGCCGCCGGCATCGACCTGAAGCGGCTCTCCCGCGAGGGGGTCGAGATCTTCTTCACGCAGGTCTTCCGGCATGGCTTCTTCCATGCCGACATGCATCCCGGCAACATCCTGGTGGGCGGACCCGGGCCCGACTTCAACCGCTACATCGCGCTCGACTTCGGCATCGTCGGCACGCTCTCCGAGTTCGACAAGAACTACCTCGCGCAGAACTTCCTGGCCTTCTTCCGCCGCGACTACCGGCGGGTGGCCGAGCTGCATGTCGAGTCGGGCTGGGTGCCGCGCCACACCCGCATCGAGGAGCTGGAGTCGGCGATCCGCGCCTGCTGCGAACCCTTCTTCGACCGGCCGCTCAAGGAGATCTCGCTCGGTCTGGTGCTGATGCGGCTGTTCCAGGCCTCGCGCCGCTTCGATGTCGAGATCCAGCCCCAGCTGGTGCTGCTGCAGAAGACGCTCCTGAACATCGAAGGCCTGGGCCGTCAGCTCGACCCGGACCTCGACCTCTGGGTCACGGCCAAGCCCTTCCTGGAACGCTGGATGGTCGAGCGCATCGGGCCGGCGGCGCTGCGCGAGCGGCTGGGCCGCGAAGCCACGCAGTGGGCGCAGACCCTGCCGCAGATCCCGCGACTGCTGCATGGCGCGCTCAGCCGGGCGGCGGCCGGCGCCGACGCACAGGCCATGCCGCCGTGGGCCGGCGCGCTGCTGACCGAGGCCCGTCGCGCGCGACGCTGGCTGGCGGTGCTGGCGGTGGCCGCGATGCTGCTGGCGCTGGCGCTCCTCGGACTGCTCGGGCTGGCGCTGCTCTCGGATTGATCCGCGCCGCCGGCGAACCCGGCGCGTCGGGCGCGGTGCTGCAGGGTCAGGCCACCGGTTCGTCCAGCCAGGCTCGCATCTGCCGGTTCACCACCTGGGCCGCCTCGTACTGCACCCAGTGGCCCATCGCGGGCAGCACCCGGGCCTGGCGATCGCGCGCCTGCGCGCCCAGGCTGACCGAAAGCACGGACGGGTCGCAGGTGACATCATGCTCGCCCCAGAGCAGGCGCAGCGGCGCGCGACACAGCGCCAGCAGTTGCGGCAGGCCGCCACCCCGCGAGATCTCCCGGCTGCGAAAGCGCGTGGCCTGGCAGGCGCGGGTGTGCACGGCCACGGCGAGCCCATCGATGGCCTCGGGCTGGTGCAGCATCTGCATGGCCAGGTTGTGGCGCATGACGGCAGGCAGCGCCTGGGGATCCGGGTCTGCCAGCGCCTTGCGCCAGGCCAGCATCTCGCCCCGCGGACGACGCGGGCCGGCATGGCCCGCCGGCCCGAGCAGGATCAGCCGTTTCACCGGCAGGCGCCGCGCCGCCAGATGCGCGGCCACCAGACCGCCGAACGAGAAGCCGGCAAGATCGAAGGGCCGGCCCGCGCCGAGCAGGTCTTCGAGGGAGCGCGCCATCGCGTCGACGAGCGAGTCCATCCCGGCCGGCTCGGGCGGCTCGGCGGAATCGCCATAGCCCGGCATGTCGGCCACCCAGACCTGACTGCCCTGGGCCAGGAACTCGATGTTGCGCGCCCAATGCAGCCAGTTGCCGTGGCCACCGTGCAACAGCACCAGCGGCGGGCCCTCGCCGAAGCGACGCCAGCGCAAGCAACCGGCCCCCAGGGGCTGGTCCTGGATCAGGGCCAACCCCTCGAGCCGCCGGATCGGCTCGGGCGTGTCGGGTCGGGCAGGCGCCGCGGCAAGACGGGAGGCTGACATCGGCCGATCATGCGGGCGACCCGCGGCAGCCTCAAGGCGGCCGGTTCCGATGCCTGCGCGATGGTGCCCGCCAGCCACGGATTTCCACGACACCCGCATGCCCACCCCGCCGTCGGCCGCTGATTGCGGAATACTCGGACGGAACCCTCGGCCGACACACCCTCCGAAAGGCGCCCGACATGCTGATCGCCTCCGTGCTGCTCTACCTCGCCATCACCATCGGCATCGGCCTGTGGGCCGCCAGCCGGGTACACAACGCGAAGGACTACCTGGTGGCAGGCCGCAGTCTGCCGCTCTACATGAACATGGCCACGGTGTTCGCCACCTGGTTCGGCGCCGAGACCGTGCTGTCGGTGTCGGCCACCTTTGCCAAGGACGGCCTGCACGGCGTGCCGGCCGACCCCTTCGGCGCCTCGTTCGCGCTGATCTTCGTGGCGCTGTTCTTCGCGAAGGCCTTCTACCGGATGGACCTGCTGACCATCGGCGACTTCTATCACAAGCGCTACGGCAAGCTCGTGGAGGTGCTGACCAGCCTGGCGATCACCGCCTCCTACCTCGGCTGGACCTCGGCCCAGCTCACCGCGCTCGGGCTGGTCTTCCATGTGCTGAGCGGCGGCGCGCTCAGCCTCAACCAGTGCATCGCGCTCGGCGCGTTCGTGGTGATCCTCTACACGATGTTCGGTGGCATGTGGTCGGTGGCGCTCACCGATCTCTTCCAGACCGTGATCATCGTGATCGGGCTGCTGGTCATCGCCTGGCTGATCGGCGATCTCGCCGGCGGCCCGGCGAAGGTGATCGCGCAGGCGCATGCCGAGGGCAAGTTCGACTTCTGGCCTGCCGGTGGCCTCGTCGAATGGCTGCCGTTCGTGGCGGCCTGGATGACCATGGCGCTGGGCTCCATCCCGCAGCAGGACGTGTTCCAGCGCGTGACCAGCGCCAAGGACGAACGCACCGCGGTGCGCGGCACGCTGCTGGGCGGCGCCGCCTACTTCGTGTTCGCCTTCGTGCCGATGTTCATCGCCTATGCCGCGATCGTGATCGACCCGAAGTTCACCGACCTCTTCGCCTCCGAGGACGGCCGCGAGGTGCAGCGCATCCTCCCTGACCTGATCCTCAACCGGATGCCGGGCTGGGCGCAGGTGGTGTTCTTCGGCGCCCTGCTCTCGGCGATCCTGTCCACCGCCAGCGGCGCGCTGCTCGCGCCCACCGCGCTGTTCACCGAGAACGTGCTGCGCCCGTTCATGCCGCGCGTGAGCGACCGCCGCTTCCTGGTCATGCTGCGCACCGTGCTGGTGCTGTTCTCCTGCGCGGCGCTGCTGTTCGCGCTGAACTCGCGCAGCACCATGTACGAGATGGTCCAGAACGCCTACAAGGTCACGCTGGTGGGCGCGCTGGTGCCGCTGGCCGCGGGCATCTTCTGGAAGCGGGCGAGCGTGCAGGGCGCGCTGCTGTCGATCTTCAGCGGGCTGGTGGTCTGGCTGGGCTGCGAGACCAACTTCGCCGACGCCCTGGTGCCGCCGCAGATCAACGGCCTCATCGCGGCCCTGATCGGCATGCTGTTCGGATCGCTCGCCCCGCAGATCGTGCCCGATCACCGCGGCAGCGCCTCACCCGCCGCCTGATGCGCCTGAGCGGACCGGCGGGTGGCCCGGTGCCATGCGCCGGCCGGGACGAATGCCGCCTTCGGTGGCACACTTGTCATGGGTACCACGCCCTGCTCTCGCAGTCACCGATGTCCGATGTGAACTCCCGCCTGGACCAGCCGCCTTCTCCCGGCATCCACCCCGCCCAGGCCGATCCGGTCAACGCCGCGCCCCTCGGTCCGCGGCGATTCCTGGTCTGCGACGACCACCCCATCGTCGCCGAGGCGATCGCAGACTGCCTCGATCTCGCCATGCCGGGCTGCCAGGTCACGCGGGTGGCCACCCTGCAGGCCGCGCTGGCGGCGCTGCGCGCCGATCCGGCCTTCGACCTGGTGGTGCTCGACCTGAGCCTGCCTGACGCGCAGGGCCTGAGCGCGGTACGCGAGGCCCGCGAGGCGGACCCGATGTCGCCGGTGGTCGTGGTGTCAGGCAACGATGAACCCTCGCTGATCCTGTCGGCCATCGAGGCCGGGGCCATGGGCTTCGTGCCCAAGTCGGCCGATCGGCGCACGCTGGTCGACGCGCTGGCGACGGTGGCCGGCGGCGCCCTCTACCTGCCGCCCGGCCTGCCCGGCCCGCCCACCGTGCCGGTGAGCCATGGCCTGCCGAGCCTGGGGCTGACGCCCCGGCAGGTCGATGTCCTGCGCCTGATGCTGCGCGGCTTGCCGAACAAGCTCATCTGCCGCGAACTGGCCCTGTCCGAGAACACCGTCAAGATCCATGTCAGCAACGTGCTGCAGGCGCTGGGTGCGCGCAGCCGCACCGAGGCGGTGGTGATCGCCGCCCGGCTGGGCGTCTCGGTCCGCTGACCCGCATGCGACTGCCCTCCGGCGCCAGCGCGCAGCTTCTCTCGGCGGCGCTGGGCTCGGGGCACAGCCCGGAAACGGTCCGGGTGCAACTGCTGGCCCGCGCCGTGCGCATGGGCAGCCTGTCGGGGGCCCTGTTCGTGCCGCTCATGGCCTGGGTGGCCCACTTCCATGCCTCGAGCGCACGCGTGGCGCTGTGGCTGCTTGCCGGCGCGCTCATCAGCGGCCTCAGGTTCTTCCTCGCCGGCGCCTGCCTGCGCGCGGTGGACCTCGGGCCGCTCACCGATGCCCAGGCCGCCCTGTGGCGCAAGCGCATGCTCGCCGGCGCGGCGCTGGGCGGCGCCAACGGGCTGGCGGCCACGCTCCTGCTCATGCCCGGCATCGATCATGACGGCATGGCGCTGCTCACCATGCTGATGGTGTGCTGGTCGACCGGGCCCTTGAGCGCCACCCATGCCGTGCCCGAGCACGCCACCACGTTTGCAGCGGTGTTCTACCCACCGCTGATGCTCAGCTGGCTGGCGGCGCCCTTCCCCGGCGGCTGGGCGGTGGCCGCGGTGCTGGCCCTGCTGGTGGCCTCGCTGCTGGGGCAATCTCGCGCCAACGGGCGCACGCTCTCGGGGGCGCTCGACCTCGCCGTGGAGCGCTCGCTGCTGGCGAAGGAGGTCTCGCTGCAGCGCGCCGAGGTCGAGGCCACCAGCAACGCCAAGTCGCTGTTCATCGCCGCGGCCAGCCATGACCTGCGCCAGCCGGTCACCTCGCTGAAGATCGTGGTCGAGATGCTGCGCGACCCGCGGGTCGAGACCGCGCCCGAGCGCCGGGCGGCCCTGCTCGCCCGCCTCGACACCTCGGTCAATGCGCTGGACGACCTGCTCACCGGCATCCTCGATCTGTCGCGGCTGGACGCTGACGTGGTCACCGCCAATCTCGCGCCGGCCGCGCTCGAGAGCCTGTTCGAGAGCCTGCGCGAGGCCTTCTCGGCACAGGCCGGCGCCCGCGGCATCGACCTGCATTTCGCCCCGACCGATCTGGTGCTGGTCACCGACCGCGTGATGCTCTCGCGCATGATCCGCAATCTGGTCGACAACGCCCTGCGCTACACCACCCGGGGGTCGGTGCGGATCGAGGCGCAGCGCACATCCCAGGACGTGCTCATCCACGTGGCGGACACCGGTCCCGGCATTCCGGCCGACCAGCACGAGCGGGTCTTCGAGGACTTCGTCCAGCTGCACAACCCTGCCCGAGACCGCTCGCGCGGCCTGGGCCTGGGGCTGGCCATCGTGCGCCGGCTTTGCAGCCGGCTCGGCTACGCGGTGGCGCTGAGCTCCACACCGGGCACGGGCACCACCTTCACCATCCGCATCCCGGCCGACCGGATCGCCACGCAGGCGCTGCTCGAGGCGCCGGCCGCCGAGGCGGTGTCGAGCTCGCTGCGCGGGCTGCGCCTGCTGCTGGTGGAAGACGATCCGCTGGTGCGTGATGCGCTCGCGCTGGGGCTGGCACGTCTGGGCGCGCAGGTCACCTCGGTC
>JBIKWU010000049.1:0-18650 GCA_044356115.1 Burkholderiaceae bacterium
AGCAGCTGGTGCAGCGAGATCCAGCCGCGCTCGAAGGCCATGGCGCAGCCCGCGAGGTACATGCGATAGGCCCGCACCGTGGCCTCGCCGGCGATCGCGCGCGCCTCGGCCAGCCGCGACTCCAGACCGTCGGCCCAGGCCCAGAGCGTGCGCGCGTAGTGCGGGCGCAGGTTCTCGACATCGAGCAGCTCGAGGCCGCCGCGGGCGAGGCTCGCCGCCACCCGCGAGACATGGAAGAGCTCTCCCCCGGGGAAGATGTGCTTCTCGATGAAGTCGCCGATGCCCGCGCCCAGCTGCGGATTGTCGAGCCCGCCGGCCGTGATGCCGTGGTTCATCACCAGGCCGCCCGGCCGCAACCGGGCGTGAAGGCCGGCGAAGTAGGCATCGAGATGGCGCCCGCCCACATGCTCGAACATGCCGATGGAGGCGATGCGGTCGAAACCTTCGTCGGCAGGCAACTCGCGGAAATCGAGCAGGCGCATCTCGACCCGCCCGCCCAGGCCACGGGCCTCGATCAGCCTCTGCACATGGGCGTGCTGGTTGCGCGAGAGCGTGATGCCCAGGGCGCGCACACCATGGTGCTCGGCCGCCCAGAGCAACAAGCCGCCCCAGCCGGCGCCCACATCGAGCAGACGCTGGCCCGGCGCGAGCCGCAGCTTGCGGCAGACATGCTCGAGCTTGGCCTCCTGGGCGCGGGCCAGGTCGAGGCCGGGCTCGGCGTAGTAGGCGCAGGAGTAGACCCGCCGCGGATCGAGCCAGAGCGCGAAGAAGTCATCGCCCAGGTCATAGTGGAAGCGCACCTGCTCGGCGCGGGGCAGCGACAGGCGCGCAGCCCGGCTGTGCAGCGCGGCGAGCCAGCCGCGCCAGCCGGCACGCGCGCCGTCGGCGACCGGATCGCCGACCAGTTCGCCGGCCGCGGCCATCAGGTCGCGCAGGGAGCCATCGATGTCGATTCGGCCGGCCACATAGGCATCGGCCACCTCGCCCACCCGCCCGAGCGCCAGCGCCGCCAGCAGACGACGATCGCGCAGGCGCAGGTGCACCCGGGCGGCAGAGGGCCCGGCGCGGCCGCCCGGCCATTCCAGCGACAGCGGCGTGGCCAGCGCGGCGAGCCGGGCCTGGGCCACCCGGCCGATGCGGCCGGGCGAGAGCGGGAGCGCGGTATCCATGGGGGCTGGTGACGGCGACGCCGCGATCCGCGCGCCGCCGATCCGAGTCAGGGAGGCCCCGACCTTAGGCGAGCGCGCGCGGCCCGCGACTGCGCCCGATCAAGCACCGGCCACACCGCACCGCCCCGGGTCACGCGATGCGCCCTGCGCTGACCGGCATCAAGCACGCCGATGACCTCGCGTGCTCCGATCGCGGTCACGACGGCAGGGCGCGCGCCGGCACCGGCCGGCGGCGCCGCCAGCGCGGGAGCGAGGATGGCACGCAGGACCGGGCAATGGATCGGCTATGTGGCCGTGGGGGTGGCGCTGGCCGCGCTGCTCGCGCAGCGCACCTGGTGGTCGGACAGCGGCCCCTCGGCGCTGGTGGCCTACAGCGACTTCGAGGACGCCCTGCGCGAGGGCCGGATTCAGGAGGTGGTGATCGGCGAGCAGCTGATCACCGCCCGCCTGCGCGCGCCCGATGCGCAGGGCCGTCAGCTGATCATGGCCACCCGGGTGGAACCGGCGCTCGCCGAACGGCTGCAGGGCCATGGGGTGAGCTACCGCCGCGTGTCGGAGCCGGTCTGGTTGCGCGACCTGCTCTCCTGGCTGCTGCCCGGCGCCCTCTTCTTCGGGCTGTGGTATCTGCTCAGCCGCCGGCTGTCGGACCGCATGGGCGGGGGCGGCGGGTTGCTGGGCATCGGGCGAAGCCGTGCCCGCGTGTACATGGAAACGCAGACCGGGGTCCGGTTCGCCGATGTCGCTGGCGTCGACGAAGCCAAGGCCGAGCTGCAGGAGGTGGTCGACTTCCTGAAGAACCCGGCCGAGCACGGCCGGCTCGGTGCCCGCGTGCCCAAGGGCATCCTGCTGATGGGCCCCACCGGCACCGGCAAGACCCTGCTCGCCCGCGCCGTGGCCGGCGAAGCCGGCGTGGCCTTCTTCTCGATCAGCGGCTCGGAATTCATCGAGCTCTTCGTGGGCGTGGGCGCCGCCCGGGTGCGCGACCTGTTCGAGCAGGCCCGCAGCCACGCGCCGGCCATCATCTTCATCGACGAACTCGACGCGCTGGGCAAGGCGCGCTCGGCCTTCCCCGGCGCGGGCGGCCACGACGAGCGCGAGCAGACCCTCAACCAGCTGCTGGTGGAGCTCGACGGCTTCGACCCTGGCGTGGGCGTGGTGCTGCTGGCGGCGACCAACCGCCCCGAGATCCTCGACCCGGCCTTGCTGCGCGCCGGCCGCTTCGACCGCCAGGTGCTGGTCGACCGGCCCGACCGCGCCGGGCGGCTGGCGATCCTGCGGGTGCACGCCGCGCGGGTGCGCATGGCGCCGGACGTGGACCTGGATGCGATCGCCGCGCTCACCACCGGCCTGGCCGGCGCCGACCTCGCCAACCTCGTGAACGAGGCGGCCCTGTGCGCCACCCGGCGCCGCGCGCAGGCGGTGGAACTGCCCGACTTCACCGCGGCCTTCGAGCGCATCGTGGCCGGCATCGAGCGCCGGCATCGCGTGCTCGGCCTGACCGAGCGGCGCACCGTGGCCTGCCACGAGATGGGCCACGCGATCACCGCGCTGTCCATGCCGGGCGCCGATCGCATTCACAAGGTGTCGATCGTGCCGCACGGCGTGGGCGCGCTCGGCTACACGCTGCAGCGGCCGGGCGAGGATCGCCACCTCGCCAGTCGCGCCGAACTGGTCAACCGCATCGTGGTGCTGATGGGCGGGCGCGCGGCCGAGAAGCTGGTCTTCGGCGAGATCTCCACCGGCGCGGCCGATGACATCGCCAAGGCGACCGACATCGCGCGCGACATGGTGATGCGCTATGGCATGGACGAGACCCTGGGCTGCGTGGCCTATGCGGCGCCGCCGCCGCGCTTCCTGGTCCTGCCGGACATGCCCACGCTTGCCGGGACGATGGCCAGCCCCGAGACGGCGCGCCGCATCGACGAGGCGGTGCGCGCCATCGTGGCGTCGGCCTTCGATCGGGCCACCGAGGTGCTCAGGGAACGGCGCGCGATGCTCGATCGCTGCGCCGCGGCGCTGCTCGAGCGGGAGACGCTCGACGAGGAGGAGATCCGCCAGCTGATGGCCGAGCCATCGACGCCGGCGTGAGCGCGACGGGCCGGCGCGGGCCCGTCGCGCGGCGCGGGCTCAGGCCGGCACCGCCGCGAACTGGTCACGGCGCGCCGCACCGGGAAGGGCATCGACCGGCATCGCCATCAGACGGCTGGGATCCTCGATGAGGCCACGGGTGCTGCGCGAGAACGCGCGCAGGCGCGGCATGTCGAGGATCTCGACATCGCGGTTGTTGACCCGCAGGCAGCCCCAGGCGGCCAGCGCGCTGAACGAGCGGCTGACGGTGGCGTGGGCCACGCCGAGATAGCTGGCGATGTCGCTGCGGCTCATGCGCAGGTAGAGCCGGCGCGGCGACTGGCCGCAGGCCTGCATGCGCTCGGACATCTGCACCAGGAAGCGCGCGAGCCGGACATCGGCGGCCACCGCGGCCATGACATCGGCGATGTCGGCGCGGGCGGTGAGCTGTCGGCTCACCGCGAGATGCAGCACGCGATCGAGCGCCGGTGCCCGCTGCGCGAGGGTGAAGATGTCCTGGATGCGCACCGAGAAGACCCGCGAGTCCTCCAGCGCGATGGCGGCGGTGGGATGCTGGCCCATGCACACCGCATCGAACGCGAGCAGTTCGCCTCGCCGCACGAAGCCGAGCACCTGCTCGTAGCCGTCCTCGGCGGTGCGAATGCTCTTGAACGAGCCGATGTTCACGAAGTAGATCGACTCGGCCTGCGTGCCCTCGTGGTAGAGGGTGGCGCCGGCGCGCACGCGGCGCATCGCCACCGGGTAGGCATCGCCCAGGGCGCTGTCGATCGCCTCGGCGCCCATCAGGCGCAGCAGTTCGGTGAGCGTGCTGGCGGCCAGGGTATCGGCCTGTCGAGCGCCGTCGGCGCGAGCCGCGTGCGACGGGGAAGTGGCGGTGAACATCGGGGTGGCTGCGTTCTCGGTGTGTGTCATGCTGGTCTCCGTGGTTGCCAGTCGGCCGGTGGGGTGGCGCGTGGGATCCACTGTCGCGCAGCGGGCGGCTCGCCGCCATCGGAGGGCCGGCGGAGTTCCGCGGGAAAAACTCCGAGTGACGCGGCCGGTATCCCGACCGGCGGTAGGAACTTTCCGAATGCAGCCGACAGACGGCAGCGCAAGCGACATGAGCGCTGATGAGTTCCTGATCCGCCGGCTGGTATCCTGACCCAAGCTTGATCTGCGTCATCCGGGCGCGATGGATAGAGCCTCATGATCCAGACCCCCAGGGCCTGCTGCAGCCCATCCGCGCCGCATGAATCGGACAACACCCGCGCAATGACCGACGCGAATCTGGTCATCGATCGCCAGGGCCGCATCCTCATGGCCGATGCGCCCGCCGCGGGCCTGCTCGGCCGGGCACCAGGCACGCTCATCGGGAAGACCCTGCCGGAGTGCCTCACGCCAGATGCGGCCGAGCGGCTGCGGCTCGCGCTCTCCCGCGGTGCCGAGCAGTTGCCAGTGGCAGGGCTGTGGCTCACCCCCGCCGGCGAAACCGAGGCCGCCCGCCTGCAGGCAGACCTGAGCGCCGCGCAACTCGAGACCGCGACCGGCCCGCAGGTCGTGGCCTGCCTGCGGCTGCACCGACCGGCGCCTGACGAATCGCTCACCGAGCAGATCGCGGCGTTGCGCACCCGGCAGATGCAACTCTTTGACCAGACACCCACCGCGGCCATCGTCTGCCGCAACGCGGTGATCGGCTACGCCAACCGCCGCGCGGTGGCGTTGTTCGGCGCTGGCGCAGTCGATTCCCTGGTAGGCCGGCATTGCCACGACCTGGTGGCGCCCGAGTGCCGGCCCATGCTCGACCAGCACATCGCGCAGGCCATGGGTGGCGACCCCGAGGTGCCGATGGTGCAGCTCACGATCAACCGCCTCGACGGCAGCCAGCGGCAGGCCGAGATCGTGGTGGCCACGCTGCCCGGCTACGGCGACGATCTCACCCTGGCGCTGCTGCACGATGTCACCCGGCACAACGGCGAGCGGGTCGAGCTCGAGCGCTCGCGCGCCGAGCTGCGCAGCCTGTCGGGCAGCCTGGTGGAGGCGCGCGAGGAAGAACGCCGGCGCATCGCCCGCGAGCTGCACGATGACCTCGGCCAGCGCCTGTCCTGGATGAAGATGGAGCTCAGCGACATCGCTGATCACGGCAGCCGGCCGGCCACCCGCGCCCGCATGGCCGCCATGCTCGAGCTGCTCGACGAGACCATGGCCTCGCTGCGGCGCATCTCGGCCGACATGCGCCCGCTGATGCTCGATGACCTCGGCCTGAACGCGGCGGTGGAGTGGCTCGGGCGCGAGGCCTCGCGGCGCATGGGCATCGAGGTCACGACCAGTCTCGGCGAGATCGAACCGGCCATCGATGACCGCACGGCCACCACCGTCTACCGCATCGTGCAGGAGGCGCTGACCAACATCGGCCGCCACGCGCGGGCCACCGATGCCCGGATCACCATCGAGCAGCGCGAGGGCGAGCTGACGCTCACCGTGCAGGACAACGGTGTGGGCTTTCGCGGGAGCGCCGTGCGCAAGGAGGGCTCCTTCGGCCTGATGGGCATCCGCGAGCGCGCCATCCTGCTCGGCGGCCGCTTCGAGGTGGACAACCCGCCCGGCGGCGGTGGCCGGCTGCGGGTGTGGCTGCCGATCGGCGCCGAGGCCCTTGCCGCACCCGACTCGCCCGCAGCGACGGCCGCGGGCCGATGAGCCGCGCATGACCCGCTCCGCAGGCCGCGAAGGCACGCTGCTGCTGGTCGATGACCACGCCATCGTGCGCGCCGGCCTGCGCCGCATGATCGAGGCCGAGGGCGGCCACTGGCACATCGAGGAGGCCAGTTCCGCCTTTCAGGCACTGGCGCTGCTGCGCAGCGCGCCGGTGTCGGTGGCGGTGGTGGACCTTTCCATGCCCGGCATGAGCGGGCTCGACCTCATCCGCCGCATCAAGTCGGAAAACCCCGCAGTGCGGGTGCTGGTGCTCAGCATGCACGCCGAGGAGCAGTACGCCCTGCGCGCGTTCAGCGCCGGCGCCAGTGGCTACCTCACCAAGGACAGCGCCGCCGCCGAACTGATGGTGGCCATCGGCAAGGTGGCCGCCGGCGGCGCGTATGTCACCAGCAGCCTCGCCGAGCGTGTGATCCAGCAGCTCAATGGCCGGGTGGAAGTGCCCCGCCACACCCGCCTGAGCGACCGCGAACTCGATGTGCTGCGGCGGCTGGTTGCCGGCAAGCGCCTTACCGAGATCGCCGGCGAGCTGCACCTCTCGGTCAAGACCGTGAGCACCCACAAGACCCGCATCCAGGAGAAGCTGCAGCTGCCCAGCCTGGCAGCGCTGGTTCGTTACGGGATGGAGCACGAGCTCGACCGCCCGGGCCACGGAACCGGGCCTGAACCCGGACGCGGATCGGGATCGGGATCGGGATCGGGATCGGGATCGGGCCCGGAGCCCGGCTGATCCGGCGCGCCACCGCGGCACAGACCGCGAGGCCTCACCCTCGCGAGGTCCGCGGCGCGGTCCGCGGCGCGCTCAGCGCTCGCCGAGCGCCTCGTGCAGGGTCTTGATCACCGGCTTGAGCAGGAAACGCAGCACGGTGTTGCTGCCGGTGCGGATCTCGATCGAGGCGGTCATGCCCGGCTGGATGTCGATGCGCCGGCCATTGGCGGCCACCAGGTTGCGCGCGGTGGTGCGGATCTGCACCCGGTAGTAGGGCTGCTCGTTGGCGCGGTTGTCCTCGCTGAGCGTGTCCACGCTGATGTAGGTGACCTCGCCGGGCAGCGAGCCGTAGATGGTGTAGTCGTAGGCGTCGAGCTTGACCGTGGCGGGCAGGCCGGTCTTGACGAAGGCAGCGTCGGCGGGCCGCACCTTGGCCTCGAAGAGAAAGCTGTCCTCCACCGGCACGATCTGCAGGATCTCCTCGCCCGGACGGGCCACGCCGCCCACCGTGGTGAGCCGCACGTTGCGCACCACGCCGTCCATGGGCGCGCGCACCTCGGTGTAGCCGAGCTGCTCGCGGCGCTGGGCCAGCACCTGCTCGGCGGCGGCGAGGTCTTCCTGGGCCTTGGCGAACTCGGTCTGGCTGTCCTGCAGGTACTTGTTGCGCCGGTTGGTGATCTGCCCCTCGATCTCGGCGAGCTGGCGCTGCAGCTTGAGCACCTCGGCGCGGCTCACGTCGCCGGTGCGCAGCAGCGGCAGGTTCATCTCGAGCTCGTCGCGCACCAGCGACTGCGACCGCCCGAGCGCGGCGAGTTCCTCGGCCAGCGCCGACTGGCGCTTGTCGAAGAGCGCCTGCTGGGTGGCGGTGAACTCGGGATAGCGGCGCAGCTCGGGGCCGAACACCGGCTGGCCGCCAAGCAATTCGGCGCGCAGCCTCGCCACCGCGGCCTTCAGGGCCACGACCTTGGCCTCGGCCTCGAGCGAGCCGGCCTCGGCCTTGTTGCGCTCGAAGCGAAAGAGCAGCTGACCGCGCCGCACGCTGGCGCCCTCGCGCACCAGCAGCTCGGCCAGCACGCCGCCTTCAGGCGCCTGCACCACCTGATTGCGCGATGAGGCGATGGCCTGGCCCGGCGCGCGGGTGATCTGGTCGATCTCGGCCCAGTTCGCCCAGGCGATGAAGCCGATGATGACGAGGAAGGAAGCGCGGATCAGCCAGCGGCCGGGATCGCGTCCGGGCTCGCGGCCGCCGGTGGGCGCACTGGCGCTCGTGCTGCGGCCAGGGGACGCGTCGGCGCTCATGCCGCGGATCCCTGAGGCGCGGCCGCGGCGGGCCGGCCCTGCAGGCGCTCGAGCACCGCGCCGCGCGGCCCGTCGAGCACCACGCGCCCGCCGTGCAGCACCACCAGCCGGCCGAGCATGGGCAGCAGCCCGGTCTTGTGGGTGGCCACCAGCAGCGTGGCGCCGGCACGGGCCACCTCATCGAGCAGCGCGGTGACCCGCGCCTCGGTAGCGGCATCCATCGAGCCGGTGGGCTCGTCGAGCAGCCAGACCTTCGGCGAGGCGATCAGCAGCCGCGTGAGGCCCACCAGCTGGCGCTGCCCGCCCGACACGCCGCGGCCGCCTTCGGTGATGGGCAGCGCCAGGCCCTTGGGCTGGGCGGTGATCAGCTCGATCAGGCCGGTGCGCCGGGCCGCGGCGAGCACCGCCTCATCGCCCGGATCGGGAAGGCCGACCAGCAGGTTCTCGCGCAGCGTGCCGCTGAACAGCCGCACATCCTGCGGCAGATAGCCGATGGTCTCGCGCAGCACCGCCGGCGAGAGCAGCGCCATGTCGAGCCCGCCGAGGAAGCACTTGCCCTCGGCCGGTCGGTACAGGCCGCTGGCGAGCTTGAGCAGCGTGCTCTTGCCGGAACCGATCGCGCCCACCAGGCCCACGCGCTCGCCGGGGCGCAGCTCGAGCCGTTCGATGTCGAGCGCCAGATGCCCGGCCATGCCGTACGAGAAGCGCGCCCGCTCCAGACGCAGCCCGCCCTCGAGCACGCCCGGGGTGAGCGCATGGCGCTGGTCATCGGCCTCGCCGGGCAGCGCGATGATGCGATCGAGCCCCTCGAGGGCGGCGCGGGCATGGGCCCACTGCACCATCATGCCGGGCAGCTGGATGATCGGCGCCATGGCGCGATTGCTGATGATCGAGCAGGCCAGCAGCCCGCCCATGGTGAGCAGGTTCTCGGTGGCCAGCCAGGCGCCTGCGGCCACCAGCGCCACGTAGCCGAGCTGCTGCAGGCCCGCGGTGAGGTTCTGGGCCGCCGCCGAGAGATTGCGCAGCCGCTGCTCGGAATCGGCGCTGCGGCGCGCCAGCCGCGCCCAGCGCGACTGCAGCTTCCACTCGGCGCCGTTGGACTTGACGGTTTCGGCGCCGTCGATGGCCTCGACCAGCAGGCCGGTCTTGAGATGGCTGTCGGCCTGATTGTCGCGGGCGTGGCGGGCGATGGCGCGATGGAAGACGATGCCGGTGGCCAGGGCGAGCGGCAGGCTCACCAGCGGCACCAGCACCAGCCAGCCGCCGAGCAGGCCGATCACCGCCACGAAGAAGATCGCGAAGGGCACGTCGGCCAGCACGAAGAGCGTGCCCGAGGTGAGCACCCCGCGCACCGTCTCGAAGCCCTTGACCTGCGCGGCCAGCGTGCCCACCGCCGACGGGCGCTTCTCCATGCGGATGCCCAGCATGCGGGCGAAGAACCAGATCGAGAGCTCCTCGTCCATGGCGGTGCAGGCCCGCTCCACCAGGCGCGCGCGCAGGTGCTTGAGCAGCAGCTCCAGCAGGATCGCCGCCACCGCGCCCACGGTGAGCACCTTGAGGGTCTGGAAGCCCTGGTTGGGGATCACCCGGTCGTAGACCTGCATGCTGTAGAGCGAGGCCGCGAGCGTGAGCAGGTTGACCAGCACCGTGGCCAGCACCGCGTCGACGAACACCGTGCGATGGCGCAGCAGCGAGCGCCACACCAGGCCCAGCGCCCGTGGCGCGGCCTGATCGTCAGCGGGATCGGCGCGGCGCGGCAGGCTCAGGCAGGCCATGCCCTGCAGCGACTCGGCGGGCGGCTGGGCATCGCCACCCGGCCCGGTGAGCGTCCAGCGGCCATCGGCGCCGCGGGCGGTGACCAGCACCCAGCCGAGATCGGCCCGCCAGCCGGCAAAGGGCAGGTCGGCGGGCTGGGGCTCGGCCAGCGCTTCGGGCCGGCCTTCCAGGCCGCCCAGCCGCCAGGCTTCGGCCAGCAGCGACTGCGGCGCGATGGATTCCCCCTCCTGGGCGGCCAGCCGCGTGACCTCGTCGCGGCGGTCGGCGCCCAGGCGCTGGCCCACCAGCCGCGCGGCGCGGTCGATGAAAGCGGGCAGCTCGCTCATGGGCGGGCTGGGGCCGGGGCGGCCGGGTTCGCGGTGGGTGCGGCGGGCGCCTGGCCCGGGGCGGGCGCCGCGGGAGCGGACGACGACCCGCCGCTGGCAAGCAGCGTGGCACCGGTGCGCAGCCGCAGGCGCTCGCCCGCCGCGAGGGCCTGGGCGTTGACGTCGGCCATGGCGAAGTCGGCCTGCGTGGTCTCGCGCACCGCGTTGAGCACGTCGATCCAGGTCTTGCGGCCGGCCACATACTGGCGGCTGTAAGACGCGAAGACCTCGGCAGACATCGAGCGCGCCTCGCGGGCATTCTCGAGGCGGGCGCGCGCCGCCTGCAGCTCTTCCCAGTCGATGCCGATCTGCTCGTTGATGTCGCGCACTGCCGCCTCGCGACTCTGCCGCGCAGCCTCGCGCCGCGCGACCGCGGCCTCCACCCCGGCGCTGGCCGACAGGCCCGCACCCGGCTGGGCACTGAGGACGATCATCGCCCGCTCGATGGGCAGGGTGGTGGTGCCGGTGGACTTCTCGAGCCGCAGGCTGAGCGCCGGCCAGAGCGCCGACCGGCGCGAGACGATATCGGCCTGGGCAGCCTGCTCCTCGGCGGCCAGCCGTCGCAAGACCGGGGAGTGATCGAGCGCCGCGGCCACCGCGGCCTCCCGCGAGGGCAGGCCCGGTTCGGCAAGCGCGGTCTCGTCCACGCGACTGACCGGCTGGCCGACGAGCTGGCCGAGCTGGGTGAGCGCGTTGGCCAGCGCCTGGCGCACGGCGGTCTGGTCATTGAGCACCTGCAGCAGACGCGACTGGGCGAACTTGCGGTCCACCGCCGGACTGACTTCCTGCGCCACACGCCTGTCGATCATCTGCAGGAGTCTCTCATGCTCGCGCACCCCCTCGGCGGCGTAGCGGGCACGCTCCTGCTGGCGTCGCGCCTCGGCCCAGGCAGCGATGAGTTTCAGGCCGAGTTCCTGCCGAGCCTCGATCACCGAGGCATCGGCGGCGTTCAGTCTGCTGCCGGCCGCGTCGATGGCGGCGTCGATGCGGCCGGCGTTCCACACCGGCTGTTCCAGACGCAGCAGCGTGGTGTGAGAGCCGCCGGTGCCCGCCCCGGTCTCGATGCTGGGCGTGGGCCAGCGCTGCCAGCGCGCGCCCTCGAGGTCACCGCGCGCCGCCTGCACGCCCGCCCGCTTGCCCAGCACCGCGGGGTGACCGGACCAGGCCGCGTCGAGCAGACGCTCGAAGCGCCACGCCTCCTGCGCGCCCGCCCCGGGGGCGAGCGCGCAGGCAGCGAGCAGGCAGAGAAGGCCGCGATGCCGGCGGTACCGGCGGCGCATCTCAGAGAAGCGTCATCGTGGTCAGGTCGATGCTCGCCACCGTGCTGCCGCTGACCGAGAAGGTCAGGAACTCGATGCTGCTGAGCGCGTCGGTCTCGAAGGATGTAGCGCCAGGCTGGTAGAACACCGCATCGAAGCTCGGCACACCTCCCGCCGTTCCCGGCGCGGTCTGGCGCAGATCGGCCACGGTGGTGCTGCCAACCTGGAGGTGCCAGACCAGCGCACCAGCCTCCTTGACCAGGCTCGGCGCACTCGAGATCGGCGCGTAGGCATCCACCGAGAGCACCGCCACGTCGGTGCCCGTGCCGCCCTCGAGGCTGTCGTTGCCGGCGCCACCATGGAGGGTGTCGTTGCCCGCCCCACCTGCGATCGCATCGTTGCCGGCACGGCCCTGCAGGATATTGGCGCCATCATCGCCGGTGAGGGTGTCGGCGTACTCCGACCCGCGCAGGTGCTCGATGCGGACCAGCGTGTCGTCACCATCGGCGCCCGAGGCGGTGCCCGTGGCCAGACTGACCGTGACCCCGCCGGTGGCATTGGCGTAGCTGGCGACGTCCTGGCCCGCCCCGCCGTCGATGGCGTCGTTGCCGCGCTCACCGCTCAGGAAGTTGTTGCCGTCGGAGCCGATGATGCTGTCGTTGTTGTAGCTGCCGAAGGCGCCCTGGAAGCCGAAGAGGGTGTCGTTGCCGTCGGCACCGCTGGCCGTGCCCAGCGCCAGGTTGACCGTCACGCCCTCGGTGTAGGGCGCTCGGCCGGTGAGATTGGGTCGATAGTCGACGAAGTTGAGACCCGCATCGGTCCCGCCGAGCGTACCTCCCCGCAGGACATCGTTGCCCAGCCCGCCGCGGATGAGCTCGTTGATCGCCCGGTCGGAGCCGCTCAGGGTGTCATCGGCGGACGAACCGATCACGGCCTCGACATTGACCAGGATGTCACTGCCGATGCTGCTGCCGGTGGCAGTGCCCGCCGTGCCATCGACACCGAGCGCCACGGTGACCGACGACCCTGTGTCGCCGTAGTAGGCGAAGTCATAGCCGTTGGTCGCGTCGGCGGTGGGCATCAGGCTGAGCATCACATCGTTGCTGGCGAAGACGAAGGGCTGGGCTCCGCCATCGAGCAGATCGTTCCCGGAGCCGCCGGTCAGGGTGTCCTGGCCGTCGCCGCCGTAGAGGCTGTCATTGCCGTCTTCGCCCTGCAGGTTGTCGTTGCCGGCGTTGCCCTGCACCTGGTCATTGCCGGCACGGCCCTGGATGTCATTGGCACCGGTGTCGCCGGTGAGGGTGTCATCGAAGCCGGAGCCACGCAGGTTCTCGATGCCGATCAGGGTATCGACGCCATCGGACCCGCTGCTGGTGTTGGTGAGCAGGCTGACCGTCACCGCGCCACCGGCACGATCGTAGGCCGCCCGGTCAAAGCCGGCACCGCCATCGATGGTGTCGTTGCCGCCGCCGCCGCGCAGGAAGTTGTCGGCCGTGTTGCCGGTCAGGGTGTCGGCAAAGCCTGTGCCGAGCACGCCTTCGATGCTGCTCAGGGTATCGGCACCGTAGGCGCCGGAGACCGCACCGGTGCTCAGGTTGACCGAAACCCCGCTGGTGCCCAGGCCGGAGCTGTAGCCGACGATGTCGAAGCCGTCACCGCCGTCGATGGCATCGTCGCCGAGTTCGGCGAAGAACAGGTCGGCAGTGGCCGCGCCGACCAGGGTGTCGTTGAAGGCCGAGCCCCAGGCGCCCTCGATGCCGACCAGGGTGTCGGTGCCCACCCCGCCGCCGGAGGCCGTGCCGCTCACCAGGTTGACCGTGACCGCGCCGGTGGCATCACGGTAGTCGGCGTAGTCGAACTGCTGACCGGCGATGTTGCCGCCGCCCTCCAGCCGATCATCGCCGGCGCCGCCGCGCAGGGTGTCCTCGCCGTCGCCGCCGAGCAGGCTGTCGTTGCCCTCGCCGCCGCGCAGGGAATCGTTGCCGGCGTTGCCCGCGAGGGTGTCGGCTCCCAGCCCTCCGAAGAGCGAGTCATTGCCCGCGCCGCCGGTGACGCTGTCACTGCCGCTCATGCCGCCGAAGCCGTTGGGGCTGGAGCGGCCGGACCCGACCTCGCCATTGAACAGCAACTGCTGCGAGGCGGTGAGATCGCTGCCATCGACCGTGAAGCTGGCGGTGGTGGCGGTGGGGCTGGTGCTGCTGGTGGGGTCATAACCCACCACCTCGATGTCACCGAGCACGCCATTGCTGTTCGAGTCAGCGGTCGTTGCGATGCCCGCACCGAGACGCACCGAGGCGCTGCCGGTGATCAGGCCAAAGTCGACACGGTCGATCTGGGTGATGCTGGCCGCGGTGGTGAAGTCGAAGCTCGCGGCGGCAAGCAGCTGGATGCGGTCCTGGGTCGCGGACTCGGGCGTGGGATTCTCGCTGTTGCCACCGTGGATGACATCGCCGGCGAGCTCGGCCCCGGCGTTGTAGCGGATGCGGTCGGTACCCGCCCCGCCTTCCAGGGTGTCGGCCCCAAGGCCGCCGGTAAGACGATCGTCACCAGGATTGCCGTCGAGGAGATCAGCGCCAGCCGATCCCAGGAGCGTGTCACCCAGCTCGGTACCGATCACCGCCTCGATGCCGACCAGGGTGTCATTGCCCCAGCCGCCGGTGACCACGCCGGACCCCAGGTCGACCGAAATGGCTGACGGCGAGGTGTCGAGGTCGTAGTAGACGACATCGACACCACCCCGACCGTCGATCAGGTCATTGCCCCCGAAGCCCGCGAACTCGTTGTTGCCGTCATCGCCGCGGAGGGTGTCGTTGAAGTTGCCGCCGGCCACGCCGGCAATGCTGATCAGGGTATCGGTGCCACCGTCACCATCACTGGCGGTGCCCGCCTGCAGGTCCGCGCTGACCGCGCCGGGCGCATCGATATACAGCGCGTAGCTCGTGCCCCCGGCGCCATCCAGGGTGTCATTGCCCGGGCCGCCGGTCAGCGGGTTATCGCCCGCGCCCCCGACCAGGCTGTCATCGCCGGCGCCGCCATCGAGATCATCAGCGCCGCCTAGCCCGAGCAGGGTGTCATTGCCGCCAAGTCCTCGCAGCAGATCAGAGTCCGCTGTACCCGTTAGCAGATCGGCGCCGTTGGTGCCCACGTTCGGCCGGTTGTATTCGATCCTGGCCGCCCAGGCAGCATCATTGGCGTACGAAAGATCGTTGAAGTCGAGGCCCCCCTGCAGACGGATGGTGAGATCGGCGCCGGTTACCGTATCGGTTCCAACGTGCAGCAGCGTCTCGGTGCTACCTACCACCACCGACACCTGACCCTGCAGGAGTGTGCTCGGCGTCGCGTTGTTGAGCAGCCCGGTGATCGAGAACGAGGCCGAACCCGCACGCAGCTGAATGGCATCGCCCCCCACGCCGAAGTCGGTGACGAGATCGGTGCCGTTCTGAGCCGCGGTGTCGTAGAAGAAGACGTCGGACCCGGCGCCGCCGGTGAGCGTGTCGTCGCCGGCGCCGCCCTGCAGCCAGGTGATCTCGGCGCCGCCGGTCAGGCTGTCGGCGGCGCTGCCGCCGGTGATCTGCATCTCCTCGACGTTGGTGATGAGATCGGTACCACCGCCGCCATCGGCCTGCACGCCGGTGGTCAAGGTGGAGGTGAAGGTCACTGGCGTGGTGGTGTTGCCGAACCAGTACTGAACCTTGTCGTAGCCGGTCCCACCGTCGATGACATCGGAACCATTACCCGAGTAGGCGCCACCGATCAGGTAATCATCCCCGGCCCCGCCCAGCAGCGAATCATTGCCGACGTTGCCGTCGAGCACATCGTCGTTGTCACCGCCATCGATGGCGTCGTTGCCAGCGCCGCCGGAAAGACTGTCGTTGCCGGCCAGGCCCGAGATGGTGTCGGCAAGGTCGCCACCGGAGAGCGTGTCATTGCCCGCCGTGCCGACCAGGTTCTGGCCTCCCGGCGTCGGGTCGAGATAGACCGAGCCCCCGAAGCTGCTGTTGGTGTACTTGAACGCCGCTGGGTTGTAGGTGCCCTGCAGCACGATGGTCTGGTCGGCGCCTGCCACCGAATCGGTACCCACGTAGACCGTGGTCGAGGTGGATCCGGCCTGCACCAGGATCTGGCCAAGGCCGAGGGTACCCAACGAACCCGCCGTGCTCAGGCCTGTGATCGTGAGGTTCTGCAGGGAGAGGTTGTCGCCCTGCGCGAAGTCGGTGATGGTGTCAGTGCCCGAGGCCACGCCAGCCATGTAGTTGAAGCTGTCGTTGCCCGCGCCGCCGGTGAGCGTGTCGCTGCCCTCGTTGCCCTGCAGCCAGTTGCGCTCCGCGCCACCGGTGAGGCTGTCGGCGGCGGTGCCGCCGAAGATGTGCATTTCCTCGATGTTGCTCAGGGTGTCGGTGCCACCGGTGCCATCCTGCTGGGTGCCCGTGCCGAGCGTGGAGGCGAATACCACCGCCGTGGTGGTGCTGCCGAACCAGTACTGGGCGATGTCATTGCCGTCACCGCCATCGGCCGTGTCGCTGCCATTGGCGGTGCTGCCGCCGAGGCTCAGGTAGTCGTCACCGGCGCCGCCCGCGATGAGGTCGTTGCCACCGCCGCCATTGATGGTTTCGGAACCCGAGCCACCGGTCAGGGTGTCGCCGAAATTCGAGCCGCGAAGGCTCTCGATGCTGATCAGCGAATCGTCGCCGTCGGCACCACTGCTCGTGCCGGCGGCAAGGTTGACCGATACCGCGCCAGTTGCCCGCTCGTACGAGGCAGTGTCGATCCCGGCACCGCCATCGAGGGTGTCATTGCCCAGCCGGCCATCGAAAGTATCGGCGCCGCTACCGCCGATGAAGCTGTCGCCGTAGGCCGAACCCCGCAGGTTCTCGATGCTGATCAGCACATCGTTGCCGTCGGCGCCGCTGGCCGTGCCGGCGGCGAGATTCACGGTCACGCCGGCGGTGGCACGCTCGTACGAGGCCCAGTCGCTGCCGGCACCGCCATTGATCGTGTCGTCGCCGGCATTGCCGCGGAACCAGTTGCCCGCGGCGTCGCCCAGCAGGGAGTCGTTGAAGGCGGTGCCCATCACGCCCTCGATGCCCACCAGGGTGTCGTTGCCGTAGGCGCCGCTGACCGTCCCGGCCACCAGATCGACCTGCACGCCGGACGATCCGAGGCCGGTGCTGTAACTCACGATATCGAAGTTGCCGGCACCGTCGATGGAATCGTCACCGAGTTCGGCGTAGAAGAGATCGGCGGTGGCGGCACCGATCAGGGTGTCGTTGAAGGCCGAGCCCCAGGCGCCCTCGATGCCGACCAGCGTGTCGTTGCCGATGCCCGCGCCACTGGCCGTGCCAAGCGCCAGGTTGACCGTGACCCCACCCGAGGCATCGCGATAATCGGCGTAATCGAACTGCAATCCGGCGGTGTTCCCCCCGCCCTCCAGACGGTCGCTGCCGGCGCCGCCGGAAAGGGTGTCTTCGCCGTCACCACCGAGCAGGCTGTCATCTCCGGCTCCGCCGCTGACGGAGTCATTGCCCCCGCCGGCCTGCACGGTGTCATTGCCCGCCCGCGCCTGGATGGTGTTGGCCAGATCGTCGCCGGTGAGCAGGTCGTCGAAGGCCGACCCGCGCAGGTTCTCGATGTTGACCAGCGTGTCGTTGCCATCGGCCCCGGTGCTGGTGCCGCTCACCAGGCTGGCCACCACCGCGCCGGTGGCGTTGCCGTAGCTGGCGTAGTCGGAGCCACCGCCGCCGTCGATGGTGTCGTTGCCGGCCTCGCCCTCGAGGAAGTTGTTGGCGGAGGAGCCGGTGATGAGATCGTCGAAGGCGCTGCCGAGCGCGCCCTCGATGTTGCTGATGATGTCATTGCCGTCGGCACCGCTGGCCGTACCGGCACCCAGATTGACCGCGATCGCGGCTTCCGCGGCGCGGTAGTCGAGGAGGTCGGTGGCCGTGCCGGTACCGCCGTCGATGGTGTCGTTGCCCTTGCCGCCGCGGAAGATCTCGTTGACGGTGCGGTTGCTGCCGGCCATGGCGTCGTCGAAGGTCGAGCCGATCAGCATCTCGATGTTGACCAGCGTGTCGGTGCCCACCCCGGCGCCCGTGGCCGTGCCGGCGGTGCCATCGGCACCCAGGTTGATGGTGACCGGACCGGTGGCGTCGGCGTACGACGCGAAGTCGTAACCCGGCGACGAGTCGTTGGTGCTGCCGGGCACCAGTTGCGCGCCACCGTCCAGCAGGTCGTTGCCCGCCGAGCCCGTCAGCGTGTCGGACCCGTCACCGCCGAGGAGGGTGTCATTGCCGCCGAGGCCCGTGAGGATGTCATTACCCCCCAGGCCGCTGACGGTGTCGGCCGCCTCGGTGCCGGTAAGGGTGTCGTTGGCCTCGGTGCCGACGATGCCCGCGCGGTAGACGATGTTGCCGCCGAAAGCATCGTTCTCGACCTGGAAGCTGGCGGCATCGAAGCTGCCCTGCAGCACGATGGTCAGATCGGCGCCGGCCACCGTATCGGTGCCGATGCGCAGGGTGGTCTGCCCGGAGCCGGACTGAACCAGCACCTGACCCTGCCCCAGCACGCCGGCATCGCCCGCGGTAAGCGGTGCCGAGAGGGTGAGCCCCTGCACGAGAAGGTTGTCGCCCGCGCCGAAGTCGGCGACCTGATCGGTACCGTTGTCAGCGGTGGGCAGGTAGGCGAAGGTGTCAGCGCCCGCGCCTCCGGTGAGGTTGTCATCACCGGCGCCGCCCTGAATCCAGTTGCGCTCGGCACCCCCGGTGAGGGTGTCAGCCACGGCACCACCCACGACATGCAGTTCCTCGAAGCCGGTCAGGCTGTCGGTACCGCCCGTGCCGTCGGCCTGGCTGCCGGTGGCGAGCGTGGAGGTGAAGGTCACCGCCGACGTGGCATTGCCGAACCAGTACTGGGCGATGTCATTGCCGTCACCGCCATCGGCCGTGTCGCTGCCGTTGGCAGCGGTACCGCCCAGCTGGATGTAGTCACTGCCCGCGCCACCCTGGATCAGGTCGTTGCCGGCATCACCATTCAGGGTGTCGTTGCCATCACCGCCGTCGAGGCTGTCGTTGCCGTCATCGCCGTTGATGGAATCATTGCCCGCCTCGCCGGCCACCTGATCGTTGTCGGCACCGCCGCTGAGGGTGTCATTGCCACCGCCACCCAGCACGGTGTCATTGCCCGCGCGCGCCTGGATCAGGTTGGCCTGATCGTTGCCGGCCAGTTGATCGGCATACCCCGAGCCGCGCAGGTTCTCGATGTTGAGCAGCGTGTCGTTGCCATCGGCCCCGCTGCTGGTGCC
>JBIKWU010000264.1:0-5612 GCA_044356115.1 Burkholderiaceae bacterium
CGCGCGCTCCGGCTGCCGGCCGGCTCGCGGGTGGCGGTGCAGGTGGAGAAGTCGCCCGAGGCGCTGCTGCTCTATCTCGCCACGCTGCGCGCCGGGCTGGTCTACCTGCCGCTGAACACGGCCTATCAGGCGGCCGAGCTCGACTACTTCATCGGCAATGCCCGACCCGGCCTGGTGGTGTGCGCGCCCGCGGCCCGCGATCGCATCGCGCCGATCGCCGCGGCCCACGGCGTGCGCCACCTGCACACCCTGGGCGAGCAGCGCGAGGGCAGCCTGCTGGCCGCGGCCGCCGGGCACGACGACCGCTTTCGCACGGTGCGCCGCGCGAGCGGCGATCTCGCGGCCATCCTCTACACCTCGGGCACCACCGGCCGCAGCAAGGGCGCCATGCTCTCGCACGGCAACCTCGCGGCCAACGCGCTCACCCTGCATCACTACTGGCGCTGGCGGCGTGGCGACGTGCTGCTGCACGCGCTGCCGATCTTCCATGTGCACGGCCTGTTCGTGGCCAGCCACGGCGCGCTGCTGGCGGGCAGCAAGATGATCTGGCAGGCCCGCTTCGATCCGGCCCAGGTGGTGCAGGCCCTGCCGCGGGCCACCGTGTTCATGGGCGTGCCCACCATGTACGTGCGCCTGCTCGACCACCCCGGCTTCACCGCCGAGTGCGCCGCGGGCATGCGGCTGTTCATCTCCGGATCGGCGCCGCTGCTGCCCGACACCTTCCGCCAGTTCGAGTCGCGCATCGGCCAGCGCATCCTCGAGCGCTACGGCATGAGCGAGACGGTCATGCTCACCTCCAACCCCTACGACGGCAACCGCGTGGCGGGCACGGTCGGCCTGCCGCTGCCGGGGGTGTCGGTGCGGGTGATGGGCGACCAGGGGCAGGCCTGCGGCATGGGCGAGATCGGCGGCATCGAGGTGCGCGGGCCCAATGTCTTCAGCGGTTACTGGCAGATGCCCGAGAAGACCCGCGAGGAATTCACCGCCGATGGCTGGTTTCGCACCGGCGATGTCGGCCGCTGGGATGCCAACGGCTATCTCTCCATCGTGGGTCGCAGCAAGGACCTGATCATCTCGGGCGGCTACAACGTGTACCCGAAGGAGATCGAGTCCTGGCTCGACGACATGCCCGGCGTGTTCGAGTCGGCGGTCATCGGCGTGCCGCACCGTGACTTCGGCGAGGCGGTCACGGCGGTGGTGGTGCCGCAGCCCGGTGCCGCGCTCGACGAGGCCGTGCTCATCGCCGCGCTCAAGCAGAAGATCGCGTCGTTCAAGGTGCCCAAGCGCATCCATGTCGTGCCCGAGCTGCCGCGCAACCAGATGGGCAAGGTGCAGAAGAACCTGCTGCGCGAACGCTTCGGCGGCTGAGCCACCGGGCCGTCAGCCCCGAGCCGCCATGGCGAGCCGCGCGCCGCGCGCGGCAGCCGCGTGGTTCAGCCGCGCCAGCCGAGGCCCATCAGCAGTGGCGCGGCGAACAGGCGCGGCGCGTCGGTTTCGTGGACACCCGGCGCCCAGGTGGGCAACTCGGCCGCGGCGTTGATCATCGCATCCACCAGATAGGCCGCCACCGCCTGGTCGGCGATGCGCACCGAGCCATCGATCTGGCCGTCCACCACCAGGGCGCGCAGCTGCGCGATCTGACGGTTGCGGGTCTGCTGCACCGGCGCCCGTGAGTCTGGCGGCAGCGCGCTGAGCGCGGTCACCCGCAGCAGCGGCCCGGCCGCGGAGAGCTGGTGCGCCACCAGCCGCCGGCTGATCAGGCCGAGCCGGTCCCAGCCGCTGCCCGGGGCCGCCCGGGCGAGGTCGATGGTCTCCCGGATGACCGAGAAGGTCTGCGCGAAGCAGGCCGCGATCAGGTCGTCCTTGTGCTCGTGGTGGTGATAGAACGAGCCCTTGGTGAGGTTCAGACGGGCGGCGATGCGTGCCACCGAGGCACCGCGAAAGCCCTGCTGGTTGACCAGGGCGGTCGCAGCCTGCAGGAAGTCCTGACCGCCGCTGGAAGGACCGCCGGGGCCCGGCCTGCCCAGTCCGGCGGGCAGCGCATCGGACCAGCGGGACCGCGGTCCGGCGAGCCCCGCGATCAGGATATCGGCGACCCGGTCGGCCAGCGCCGGCAGGTCCGACGGGTCGTGGTGCCTGACCAGGCCACGGCTGTTGGCCATCGACAGCAGCAGATGGCTGCGGGCATTGAGCGCGGGCCGCGCCAGCCCTTGCAGCGGCTCCCGAAGCAGTTGACGCACGCCGCGGAACATGCCGGTGTAGGCCTCGAACACGCGCCCGGAGTGGCTCTCGGGCAGGGCCCGTATCTCGTTGAACAGGATCAGCGGTCCGCGCCGTCCCAGGGCGATGTCCTGCTCGATGCGGTAGCAACCCTGCAGCAGCGCCCTGACCCGGCCTTCCAGGGTGGGTTCGACGCTGGCGGCACGCACCACCTGCGACTGCGCCTCGATCGCGCGCAGAAAGCAGGCGCTGGCCAGATCCTCCTTGCGCCGGTGGTAGTAGGTGATGCCACTGGTGGCCAGCCCGAGTTCGCGGGCTACCTCGGCCAGTGTGGCGCCCTTGACGCCATGCCGGTTGAACAGGCCGGCGGCAGCGTCGAGCGCCGCCTCCTGCCGCCGCAGGTAGCGCTCGGTCTGGGTGGCGCCCGGCGACAGCCGCGCGTTCACGTCATGCCGGGTGCAGGTGGCAGGCCACGGTGCGGCCCGTGGCATTGCTGACCAGCGGCGGTTCCTCGCGGCGGCAGCGCTCGGTGGCGTGGGGGCAACGGGTGTGGAAGCGGCAGCCGCTCGGCGGGGAGAGGGCGCTGGGCACCTCGCCGGTGACCACCAGACGCTCGCGCCGCGCTTCCACGGCAGCATCGGCCACGGGAATGGCCGCGAGCAGCGCCTGGGTGTAGGGATGCAGCGGCTCGCGATAGAGGTCGTCGCGCGAGGCCACCTCGACGATCTTGCCGAGGTACATCACCGCGATGCGATCGCTGATGTGCCGCACCACCGCGAGGTCGTGGGCCACGAAGATGTACGACAGGCCCAGGCGTTCCTGCAGGTCCATGAAGACGTTGACCACCTGCGCCTGGATGGAGACATCGAGCGCCGACACCGGCTCGTCGCAGACGATCAGGCCGGGCTCGAGGGCCAGCGCGCGGGCGATGCCGATGCGCTGGCGCTGTCCGCCCGAGAACTCGTGCGGATAGCGCTCGGCCATGTCGGGCAGAAGGCCCACCATGGCCAGCAGCCTGGCGATGCGCTCGCGGTAGGCCGCGCGATCGGCATCGAGCCCGTGCACCTGCAGCGGCTCGCCGATGATCTCGCGCACCCGCATGCGCGGGTTCAGCGAGCCGTAGGGGTCCTGGTAGACCATCTGCATGCGCCGCCGCATCGCGCGCATCTGGTCGCGGTTCAGCCGGGTGATGTCGGTGCCCTCGAACACGATGCTGCCGGCGGTGGGCTCGAGCATGCGCAGCACCGCCAGCCCGGTGGTCGACTTGCCGCAGCCGCTTTCGCCGACCAGGCCGAGCGTCTCGCCGCGGCGCAGGCTGAACGACACACCGTCCACCGCGTGCACCTTGGCCACCTGCTTCTGGATGATCACCCCCTTCATGACCGGGAAGTGAACCTTGAGATCCTGCACGCGAAGGATCTCGGCGGGTTGGCTGGCCTGCGCGCTGGGCGCTGGGGCGATCGCGGTGTCAGTCATCGACGAAGCAGGCCTTGTGGTGATTGGGCGCGATCTCGCGCAGCACCGGCCGCTCGCTGCGGCAGCGGTCACTGGCGAGCTTGCAGCGTGGGGCGAAGGCGCAGCCGGGCGGAAGCGCCGAGAGGTCGGGCGGCGAGCCCTCGATGGGCACCAGCCGCCGGCGGGTATCGCCGTCGAGCCGCGGGATCGAGGCCATCAGGCCGCGGGTGTAGGGATGTGACGGTGTGGCATAGAGCTGCGCGGCGGGCGCGGTCTCGACCACCCGCCCGCCGTACATCACGATCACCCGGTTGGCATAGCGGGCGACCACCCCGAGGTCGTGGGTGATGAGAATCAGCGCCGAGTTGGCCTGCCGGGCGAGGTCCTGCAGCAGGTCGAGGATCTGCGCCTGCACGGTGACGTCGAGCGCGGTGGTGGGCTCGTCGGCGATGATGAGTTGCGGCTCGCAGGCCAGCGCCATGGCGATCATCGCGCGCTGACGCATGCCGCCCGAGAACTGGTGAGGGTAGGCGTTGACCCGCGTGGCGGCATCGGGGATGCGCACCAGGCCGAGCAGCTCGCGGGCACGCTCGAGCGCGCCCGACCAGGGCGTTCCGCGGTGAAGGTTCACCGGTTCGCCGATCTGCCGGCCGACGGTGATCGCCGGGTTCAGCGAGGACATCGGTTCCTGGAAGATCATGGCGATCCGGTTGCCGCGGATCGCGCGGATGCTGCGGTCGTCGAGCTTGACCAGATCGGTACCGTCGAAGAGGATCTCGCCGCCGATGATCTTGCCGGGCGGGTCGGGGATCAGCCGCAGGATGGACAGTGCGGTGACGCTCTTGCCTGACCCGGATTCACCGACGATGGCCACGGTCTCGCCGGCGTTGACGTCGAAGGAGACGTCGTCCACCGCGGTGACGGTGCCGCGCTCGGTGCGAAAGCGGGTGGTCAGCCCGCGCACGCTCAGCAGGGGAGCACTCATCAGCGGTAGCCCATCTTCTGCTTCATGTCCTGGTCGACCCAGATGCGGGCGTAGATCGGACCCGGGCGCACCGACCCGGCGCGCAGTTCGCCGTTGTAGTTCTTGACCCAGGGCCACCAGGCGGTGAAGTTGTGCGAGGTGGGCAGCCAGATGTAGGGCGCCTTGTCGACGATCTCGCGCACCATCTCCTTGATGAGCTGCTGGCGCTTGCCGAGGTCGCGTTCGGCGTAGGCCGCGGCCATCTTGCGGTCGAAGGCAGGATCGGAATACTGCGAGGGGTTCCAGAGCTCGCCCGTGACAAAGCTCTTGTGCAGGCTGCGCGTGGGGTTCACGTGGCCGTTGTTCATGAAGTAGCCCGGCCCGAGCGTCTTGGAGGTCATGCGCGAGAGGAAGGCGCCGTACTCCAGCGGCTCGATCTGCAGCTTGACCCCCACCTTCTCGAGGTAGGCCGCCACCATCGGCACCAGCTCCATGTGCACCGGGCTGTTGGCGTTGACCTGCACCTTGAAGCTGAATCCGTTGGGGTAGCCGGCCTCGGCAAGCAGTTTCCTGGCCTTGTCGGGGTTGTAGGTGAAGAGCTCCTTCACCGACTCGGGCATGGCCGACAGCGGCTCGTAGAAACCGGTGTAGTCGGGGTGCATGGGGTAGCCGAAGAGATCGGCATTGCCGCCCCAGAACACCTTGACGATCTCCTGCTTGTTGACCGCCATGTTCAGAGCCCGCCGCACACGGATGTCGTCGAAGGGCTTCTGATCGATGCGCATCGCGAGGAAGGTGCCGTCGGTGGCGGTCCAGCGCGACCACTTCAGCTGCGGGGCGCTCTTCTTGAGTTCCTCGACCGCGCTCCAGCGCACGTTTTCCATGATGTCGAGCTTGCCGGTGCGCAGCGCCGCGTAGGCCGCGGCCTCGTCCTTGATGATGCGGTAGACCAGCTTGTCGACGAAGGGCAGCT
>JBIKWU010000050.1:0-18557 GCA_044356115.1 Burkholderiaceae bacterium
TGCGGCGCCAGGTCGGCACCCAGGCCGATGCCCTCGGCCAGCGCCCGTTCGAGCTCCTCGTGGTTGAGCCGGTAGGCGGGGCTGTCGGCGACGCCCCGTCGGTAGGCGATGCTGACCCCGCCCCAGGCCTGCAGCAGCGCCAGCACTCCGGCGGGCTCGCCGGCGCGGGCCGCGCCCTCGCGCTCGGCGCGGATCGCCCGCGCATGGCTGATGAACTCGTCGGCGAGCTCGCGCTCCTCCTCGGTCCAGCCGCTGCGCACCGCGGCTTCGCCGTGCTCGGCAACCAGCGCCTCGTGGCGGGCCAGGAACTTCTCGACCTGCACCGGGTAGTAGGCCAGCGACTCGGTGGCGGTGTCGATCGCGGTCAGGCCGCCGCCCACCACCACCACCGGCAGGCGCAGCTGCAGGTTGGCGAGCGAGTCGGCCCGGGCCGCGCCGGTGAGCTGCAGCGCCATCAGGAAGTCGCTGGCGGTGCGCACGCCGCGCGCCATGCCGTTGGGGATGTCGAGCGTGGTGGGTCGGCCCGCGCCGGTGGCCAGCGCGATGTGGTCGAAGCCCAGCGCGAAGGCGCCGGCGGTGTCGAGCGTGCCGCCGAAGCGCACGCCGCCGATCAGCCGGAACGCCGAGCGACGCTCGAGCAGCAGCCGCACCAGCGTGAGGAAGTTCTTGTCCCAGCGCACCGTGATGCCGTACTCGGCCACGCCGCCGAAGCCTCCGCTCACGCGCTGCGCGAGCGGCTCGCGCAGGCTGTCCGCGTCGAGCACCGGCTCGAAGGGCTGCGGCGAGCCGTCCTCGGCCACCCCGTTCAGGGCTGGCGGCAGCGGTTCAATTTTCAGGCCGTCGATGCCCACCACCGAGTGGCCCTCGTTCATGAGGTGATGGGCGAGCGTGAAGCCCGCCGGCCCCATGCCCACGACCAGCACCTTGCGGCCGCTGTCGGGCAGCGGCAGCGGCCGGCGCAGGTTCAGCGGGTTCCAGCGGGTGAGCAGCGAGTAGATCTCGAAGCCCCAGGGCAGGGCGAGCACATCGCGCAGCACCCGGGTCTCGACCTGCGGGATGTCCACCGGGGTCTGCTGCTGGTAGACGCAGGCCTTCATGCAGTCGTTGCAGATGCGATGGCCGGTGGCCGCCGCCATCGGGTTGTCGAGCGTGATCAGCGCGAGCGCGGCCACGGCGTGCCCCTGGGCCTTGGCCTGCTGGAACTCCGAGATGCGCTCCTGCAGGGGGCAACCGGTGAGCGGCACACCGAGCGCGCTGCGCCGGAAGGCCGGCGCGTCGCCGGCGGCAGCCTTCTCGCGGATGCCATGCGAGCAGCTGTCGTTGCCCTGCCCGTGGCACCACAGGCAGTAGTTCGCCTGATCGAGGGCGCCGCGCAGGTCGGTGCCGGCATCGGTGAGGTCGAAGCCCGCGCGCTGATGCAGGCGGCGGGCGTCGATCACCGTGATGGTGGTGCCATGGTGCTGCGCCTGCCGGGCATGGGTGAGCAGCGCCGCGGGGTCGACCCGCACCGGATGCCTGAACAGCACGCCATCGCCGTGGCGGGCCTGACCCTCGGCGCTGTGCACCGCCCAGGCGCTGTAGCGCATGGCGAGATCGAGCCGCGTCGTCAGGCCTTGCGCCTGCCACTGGAGCACCGCCTGCGCGAAGGCCAGCTCCTCGAAGGGAGTGCCCAGCCAGGACTCGATCTCGGCATGCGCCCGGGCCGCGTCGAAGCCGCCCAGCGCCGATGCGTCTGGGTAGGTGAGCAGCGCCTTGCGCTTGACGAACTTCCACTTTACCCGCACCAGCGGGGCGAGCGCCTGCTGCGCCGCGCGCAGCCCGGCAAGCTCCTCGGTGATGTCGAAGAGCTCGGCGATGAAGGCATCGAGGTGCGGGGCGAGGCTGAGCAGCAGCGCGGCCTCGTCGCGGGTGCTCAGGGCATCGGGCTGTGCCCGGGCGGCGCGCAGCCGCTCGGCCAGGGCCGGATCCCGCCCGGCCAGCACCCCCAGGAAGGCGGCATCGGTCTGCGTGAGCCCCGCTTGCCGGTACAGGTCCTCGAACCGCAGTCCGAAGGCCAACTGGGGCATCAACGCTCCAGGAAGGGGAGCTTGTCCTTCACGTCCTTCCAGTCATCGGCGTCGGCCAGGGCGGGCTTGGTGCGGGTGATGCTGGGCCAGTCCTTGGCGAGTTCGGCGTTCAGGGCGATGAACTGGCGCTGATCGGCGGGGACGTCTTCCTCGGCCTTGATGGCCTCGACCGGGCACTCGGGGATGCATACCGCGCAGTCGATGCATTCATCGGGGTCGATGACCAGCATGTTCGGGCCTTCGCGAAAGCAGTCGACCGGGCAGACATCGACGCAGTCGGTGTAGCGGCACCGGATGCAGGATTCGAGGACGATGTGCGTCATCTTGGGATTCCACAGGCGGACAATCCCGCGATTCTAACCCGCGGCGCCGGCGCGCTGCCCGCCGGGCCCCGGGTCACCCGTCGCCGAACAGGGGCAGGCTGGCCTGCGCTGGCGGACCCGGCTCGGCCACCCCGGGCGGGGGCGGCTCGCCCTCGCGGTGCAGGTTGCCGGCGCGCACACCGAGCAGTCGCAGCCGCTGGTCCAGCGGCACCCGGCGCAGGCACTCGCCGGCATGCCGCCGGATCTGCAGCGCATCGCGGGTGGGCTGCGGCGCGGTGAAGTCGCGGGTCACGGTGCGGAAGTCGGCGTAGCGGATCTTCAGGCCGATCGAGCGCGCCAGATAGCCCTTGCGGCGCAGGTCCTCGGCCAGCCGCTGGCACAGCTCGGTGAACAGCGCCGAGAGCTCGGTGCGATCGTGCACCGGGTCGAGGTCGCGCTCGAAGGTGGTCTCGCGACTGATCGACTTCGGTTCGCTGGCGGTGACCACCGGGCGATCGTCACGACCGTGCGCGGCCTCGTGCAGCCAGGCCCCGTAGCTGCGCCCGAAGCGCGCCACGAGCTGATGGGCGGGCACCGCTGCCAGCTCGCCGATGCGCGCGATGCCCATCGCCTGCAGCCGCTCGGCCGCCTTCGGGCCGATGCCGTTGATGCGCGAGGCCGGCAGCGGCCAGATCCGGGTGGCGATGTCCTCGGGCCTGAGCAGCGTCAGCCCGCCCGGCTTGTCGAGGTCGGAGGCGATCTTCGAGAGCAGCTTGTTGGGCGTCACCCCGATCGAGCACGACAGGCCGGTGGCCGAACGCACCGCCTCGCGCAGCCGGGCGGCCAGCGCGCGGGCTGCCTCCCAGGGGTCTGGCGCGGCGCCCGCCAGACCGGTCAGGTCGATGTAGATCTCGTCCACGCCCCGGTCCTCCACGCACGGCGCGATCTCGCGCACGGCGGCCTTGAAGCGGCGCGAGTAGCGCCGGTACTCCTCCATGTCGACCGGCAGCAGCACGGCCTCGGGCGCCAGGCGCGCGGCCTTCATCAGGCCGATGCCGGCGCGCACGCCGAAGGCCCGGGCCTCATAGGTGGCGGTGGTGATCACGCCGCGGCCGGCATACTCGCGCAGCGTGGCAAAGCGCAGCCCGCCCGCGGGATCGGGCACGGGCTGGTGAGCCCGGCCGCCACCGATCACCACCGGTAGGCCGCGCAGCTGCGGGTAGCGCAGCAGTTCGACACTGGCATAGAAAGCGTCCATGTCGAGGTGGGCGATCAGCCGGGTGGGCGCGCTCACCGTCGCCGCCTGCCTGCACTACACTGGCAGCCCCCGGCCCGCCAGGCGCCATCGCCATGATCATCCACTCGCTGCTCGACACCGATCTGTACAAGTTCACCATGATGCAGGTGGTGCTGCATCACTTCCCGGGCGCCCAGGTCGAGTACCGGTTCAAGTGCCGCAATCCGGGCATTCCGCTTGCGGGGCTGATCGACCAGATCCGCGAGGAGATCCAGCACCTGTGCACGCTGCGCTTTCGCGAACGCGAACTCGACTACCTGCGCTCGATGCGGTTCATCAAGAGCGACTTCGTCGACTTCCTGGGCCTGTTCCAGATGAACGAGAAGTACGTGTCGGTCACGCCCTCGGCCGGCGCGCCCGGCGAGATCGACATCACCGTGCGCGGGCCCTGGCTGCATACCATCCTGTTCGAGATCCCGGTGCTGGCCATCGTCAACGAGATCTACTTCCGCAACACCGTGCGGGTGCCCGACTACGCCGAGGGCCGCCGCCGCCTCGAGCACAAGATCGCCCTGATCGCCGACGATCCCTCGCTCGTCGACCTGAAGGTCGCCGACTACGGCACCCGCCGGCGCTTCTCGCGGCTGTGGCACGAGGAGGTGCTGATCGAGTGCGCCAACCGCATGGGTGCTCATCTGGCCGGCACCTCCAACGTGTACTTCGCCATGAAGTACGGCATGACCCCGCTCGGCACGATGGCGCACGAGTACCTTCAGGCCTGCCAGGCCCTGGGGCCCCGCCTGCGCGACTCCCAGACCTTCGCCTTCGAGACCTGGGCGCGCGAGTACCGCGGCGACCTCGGCATCGCGCTCTCGGATGTCTACGGCATGAGCGCATTCCTGCGCGACTTCGACCTGTACTTCTGCAAGCTCTTCGACGGCGCCCGTCATGATTCCGGCGACCCCTTCGAGTGGGGCGAGAGGCTGATCGCCCACTACGAGACCAACCGGGTCGATCCGCGCACCAAGACCCTGATCTTCTCCGACGCGCTTACCTTCCCGCTGGCCATCGAGCTCTACCGCCGCTTTCACGAGCGGGCGCGGCTCGCCTTCGGCGTGGGCACCAACCTCACCAACGACCTCGGCTGCACGCCCTTGCAGATCGTCATCAAGATGGTCCGCTGCAACGGGCAGCCGGTGGCCAAGCTGTCGGACACTCCCTCCAAGAACATGTGCGATGACGAGGCCTACATGCAGTATCTGAGGCAGGTGTTCGAGATCCCCGACCACAGGCCCTAGAATCGGCGCAGAGCCGGGCCGCGAGGGGCGCGGCGCGCTCAGACCCCGGGAGAACCCCTTGGCAGACATCCATCTCAAGCGCAAACACGGGCTGGGCCTGAAGAAGGCCCGGGCAGCGGCGCAGAAGGTCGCCGACGACCTTTCCTCGGAGTACGGCGTGGCCAGCGAGTGGGACGGCAACGTGCTGCGCTTCAGTCGCAGCGGCGTGCAGGGCGAACTCGCGGTGACCAAGGACGAGGTTCGGCTCGATGCCCGCCTGGGCCTGCTGCTGTCGGCCTTCAAGCCGAAGATCGAGGAGCATGTGAACGAGAACTTCGACCGCTACTTCGTGTAGCGGTCGCGGCGCCCGCTCAGCCCTTGAGTTCGCCGATGAGAGCGATGTACTGGCGCATCGCCTCTTCGCGCGGGGTGCCCTTGAGGCCCGCCCAGGCATCGAACTTGGCCCGGCCGACCATGTCACCGAAGCCGGGCCGCTTGCCGGTGGCATCGCCCTCGCTGCCCTGCTTGAAGAGCGCGTAGATCCGCAGCAGCGTGGTGTTGTCGGGGCGCTCGGGCAGGTTGCGTGACTGGGCAACGGCCTGTTCGAATGCTTTGGCCAGTTCTGACATCGGCGGTCTCCGCGCGGCAATCGGGTTCCTTATTATAGGTTCCGGCCGCAGCGGGCGGCCGGCCAACGGAGGGGCGCATGAACCGCGAGCGGATGTCGGGTGTCGACACGGCCTGGCTGAGAATGGATTCGCCAGCCAACCTGATGATGATCGTCGGGGTCTGGGTGTTCGAGACCCCCATGGCGCGCGAGCGGCTGCTGGCAAGGCTGCGGGAACGGCTGCTGGTCTTCGACCGATTCCGGCAGGTGGTGCGCACCGATGCCACCGGCGCCTGGTGGGTGGATGACCCTGCCTTCGACCTCGACCACCATGTGGTCGATGCGCGCCTGCCACGGCCCGGCGGCGCGCGCGGGCTGCAGCGGCTGGCGGCGCGGCTGGCCGCGCAACCGCTGCCCGCGGGTCGGCCGCTGTGGCAGTTCCATCTGGTGGAGGACTATGACGGCGCCAGCGCGCTCGTCACCCGCATCCACCATTGCATCGCCGACGGCATCGCGCTGGTGAAGGTCATGCTCTCCATGAGCGATGACGGCACGCCGGCCGCGCCGCGGCGCCGCACCCGCGCCGTGCCGGCGGCGGGCGACGGGCACGAGGATCTCGCGCGCAGCCTGATGGCCGCGATCGAGCCGGTGGGCCGCACCGCGGTGCGGGTGCTCGGCGAGGCGGGCGGGCAGGTCGCGCGGGCGGCGGGCGAGGGCGATGCCGGGCAGTTCGCGCAATGGGCCGCGGCCGGTCTGCGCCTGGCCCAGGACGCGCTGTCGATCGCGCTCATGGGCGAGGATTCGCGCACCCGCTTCAAGGGCAAGCCCGGTCGGCGCAAGGCGGTGGCCTGGAACGAGCCGCTGCCCATCGACGAGGTGAAGGCGGTGTGCCGGGCGCTGGGCGTGTCGGTCAACGATGTGCTGCTCTCGTGCGTGGCCGGCGCCCTGCGCCGCTACCTCGCCGGGCGCGGCGACCCCACCGAGGGCGTCGAGCTGCGCGCCATGGTGCCGGTCAACCTGCGTCCGCCGCAGCAGGAGGCGCGCCTGGGCAATCGGTTCGGGCTGGTGCCGCTGGTGCTGCCGGTGGGCATCGCCAACCCGCTCGCGCGACTGCGCGAGGTGCGCCGGCGCATGGACGAGCTCAAGGGCGGCTTCCAGGCGCCCCTGGCCTACGCGCTGCTCTCGGCCATCGGCCAGGCGCCGCGCGCCCTGCAGAGCGGCGTGCTCGACTACCTCTCGCACAAGTCGAGCGCGGTCATGACCAACGTGCCGGGCCCGGCCGAGCCCATCCGCATCGTCGGCAATACCGTGCGGCGGGTGATGTTCTGGGTGCCGCAGTCGGGTGACATCGGGCTCGGCGTGTCGATCCTGTCCTACCGCGGCGGGGTGCAGTTCGGGGTCATGACCGATGCCGGTCTGTGCCCGGACCCGCAGCGCATCATCGAGGGCTTCGCGCCCGAGTTCGAACGCCTGCTGCTCACCCTGGCGCTGGTGCCCCCGGCGGTGCTGCGCGAGGACGACGCCCCGGCGCAGATCGAGCAGCGGCTGCTGGGTCTGCCCGCGGCGTGATCGCCGATCCGCTGCTCTGGCTCTGGGTGCTGGGTGCGGCCTTTGCCGGCTCGGTGGTCGGGGGCATCGGCGGCTTCGGCACCGGCGTCATCCTCACCGCGGTGCTGGTGCCCCTGCTGGGTGTCAAGGCCACGGTGCCGGTGCTGGCGCTGGCCGGCGTGATCATCAACGCCGGTCGCTTCTGGTTCTACCGCGCCGACATCGACTGGCCCGCCGCGCTGCGGGTGCTCGTCGGCGCCGCGCCGCTGCTGTGGCTGGGCACCTGGCTCTACGCGCGGCTCGATCCCCGCCCGCTCGGGCTGGCCATGGGCGCGCTGGTGGTGCTCAGCGTGCCGGCGCGGCGCTGGCTGCGCAGCCGTCAGTGGCAGATCGGGCCGCGCGGCCAGCTGGCCGGTGGCGCGGTCTTCGGCCTGGCCAACGGCCTGGCCTCGGGCATGGGGGTGATCCTGGTCTCGCTGCTGCTGGGCAGCGGCCTGTCGGGCACCGCGGTGCTGGCCACCGATGCCTTCGTGTCGATCCTGATCGACCTCACTCGGGCCGCGCTCTTCGGGCGCTTCGCGCTGCTCGAGCCGGCGGCGCTGCCGCTGGGCCTGGCCATCGGCCTGGCCACGCTCCCGGGCAGCGCGCTGGCCGCGTGGCTGGTGCGCCGCATGCAGGCCCGGCTGCACCGCTTCTTCATGGAGGCGCTGATCCTGCTGGGCGGCGCCTCCATCATCGTGAGCGCCTGGCGCGGCTAGCCGATCTCCTCGCGCGCCAGCTCCACGTCGAGCCGCTCCATCGCATCCTGCGGCTCGCAGGCCGCGGCCTCGGCGTAGAGCTGCTCGGCCTGCTTCATCGCCTTCTTGCCCTCGAGCATGACCAGCGCATTGGCGTACTCGATGCGCGCGATCGCGGAGTCCGGGTTCAGGCTGAGGGCCGTGCGGAAGTGGGTCATCGAGGACTCGCGCTTCACGCCATAGGTCATGCCGCCGATCATCGCGCCCACCTTGTCGATCACCTCGGCGTGGAAGGCGCCCAGCGCGATGTGCGCGTCGGCATGCTTGCTCTGCAGTTTCAGTGCCGTCTCGAGGCTGTCGCGCACCTTGCCGCCCAGGCCCTGGGCCAGGGCCTTGGTCACCGAGATGCCCTGGCCGTAGCGGCCCAGGGCGTAGGCGTGCAGGTAGAAGGCGTTGGCGTTCTTCGGCTCGGCGGCCTGGAGCTCCTCGCAGCGTGCCGCCACCTCCTGGTAGATCTCGAGCTTGCGCTTGTCGGACTTCTCCAGGTAGTTGGCGTAGATGCAGGCCGCCTTGCTGGCGGCGTTGTAGCCGGCCGGGCCGGCGGCGAGGCCCGCCTCCACGGCCTTGCCGAAGTCGCCGGCGTGATAGGCGCGCCAGGCCTCCAGCACGGCCTTGTCCTTGGGCAGCGGCTCGGCGTCGCCGCGGTGCAGGCGGGCCCAGTGCTTCTTCAGCGCCGCATCGTCGCGGACATAGGCCTTGTCGGGGTACGGGAAAGCGGTCCATCGGGCCATGCCGGGTTCCTTTCAGGGTCGGGTTGCGAGGTACTCACGGGCCAGGCGCTCCGAGAGCGCGCGACCCTCATCATCCAGCCAGGGCGCGAGCATGACCAGCACCTGGCTGGCGCCACGGGCGAGCGCGGCCTGCGAGGGCGCGGTCTCGGGCCCGCCCGGACCGGGCTGGCGCGCGCCGCCGGGCCGCGGGCCCTGCGTGACCTGCTCATGGGCCAGCCACCAGGTGGTGACCATCGCCATGTTCGCGGCCAGCAGCGCGATCTGCGCCTCGTTGGCGCGCAGCCGGCCGCTGACGGCCAGGGCCTGGCACAGGCGGGTGGCTGCCTGGGTCTTGGCGGCGATGATCGCCGGCATGCGCCGTGCGATCAGCCGGTGTCGCGACAGCAGGTCGGGAAGGTCGCGGTAGAGGAAGCGATGCCGCCACAGCGTCTCGAAGAGCAGGTGCAGGAAGAGCCAGGCATCCTCGAAGTGCGCGTCGCGCCCCGGGGCCGCCTCGAGCAGCGGCTCGATCTCCTGCTCGAACGCGCCGAACAGGGCCTCGACGATCGCCTCGCGGTGGCGGTAGTGGTAATGGAGATTGCCCGGGCTGATGCCGGCCTCGTCGGCGATCGCCTGGGTGCTGACATGCGGCTCGCCCAGGTGGTTGAACAGCCGCAGTGCCGCGGCGAGGATGTTCTCGCGGGTGCGGCGGGGCGGCTTGCGGGCCATGCGTGCAGGCTCAGGCGCGGGCCGCGCCATGCGCCGGCTGGCGCGCGCCGGCACGCCGGGTCGCGCGGGGGAGGGCGTCCTGTGCTGCCGGGTCCGAGCGATGCAATCGCAGCGCATGCTCGATATCACCCACCGTCTTGCCCAGCGAGGCCACCGCATCGGCGAGGCTGCCCCGCGGCGGGGTGTGGCCCGGCTGGCTGAAGTCCACCAGGCGCAACTGCGGATTGCGCAGCACCGCGGTGTTCAGCCGCAGGCCGTGCGCGGCCAGCGCCGGTGCCAGTTCAGGGGCGCGGCGCAGCAGATCCTGGCGGGTGTGCTGGTAGGCCTGCTCGCACACCCGGCGGCGCGCCGCGATCGTGAAGATGCGGGTGAAGAACAGCGCCGCGTCGTCGGCCCGTGGCTCGAGCACCACCAGCGTGGCCCGCGGGTGGGTGACCCGGTACTTCTCCAGCCCGGTGCTCATGCGCGAACGGATCATGGTGCGGAAGGATTGCGACAGGATGGTGGGCAGGCCGGCACGCGCGATCATGCCCGGCCGCGCGCCCGGGCTGCCCGAGAAGGGGATCAGCGGGTTGACGCAGAAGAGCAGGCTCACCCCCTGGTCGAGCGCCACCGAGGCATGAAGGGTCTTGGTGAGCGCGCCGTCCACGTAGTCACGCCCGCCGATGCTCACCGGCGCGAACACGCCGGGCACCGCCGCCGAGGCGATCACCGCACGCGAGATCGGCACCGCGTCGAGCCCCGGCGCGCCGAATTCCACCGCGCAGCCACGGTCGAGGTCGGTGGCCACGATGCGCAGGCGGGTGCCCAGCCGGCGGAAGTCGTTGCCGGCAGGCTGCTGCGAGAACAGTCGCTCCAGCGCCCGTTCGAAGGGGGATGCGTCGAACAGGCCGATCGGCAGCGAGCGGGCCACCCGTTCCAGGGCGTCGAGCGCGGTGTCGGTGGAGCCGCGGGCACGGGCGAGCGCCGCCGCCTGCAGCGCCGCGCGCAGCATGCCGGGGGCGGCTGCCCCCAGGCGACGCCACAGCCGCGCGCTGGGTCCGAGCACCGCGGCGGGGTCGAGCGCGGCGTCGGCGTCCTCGATGAACAGCCGCACCATCTGGCGCGGTGTGCGGCCATGGGCCAGGCCGGCGGCGATGAAGGCGCCTGCGCTCACCCCCACGCAGGCGTCGAGGGCGGTGAGGTCCAGACCTGCCACCGCCTCATCGAGCGCCGCCAGGGCGCCGAGCTCATAGGCCGCCCCGAGCAGGCCACCGCCGGCCAGCGCCACGCCGACGCCGCCCCTGGCGCGGGGGGGCGCACGGCGGGTGCGCGCAGCGGCCGGCATGAATGCCTGCTCAGGCCTGCGCCGCCTCGCTGGCGGGGCGCGGCTTGCGGGCGCGTGCCGGCCGTGCCGGCGCCTTGGCGGCCGCCTCGGGCGCCGCGGCGGCTGCCTTCTTCGCCGAGGGTGTTGCCTTCGTCGCGGGGGCGCTTGCCTTCGCGGCCTTGGCCGCCGGCTTGCGGGCCGCTGCCTTGCGCGCTCTGCCCGCGGCGGGCTTGCGCGCTGGTGCCGCACGGCCCGGCGGCGGCAGCTTGCCGCCGAGCGCCTCGAGCGCCGCGGTGAGTTCGTCGACCCGCTGCATCAGCGCCTGCACGTCCTTGGTCGCCGGCACGCCGAGCCGGTCGAGCGCCCGCGCGACGCGGTCCTCGAAGACCTGCTCCAGGCGGTCCCAGGACTCGGCGGCGCGCTGGCCGATCTGGCTCTTCACCTGATTCACCTTGCCGCCGACCTCGCCGAGCCGCTCGCCGGCCATGGCGCGGGTCTTGGACTGCAGGCTGAGCCCCTCGCGCACCAGCGTCTCGAAGGCCTTGCCCGGCTCCATGCGCGCCTTGGCGAAGGCGCCCAGGCCGGCCAGCCAGATCTTCTCGGCCGACTCGCGGATCACGTCGGCGATCTGGCCGCCATCGTCCTTCTCCTTGGCGAGCTGCTTGAGCTTCCTGACCATGCTGATTCCCTTCCTGTCTGCGTGCCGGCGGACCACCCGCCAGCGATGGGGCCGAGTGTAGACCCGCGGATCTAGGGGGCGCACCCTAATGCGTCGCGGCATGAGTCGGCGCAGCGCCGGGCGCGCTTGCCGCTGCCGCTGCCCGGTGCAATCATCGGCCGGCTTCCGGGCCGGCCCCGGACACCCACAACACCATCCTGCGCGGAGACACCCCATGACCTACTTCATCACCGGCGCCACCGGCTTCATCGGCAAGCGGCTGGTCCGCAAGCTTCTCGCGCGACGCGGCGCCGTCGTGCACTTCCTCGTTCGCGATGCCTCGCCCGAGAAGCTGGCCGAGCTGCACGCCTTCTGGGGCGTGGACGAACGTCGGGTGGTGCCGGTGGTGGGCGACATCACCCGTCCCGGTCTGGGCCTGAAGGCGGCCGAGCGGCGCGCGCTGGTCGGCAAGATCCGCCACGTCTATCACCTTGCCGCGGTCTACGACCTCGGCGCCGATGCCGACGCGCAGGTGAAGGTCAACGTCGAAGGCACGGCCAACGTGGTCGCCTTCGCCAACGAGATCAAGGCGGGCTGCCTGCACCATGTGAGCTCGATCGCCGCCGCCGGCCTGTTCGAGGGCATCTGGCGCGAGGACATGTTCGACGAGGCCGAGGGCCTCGACCATCCCTACTTCGCCACCAAGCACGAGTCCGAGGGCATCGTGCGCGCGCAGGCGAAGGTGCCGTTTCGCATCTACCGGCCCGGCATGGTGATCGGTGACTCGGTCACCGGCGAGATGGACAAGATCGACGGGCCCTACTACTTCTTCAAGCTCATCCAGCGCATGCGCCGCCTGCTGCCCTCGTGGATGCCGACCATCGGCATCGAGGGCGGGCGCATCAACATCGTGCCGGTGGACTTCGTGGTGAACGCGCTCGACCACATCTCCCACGCCCGCGATCTGGACGGGCGCTGCTTCCATCTGGTCGACCCCGAGCCCATGCGCGTGGGCGACGTGCTCAACACCTTCGCCAGCGCCGCGCACGCGCCCTCGATGACGCTGCGGATCAATGCCGCGCTGCTCGGCTTCATCCCGCGCGGGGTCAAGAAGAGCCTGCTCGCGCTGACTCCCGTGCGGCGCATTCGCGACGTGCTCATGAAGGATCTCGGTCTGCCCGAGGACATCCTGCAGTTCGTCAACTACCCGACCCGGTTCGACTGCCGCGAGACCACCGCCGCGCTCAAGGGGTCGGGCATCGCCTGCCCGCGCCTTGCCGACTACGCCTGGGTGATCTGGGACTACTGGGAGCGGCACCTCGATCCCGATCTGTTCATCGACCGCAGCCTGCGCGGCCAGGTGGCCGGCAAGGTGGTGCTGGTCACCGGCGGCTCCTCGGGCATCGGTCTGGCCGCGGCCATCAAGCTGGCCCAGGCCGGCGCCGTGACCATCATCTGCGGCCGCGACGAGGACAAGCTGCAGGAGGCGCGCCAGCAGGTGGCCGCGCTGGGCCACGAGCTGCACACCTTCGCGGTGGACCTGGCCGACATGCAGGATGCCGACCGCATGGTGAAGTGGCTGCTCGACACCCATGGCGGCGTCGACTTCCTGGTCAACAACGCCGGCCGGTCCATCCGCCGTGGCATCGAGAACAGCTATGACCGCTTCCACGACTTCGAGCGCTGCATGCAGCTCAACTACTTCGGCGCGCTGCGCCTGACCATGGGCCTGCTGCCGGCGATGCAGGCCCGTGGCGGCGGCCAGGTGATCAACATCTCGTCGATCGGCGTGCTGACCAACGCGCCGCGCTTCTCGGCCTACGTGGCCTCCAAGGCGGCGCTCGATGCCTGGACGCGCTGCGCGTCCTCGGAGTTTGCCGATGTGGGCATCAAGTTCACCACCATCAACATGCCGCTGGTGCGCACCCCCATGATCGCGCCCACCCGGCTCTACAACAACGTGCCCACGCTCTCGCCCGACGAGGCGGCCGACCTGGTCGTGGAGGCGATCGTCAGCAAGCCGGTGCGCATCGCCACCCGTCTGGGCGTGGTCGGTCAGGTGATGCACGCGCTCATCCCGCGCGTGGCGCAGGTGGTGATGAACACCTCGTTCCGGATGTTCCCCGACTCCGATGCCGCCAAGGGCCGCGAGGGTACGCGCGGCGCCCAGCTCAGCGCCGACCAGGTGGCGTTCCAGCAGCTGATGCGCGGCATCCACTTCTAGCCGTACCGTGGGCGAACCCGCTGACGTGCCGCGCGCCGCGCCGGACGCCGCCGGGGGTGGCCGACCGGGCGACGGGCGCGACGAGGCCGAGGATGCCGGCCTGCGCCTCGCCCGCGCCGCCGCGCAGGTGGCGGGCCTGCGCCGCGCGATCGCGGCCGACGCCGGGCTTCGCGAGGCCACCGGCATGGTCAAGCGCTGGCAGGCGGCACGCCTGGCCCGCACCCACGCCGACCTGCTGGCCGACCCTGGCATGGCGCCGGCGGCCCGCTTCTTCCTCGACGATCTCTATGGCGCGAAGGACTTCTCGCGACGGGATGCCGAGCTGATCCGGCTGCTGCCCACGCTCACCCGGCTGCTGCCGCAGCGCGCCCTGCACACCGTGGCCGACGCGGTCGAGCTCGATGCGCTCACCGAGCAGCTCGACGAGGGTCTGGCCCGGGCCCTGGGCGCGGCCGCCGGGCCGGGGCTGGACGAGGCCGGGTATGCCCGCGCCTACCGCCAGCCCGACGCCGCGGTCGCCCGCGCCCACCAGCTCGACCTGGTGCTGCGCATCGGCCGCTCGCTGGACGGTCTGGTCTCGCATCCCGCCATCGGGCGGCTGCTCGCGGCCATGGCGCTGCCCGCGCGGCTGGCGGGGGTCGGTCAGATGCACGACTTCCTCAGCCGGGGCTTCGCGGCCTTCGCCGGCCTGCCCTCCACCGAGGCCTTCCTCGCGCGGATCGATCGCCGCGAGCGCGCGATCATGACCGCGCTGCTCGCGGGCCAGAACCTGGGCTGGATCAATCCGCCGGATTCGGGTTAGAATGGAGGGCTTTTCGTCATCCTTGCCGCGGCGCCTGACGCCGGCCCGCGGCCTTTGCCGGTTTCCGGCCTTCGTCCACAAGGAGCCCTGATGCGTCACTACGAAGTCATTTTCATCGTCCATCCGGATCAGAGCGAGCAGGTGCCCGCCATGATCGACCGGTACAAGGCGATGGTCGAAGCCCAGCAGGGCAAGATCCACCGCGTGGAAGACTGGGGCCGGCGCCAGCTGACCTATCTCATCCAGAAGGTGGCCAAGGCCCACTACGTGCTCATGAACATCGAGTGCCAGCCGGCCACGCTGGCCGAGCTCGAGCATGCCTTCCGCTTCAACGATGCCGTGCTGCGCCACCTCACCGTGGCCATGCGCAAGGCCGAGACCGGTCCGTCGCCCATGTGGAAGCAGATCCAGCGCGAAGAGGCCAAGAAGGCCCCCGAACCCCAGCCCAGCGCCGCCTGACGCGTCCCGGCCCCGCGCCGTGACCGCGCCCGGCAGCGCCAGCGCCACCAACCGCCTGCGGCTGCAGGCCCGGCTGATCGCCAGCGAGGGCCTGCGACACACGCCGGCGGGCATCCCGGTGGTCGATGCCACCCTGGCCCACCAGTCGGCGCAGTCCGAGGCAGGCCTGGCCCGAACGGTGGAGCTGGAACTGGCGACGCGGTTCGCGGGGGCGCTGGCGATGCGGGCGGCGGTGCTGCCGATGGGTGTCGCGCTGCAGGTGGAGGGCTTCCTGGCCCCCCGGCGGCGGCAGTCCCGGCAGCTCGTGCTGCATGTCAACGAATTTGAACTGATCGAGGTGTGATATGGCGTTCTTTCGCCGTGGTCCCAAAGATGGCAAGAAGAAGCGTCCGGCCCAGAACGCGCTGTTCAAGCGCAAGAAGTTCTGCCGGTTCACCGCTGAGAAGGTGGAGTACATCGACTACAAGGACGTCGAGCTCCTCAAGGATTTCATCACCGAGACCGGCAAGATCATCCCGGCCCGTCTCACCGGCACCAAGGCCCGCTATCAGCGTCAGCTGACCGAGGCCATCAAGCGCGCCCGCTTCCTGGCGCTGCTGCCGTTCACCGACAACCACTGATCGACGCCGGAGCACACCATGCAGATCATTCTGCTCGAACGCGTCCTGAACCTCGGCTCGCTGGGCGATGTCGTCCGCGTCAAGGACGGCTACGCGCGCAACTACCTCATCCCCACCGGCAAGGCGCGTCGCGCCACCGAGGCGGCCATCAAGGAGTTCGAAGCCCGTCGCGCTGACCTCGAGAAGGCTCAGGCCGACAAGCTCGCGGCGGCCCGTACCGAGGGCGAGCGCCTTGGCGGCACGAGCGTCACCATCGCCCAGAAGGCGGGGGTCGACGGCCGGCTGTTCGGTTCGGTCACCAACTTCGACATCGCCACCGCCCTGGGCGCGCTGGGTTTCAAGGTCGACAAGGCCATGGTCCGGCTGCCCAACGGCCCCATCAAGGCCATCGGCGAGCACGGCGTGCAGGTCGCGCTGCACTCCGACGTGGTGGTCGAGGTCAGCATCGCGGTCACGCCCGAGGTCTGAACAGCGCGGGTATCGCGGGCGCACCGCGCCCGTCTTCGCGGGGGCCTCGGGCCCCCGTTTTCATGGCTGCCTGCGTCGGGCGGTCCATCGGCCGGTCGGGCCGCCCCGATGGGGCCGGGAGCCCGATAAGATAGGCCTCGCCCGACAGGTGATCTCGCCATGAGCAGCCCCGACGACTCCCCCGACGCCTCGTTTCCCTCGCCTCCGGCGCCCATCGACCGCGAGGTGGCGGCGTTGCGGGTGCCGCCGCACTCCATCGAGGCCGAGCAGGCGGTGCTCGGCGGTCTCATGCTCGACAACCAGGCCTTCGAGCGGGTGGCCGACATCCTGCGCGAGGACAACTTCTATCGTCACGATCATCGCCTGATCTGGCAGCAGATCTCGCGGCTCATCGAGCGCAACCAGCCGGCCGACGTGGTCACCGTGTACGAGGCTCTCAGGACCGCCGGCAAGGCCGAGGAAGCCGGCGGACTGCAGTATCTGAACGCGCTGGCCCAGGAGACCCCGTCGGCCGCCAACGTGCGTCGCTATGGCGAGATCGTGCGAGACCGGGCCATCCTGCGTCGGCTGATCTCCGCGTCCGATCAGATCGCCACCGAGGCCTTCAACCCCCAGGGCAAGGACACGCGGACACTGCTCGACGAAGCCGAAGGGCAGATCTTCCGGATCTCCGAGGAAGGCTCGCGGGGCGCGGCCGGCTTCCAGCCGCTGAATTCCCTGATCAGCCAGGTCGTGGAGCGCATCGACACGCTCTACAACCGCGGCAGCAGCAGCGATGTCACCGGTGTGCCCACCGGCTTCGCCGATCTCGATCGCATGACCTCGGGTCTGCAGCCCGGCGATCTGGTGATCGTGGCCGGCCGGCCCTCCATGGGCAAGGCCCAGCCCGACGACGCGCCGGTCCGGACCGCGCAGGGCTGGACCCGCATCGACAGCCTGCGCGTGGGCGACGCGCTCGCTTCGGTCGATGGCCGCGCCTCGCGGGTCACCGGCGTGTACCCGCAGGGCCGGCGTGCGGTGTGGCGGCTGCGGTTTTCCGATGGGCGGCAGGCGATCGCCTGCGCGGAGCATCTGTGGCGGGTGCGGGTGGGCCGTGTCGCGCGCCCGCGCGTGGTCAGCACCGCCTGGCTTGCCGAGAGGCTCGCCCGGCCCGGGACGCGCGCGCCGCTCACCCTCGATCTGCCGGAAGGCCGCTTCGGCCACGACGAGCCCCTGCCGATCGACCCCTTCGCGCTCGGTCTGCTGCTGCGGGCGGGTGATGCGGCGGCTGCCGACGACGTCGCACGGCGCGAGACGGTCTGGAACCAGACCCTCTCGGGGCTGCTCCGGGATGCGGCCATGCGCGCCCGGCTGGGTCGGCTCATGCAGACCGCCGATGTGCCCGCGCGGGCCGAGGACGATGGGGCTGCGAGCGATGCCATCGCCCCGGCCACGGCGACCGGCCCCGCCGCGGCCCGGTCCCTGGTCTCGGCGCTGCGCGAGCGCCTGCGCGCGCTCGGCCTGTGGGCGGCCGACCTGCGGGCGCTGAACCTGCCGGCGTGCTTTCTCGAGGCCGGCCGCGATGCGCGCATCGCCCTGCTCGATGGCCTGCTCGGCGCGGCGGCGTGCCCCGGTCGCGATGGCCTGTTGCGCCTGAAGCTGCGCTCCTCGGGGCTCGCCCATGACATGACCGCCCTGGTGCGCTCGCTCGGCGGCTGGTGCCGTGCGCACACCACACCGGGCCGGATGCCGGACGCGCCCGCGCCGGTGCGTCTGACCATGAGCCTGCCCGTCCTGCCGGGCCTGGGCTGCCAGCGTATCCACGGCGTGCCGGCCCGGCCGCCGCGGCGGCCGGCGCTGGTCGCGATCGAACCGGCTGGCGAGGCGCAGACCCGCTGCATCTCGGTCTCGCACCCGTCGCGGCTCTACATCACCAGCGACGACTGCGTCACCCACAACACCGCCTTCAGCCTGAACATCGGGGAGCATGTCGCGGTCGACCAGGGCCTGCCCGTGGCGGTGTTCTCCATGGAGATGGGGGCCACGCAGCTCGCGCTGCGGATGGTCTGCTCGGTGGGCCGCCTCGATCAGCAGCGCCTGCGCACCGGCCGGCTCATCGACGACGACTGGCCGCGCCTGACCAATGCCATCCAGAAGATGCAGGAGGTGCAGCTGCACATCGACGAGACGCCGGCGCTCAACGCGCTCGAGCTGCGCGCACGCGCCCGCCGGCTGTCACGCCAGTGCGGGACGCTCGGTCTGGTCATCGTCGACTACCTGCAGCTCATGAGCGCCAGCTCCTCCGGGGAGAACCGTGCCACCGAGATCTCCGAGATCTCGCGCTCGCTCAAGGCGCTGGCCAAGGAGCTCAATTGCCCGGTGATCGCGCTCTCGCAGCTCAACCGCTCGCTCGAGCAGCGGCCGAACAAGCGCCCGGTGATGTCCGACCTGCGCGAGTCGGGCGCCATCGAGCAGGACGCCGACGTGATCCTGTTCATCTACCGCGACGAGGTCTACAACCCCGACTCCGCCGAGAAGGGCACTGCCGAGATCATCATCGGCAAGCAGCGCAACGGCCCCATCGGCACGGTGCGCCTGACCTTCGTGGGTCAGTACACCAAGTTCGAGAACTTCACCGCCGGTTCGGTCTGAGCCCGCGCGCCGGGCCACCCGCGTGGGCGCGCCGGGGGCTCCGGCAGCCTGGCTGCCCGCGGCTCGCCTGACTCAGAGCGCGTCGCCGGCGTAGTCGGCCAGGCGCGAGCGCTCGC
>JBIKWU010000265.1:0-5595 GCA_044356115.1 Burkholderiaceae bacterium
GCGCCGCAATCAGGCCTTGCGCTCGGCCTCGTAGCGCGCGCGGGTGGCGGCGTCGGGCGGGTACCGCCCGGGCAAGGGCACACCGGCCTCCACCTGCGTCATCACCCAGGCCTCGAAGCGTTCCTGCTCGGGCCCCGCGGCCAGCACCTCGGGCAGCAGCGCGGCCGGGATGAGCACCGCCCCGTCGTCATCGACGACGATGATGTCATCGGGGAACACGGCCACGCCGCCGCAGGCGATCGGCTGCTGCCACGCCACGAAGGTGAGCCCGGCCACCGAGGGCGGCGCGGCGGCGCCCGCGCACCACACCGGCAGCCCGGTGCCCAGCACGCCGGCGCGGTCGCGGATGACGCCATCGGTGACCAGCGCGGCCACGCCGCGCTTGCGCATGCGCGCGCAAAGAATGTCGCCGAAGATGCCGGCATCGGTCACGCCCATGGCATCGGCCACCGCGATGCAGCCCGGCGTCATGGCCTCGATGGCCGCCCGGGTGGAGATCGGCGAGCCCCAGGACTCGGGCGTGGCGAGGTCTTCACGCGCGGGCACGAAGCGCAGCGTGAAGGCGCGCCCCACCAGCCGGGGCTGGCCCTCGCGCAGCGGCCGGGTGCCACGCAGCCAGACATTGCGCAGGCCCTTCTTGAGCAGCAGCGTGGTCAGGGTGGCGGTGGAGATGCCGGCCAGCGTGGCGACGGTCTGCTCATCGAGGGGTGCGGGTGTGGACATGGCGGCCTTTCGGAAGCGTGGACCGACGGGCGCTGGCCACGCCATCGCGCGGACCGGCCTCGTCGCGGGCCTGCTGGTCATGCTCCAGCAGGAATCGGGCGCGCGGGGTGCGCGCAAGCGCATCCCGCAGCCAGGGCAGCGCGGCCTCCAGGGCCGGGCGCAGGGTGTGCGGCGGATTGATCACGAACACGCCGCTGCCGGTCATGCCGAAGCCCTGCTCGTCGGGTTCGGCCACGCTCAGGCTGGCATGCAGCCAGCCCTTGGGAGCGCCACGGGCGATGCGCGCCAGCCGGCCGGGCAACTGGGCCGAGACCGAGCGCCGCACGATCGGGTACCACACCAGATACACGCCCTGGGCAAAGCGTTCGAAGGCCTCGCGCACGCAAGCCACCACCTTGCCGTAGTCGGCGGGCAGCTCGTACGAGGGATCGATCAGCACCAGCGCCCGGCGCGACGAGGGCGGGACCTGCCCGCGCAGCGCCTCGAAGCCGTCGCCCAGCGTCACCTGGGTGCGCGGCGTGCGGCCGAAATGGCCGACGAGCAGTTCATGATCGCTGCGATGCAGCTCGAACAGCCGCATCTGGTCCTGCGGGTGCAGGAGGGCCTGGGCGATTGCCGGCGAGCCGGGATACTGCGCGAGGCCGCCATCGGGGTTGAAGCGACGGATGAGCTCGAGGTAGCGGGCCACCGCCGGTGGCGAATCCTCGCGCGACCAGAGGCGCCCGATGCCCTCGGCGTACTCGCCGGTGGTCTGCGCGAAACGGTCGGCCAGCAGGTAGATGCCGGCACCCGCGTGGGTGTCGACATAGCGCAGCGGGCTGTCCTTGAGGCCGAGGTGATCGAGCGTCTGGATGAGCACCAGGTGCTTGAGCACATCGCCGTGATTGCCGGCATGAAAGCCGTGTCGGTAGGCGAGCATGCCGACAGGGTACGCGAGCCGCGCCGCCGGCGCGATTCAGCCGCGCACGAACAGCGTGACCAGGGGCTCCTCGCCCACCTGCGCGCTGCGATGGCCATGCACCGACGCATCGAAGACCGCGCCCTCGGGCAGCAGGTCGGCCGAGTAGAAATGCTCGCCGGGGCCGAAGACCCGGGCGCTGCCGTCCTGCAGGCCGATCTCCATGCGCCCGCGCAGGATGAAGCACCACTGCGGGCTGCCGGTGCAGTGGAAGGCGCTGCGAAAGCCCACCGGGCTTTCGCGCAGCTGGTAGCCGCCACTGGCCATGAGCGCAGACAGGCGCGACTGCGGCGTGCCCTCGTCGAGGGCGATGGCCTCGTCGTGGAAGCGCGCCCGCCCGTCGGCCCCGGTGGCCAGCACCACCCGCTGGAACACCGCCATGCCGGCTTACTGGTCGAAGACGATGACGTTGCGCGCCACGCCGCCTTTTTGCAGCGCCGCGAAGCCCTCGTTGATCTGGCTGAGCTTGAGGCGACCCGACACCAGCTGCGAGAGCGGCAGCCGGCCCTGCTGGAAGAACTCGATGAGCCGCGGCATGTCGATGCGGAAGCGGTTGGAGCCCATCATGGAGCCCTGGATGCGGCGCTCGCGCAGGAAGTCGGGGCCGTGCAGCTCGATCTTGGTACCCACCGGGATCATGCCGATGATGGTGGCGGTGCCACCCGGACGCAGCATCTGGAAGCACAGCTCGGTGGTCTGCTTCAGGCCGATGCACTCGAAGGAGTAGTGCACCCCGCCCTGGGTCATCTCCATGATCTTCTTGGCGGTGTCATCGGCGGCGATCACGCCTTCGGTGGCGCCGAAGGCGCGCGCCAGGTCGAGCTTGGCCGGGTCCTTGTCGATGGCGATGACGCGGGCCGCGCCGGCGATCTTCGCGCCGTTCACCGCGGCCAGGCCGATGCCGCCGCAACCCACCACCGCCACTGTGCTGCCCGGTTCGACCTTGGCGGTGTGCACCGCCGCGCCATAGCCGGTGATCACGCCGCAGCCGATCAGCGCGGCCAGGTCCATGGGCATGTCGGGCGTGATCTTCACCACCGCGTGCTCGTGCACGAGCATCTGCTCGGCGAAGGACGACAGGTTGGTGAACTGGTTGAGATGCTCGCCCTTCCAGCGCAGGCGCTTGGCCTTGCCGGGCAGCATCTTCACGTCGGTGTTCTGGCAGATGGACATGTGGCCGGTGAGGCAGAACTCGCAATGGCCGCAGAACACCGACAGGCAGGTGATGACGTGGTCGCCGGGCTTCACGTAGGTGACGTCGCGACCGACCTTCTCGACGATGCCCGAGGACTCGTGGCCGAGCACGATCGGCACCGGGGTGGGGTATTTGCCCTCGATGAAGTGCAGGTCACTGTGGCACAGGCCAGCCACCGAGGTGCGCACCAGCACCTCGCGCGGGCCGGGGTTGTCGATCTCGACATCCTCGATGGTGAGCGGCTGGTTGGGGGCGTGGAAGACGGCGGCTTTCATGGCATGGGCTCCGGGGGATCGGGCGTTGGGGCGTGAGGACGGTGACGGCGGGCGATCAGTGCTGGCCTTCGGGCAGGCTCACCACCAGGCCATCGAGCTCAGGGGTGATCTGCACCTGGCACGACAACCGGGAATTGTCCTGCGTGACGGCGGCAAAGCTCAGCATGCTCTGCTCCATCTCGGAACGCTCGCCGGTGCGGGCCAGCCAGGCGGCCTCGACATAGACGTGGCAGGTGGCGCAGGCGCACTCGCCGCCGCAGTCGGCGTCGATGCCGGGCACGCCGTTGTCGACGGCGGCGCGCATCAGCGATTGCCCGGCCACCGCGTCGACGGTGTGAGCGGTGCCGTTGTGTTCGATGAAGGTGACGGTGGGCATGGTGGGGTCCTGTGTCGGGGCGCCAGACGTGGCGGGATGGACGAAAGGGTGGGCGAGGCGGGCCGGCCTCAGGGGCCAGCGGGCGCCTCGGGGATCTGCTTGACCGGCACCGAGGTGTCGGCCACGCGGGCAGGGTCGAGCACCTGGCCGGCCGCGGCCCACTGGCGGGCGGCGGCGAACTCGGCCACCGCGTTGACCGCCTCGACCGCCTGCAGGCGATGGCTGGCATCCAGATGGAAGACCGCGAAGCGCTTGCCGGCCGGATCGCCGCGGACCACCTCGCGGGCCACGCCGATGGGCAGGCCGGCGATCTGCAGACGCAGGTCGTATTGGTCGGACCAGAACCAGGGCAGCTCGGCGCGCGGCGCGGGCTGGCCCAGGATGCCGGCGGCCGCCTGCTTGGCCTGCTCGAGCGCGTTGGGCACGCTCTCGAGGCGCATGCGGATGCCGTAGCGCGGCACCGGCCGGCGGGTGCAATCGCCGATGGCGTAGATGTCGGGGTCGCTGGTGCGGGCCGATGCATCGACCAGGATGCCGTCCTCGCAGGCCAGACCGGCGGCCGCGGCCAGCGCGTCTTCGGCCAGCGCGCCGATGCCCACCACCGCCAGGTCGCAGTCGATGAGCCGACCGTCGGCCAGGCGCACGCCACGCACCGCGCCATCGGCCTGCTCGAAGCCGCTGACCGTGGCGCCGAGCAGCAGGGTCACGCCCTGGGCCTGATGGCTGGCGGCAAAGAAGGCCGAGAGGGTCTGCGAGGCCACGCGCGCGAGCAGCCGGGGCTCGCGCTCGATGACCGTGACGCTGGCCCCCAGCGCGCGCGCCGAGGCGGCCACCTCGAGGCCGACATAGCCGCCGCCCACCACCGCGAGGCGGCAACCCGGCACGAGCGCGGCGCGGATCGCCTGGGCATCGGCCACGGTGCGCAGCTCGCGCACGCCGGCGGCGTCGATGCCGGGCACCGCCAGCCGGCGCAGCCGCGACCCGGTGGCGAACACCAGGGTGGACCATGCCAGGCTGCTGCCGTCATCGAGGCTCGCGGTGCGGGCCGCACGATCGATGGCCTGCACCCGCACGCCCAGCCGCAGCGTGACGTTCTTGTCGGCGTAGAAGGCGGCCGGCCGCAGCAGCAGGCTGTCGGGCTCGGCCTCGCCCTTGAGCAGGGCCTTGGACAGCGGTGGCCGCTGATAGGGCGGCAGCGGTTCGGCGCCGACCACGGTGACCGGATCGGCATAGCCGCCCTGGCGCAGCGCCGCGGCCAGCGCGCCGGCCGCCTGACCGCCGCCGACGATGAGGACGCCGGCGCCCATCAACCGGGGATCCGCACCGGCAGCGCCGTGAAGCCGTGGACGAAGTTGGAGAAGGTGCGCTCGGGCTGACCGGCCAGTTCGATGACCGGGAAGCGCGGCAGGATCTCCTCCCAGAGGATCTTCAGCTGCAGCTCGGCCAGGCGATTGCCCACGCAGCGGTGGATGCCGAAGCCGAAGGAGATGTGCTGGCGCGGCCGGGCGCGGTCGATGATGAATTCATCGGGGTGCTCGATGGCCTCGGCATCCCGGTTGCCCGAGAGATACCACATGATCACCTTGTCACCCTTGCGGATCTGCTTGCCGCCAAGCTCGGCATCGGCCGTGGCGGTGCGCCGCATGTGCGACAGCGGGGTCTGCCAGCGGATGATCTCGGGCACCAGACTGGCGATGAGGCCGGGATTGGCCCGCAGCTTGGCGTACTCGACCGGGTGGGTGAGCAGCGCGTGCAGCCCGCCCGACATGGAATTGCGGGTGGTGTCGTTGCCGCCCACGATCAGCAGCACCAGGTTGCCCAGGAACTCCACCGGCGAGAGGTTCCGGGTGGCCGGCGAGTGCGCCATCATGGAGATGAGGTCATTGCCGGGCGGGCGCTGGATGCGATCGTTCCAGAGGCCGGTGAAGTACTGCAGGCACTTCAGGAGTTCGGCGGTGCGCTTCTCGTCGGAATCGATGGGGCCGCCCGCGGTGAGGTCGGCGGTGGCCACGTCGGACCACCAGGTGAGCAGGCGGCGGTCCTCGAAGGGAAAGTCGAACAGCGTGGC
>JBIKWU010000266.1:0-5591 GCA_044356115.1 Burkholderiaceae bacterium
GGCGCTCGCGGGCGCGCTCGCCACGCCGGGCGAACCCGGCCACAGGCCGCTCATCCACTCGCCGATGAGGGCCACGGTGGCGTCGGCGCGCGCGATCGGCGGCGACAGCCGTCCGCGGGCAATGACCGCCAGCCGGTCGGCGAGTTCGAAGAGTTCGTCGAGTTCCTCGGAGACGACCAGCAGCGCGCAGCCGGCATCGCGCAGTTGCAGCAGCGCGGCGCGAATCTGCGCGCTGGCACCGACATCGACGCCCCAGGTGGGCTGGGCAACGATCAGCACCCGCGGCCGGGCATCGACCTCGCGGCCGACGATGAACTTCTGCAGGTTGCCCCCGGAGAGGCTGCGTGCGGCCGCCTGCGGGCCGCCGGCGCGCACCCCGAAGCGCTCGATCACCGCGCGGGCCTGCTCGGCCAGTGCGCCCCGCCCGATCCAGCCGCCGGCACGCACCGACTCGCGCCGCGTGAGCAGGAGGTTCTGCGCCAGCGACAGCGTGGGCACCGCGCCGCGACCGATGCGCTCCTCGGGCACGAAGTGCAGGCCGAGCGCGCGCCGGCGTGCAGCCGACTGGCGGCTGACATCGACGCCGAAGAGCTCGAGCGTGCCCGGCGGCGAGCGCGGGTCTTCGCCGGAGAGCGCGGCCAGCAGCTCCTGCTGGCCATTGCCCGAGACGCCCGCGACACCGACGATCTCGCCGGCGCGCAGATCGAGCGAGACCTCGTGCAGGTCGACCCCGAACCGGTCGGTGCGCGGCAGCGACAGGCCGCGCACGGAAAGCGCCAGCGCGCCGGTGCGGGCCGGGGCATGCGTGACCTGCGGCGGCTCGGCGCCGATCATCAGGCGCGACAGGCTGGCGTTGGTCTCCTGCGAGGGATCGACCACCCCGGTGACCCGTCCGCCACGCAGCACGGTGCAGCGGTGGCACAGCGCGCGGATCTCGTCGAGCTTGTGGCTGATGTAGAGGATGCTGCAACCGGTGGCCGCGAGCTTGCGCAGGGTGACGAACAGGCGCTCGACGGCCTGCGGCATGAGCACCGAGGTGGGTTCGTCGAGGATGAGCAGGCGCGGCTCGACCAGCAGCGCGCGGACGATCTCCACCCGCTGACGCTCGCCCACCGACAGGGTGTGCACCGGGCGCTCGGGGTCGATGTCCTGACCGTACTCGGCCGCCTTGTCGCGAATGCGCCGGCTGGTCTCGGCAAGGCTCTGGCCGGGCGACAGCCCCAGCCAGACGTTCTCGGCCACGCTCAGGGTGTCGAACAGCGAGAAGTGCTGGAAGACCATGGCCACGCCCAGCGCGCGCGCCTCGTGGGGACTGCGGATGCGCACCGGGCGCCCGTCGAACAGCACCTCGCCGCCATCGGGGCGGACCGCGCCGTAGACGACCTTCATGAGGGTGGACTTGCCCGCGCCGTTCTCGCCGAGCACCGCGTGGATTTCGCCTGGGGCCACCGTGAGCGACACCCGGTCGTTGGCCAGCACCGCCGGATACTGCTTGGTGATCTCGCGAAGCTCGAGGCGGGGCGCGGTCATGGGCGGGGAGGGCCGGTAGGAAACCTGGGAAGAGCCGGTGGGCGCCGGATTCAGCGCAGCTGCGCGGCAGCGCGCCGCACCTGCTCGCGCAACCAGCGGCAGGCGGCCGACCCTTGCGTCCGATCATGCCAGAGCTGGAAATACCTGAGCCCGGGCATCGGAATCGGGCAGGGCACGATGCGCACCGGCAGGGTCTCGGTGAAGCGCGAGCAGAAGAGTCGTCCGGTGGTGAGCACCAGGAGGGAGTCGGCGACCATGGCCGGGGTGAGCGCGAAGTGCGGGCAACGCACGCTGATGGTGCGCCGCATGCCCGACTGCGCGAGCAGTTCGTCGATGACGCCACGCGCGCCGGGGTGGGTGGGCGTGGGCGCGACATGATCGCAGGCGAGGTAGCGCTCGGCGGTCCAGCCACGGCGCACCGCCGGATGGCGGCTGGCCACCAGGCACACGATCTCGTCCTGGAAAAGGCGACCGATGTGCAGGTCGGACGGCGGACGCAGCCAGTTGCCCACCACCAGATCGAGCTCGCCGGCGGCGAGCCGAGCCCGGTAGTCGGAGTCAGCGGTGAGCGGCAGGATCTCGATGCCCGCCGACGGGGCCTGCGCCTTGATCGCCGTCACCAGCTGCGGCAGGAAGCGCGGATCGAGGAAGTCGCTGGCCGCCAGGCGGAACACCCGATCGGTGACGGCCGGCGAGAACTGCGCCTGATCGCGGTCCTCGAAGAGCTCGCGCGCGCTGGCCAGCAACGTGGCCGCGGGCGCGGCAAGGGCCCGTCCGCCATCGGTGGGCACCATGCCGCGGCCGGCGCGCACCAGAATGGGGTCACCCGTGAGCTCGCGCAGACGGGCGAGCGCGCCACTCACCGCCGGCTGGTGCATGCCGAGGCGCAGCGCGGTCTGCGAGACGCTGTGGGTCTGGAGCAAGGTGTGCAGAACTCTGATGAGCTGGAGATCGATCCTGCTCAGGGATGCCGGCTTTGTCATCAGTGATTCGCTATTCTGGTCATACTGCCAATCATATGATTCATGGACGCTGCCCGCCTATCGTCGGAACGACTCCCCTGACAACACCTCTCGCCGGCCCGCGCCGGTCCATCGCCATGAGCCTGCCCGCCCGTCCCCTGCGCCTGCTGCGCGGCCTTCGCCCGGTCTCCATCGCGACGCCCGAGCCCGACGCCATGCTGCTCGACTGGCTGCGCGCCGAGGGCGACCACGGCACCCGCGAGGGCTGCGGCGAGGGCGATTGCGGCGCCTGCACGGTGGTGGTGGGCGAGCTGCAGGAGGGCGCGCTGCGGCTGCGGGCGGTCAACAGCTGCATCCGGCCGCTGTCATCGGTGGACGGCTGCGCGGTGTTCACCGTCGAGGACCTCGCCGCGCCCGATGGCGCGCTGCATCCGGCGCAGCAGGCCATGGTCGACTGCCACGGGTCTCAATGCGGCTTCTGCACGCCGGGCTTCGTGATGTCGCTCTTCGCCCTTTACCACGCGCACGGCGCGCAGGCGCCGGCGGGCTGCGTGAGCCGCGCGCAGGCCCAGAACGCGCTCTCGGGCAACCTGTGCCGCTGCACCGGCTACCGGCCCATCCTGGAGGCCGCGCAGACCATGCACGCCCTGCCCCCGCAGCCGCTGGACACCGCCGCCATCACCACGGCCCTGCGCGGCCTGCAGGACACCGCGGGCGCGCAGTTGCGCGGCGTCACCGGCACCGCCTGGCGGCCAGCCACCCTGGCGCAGGCGCTGCGGGTGCGCGCCGATGCGCCCGAGGCCCTGGTGGTGGCCGGCTCCACCGACACCGGCCTGTGGATCAACAAGCAGCACCGGCGCCCGGCGCAGACCCTCGATCTGGGGGGCGTGGCCGAACTCGGCCGCATCACGCGCGAGGCCGACGGGCTCGGCATCGGCGCGGGCGCGCGGCTGGAAGACGCCTTCCAGGCGCTCGCCCGGGAACATCCCTCGGTGGCGGGCTTCCTCGCGCGCTTTGCCGGGCTGCCGGTGCGCAACGCGGGCACGCTGGGCGGCAACATCGTCAACGGCTCGCCGATCGGCGACTCGATGCCGCTGCTGCTCGCGCTCGACGCCCGGCTCACCCTGGCGAGCGTACGTGGCAGCCGCGAGTTGCCGCTGGCGCAGTTCTACACCGGCTATCGCCGCAATCACCTGGCGGCCGACGAACTGCTCACCCGGGTGCGCATCCCGGCCTCGCCCCCGGGGCTGCTGCTGGGCGCCTGGAAGATCTCCAAGCGGCTGGAGGACGACATCTCGGCGGTGTGCCTGGCCGTGGCGGTGCAGCGTGAGGGCGGGCGCATCGTGAGCGCGCGCATCGGCGTGGGTGGCATGGCCGCCACCTGCAGCCGCGCGCCCGCGGCCGAGGCTGCCCTGGTCGGGCAGGACTGGTCGCTGGCCACGCTGCAGGCGGGTGCTGCCGCCCTGCGCGGCGAGTTCACCCCCATCGACGACCTGCGCGCCAGCGCCGCGTATCGCACCGAGGTGATCGGCAACCTGCTGCTGCGGCTGTGGACCGACACCGAACCGGGCCACGACCACCTCGGCGGCCTGCGCGCCCTGACGGCCTGAGGAGAGACGCGATGCACGCCATGGAATCGATCGTCGCCGGCAGCGCGGCCGCCCACGAGAGCGCCCGCGCGCATGTCACCGGCGCGGCCCGCTTCATCGACGACCTGCCGCTGCCCGCGGGCACCCTGCACGCCGCCCCGGTGCTCAGCCCGGTGGCCCACGGCCGCTTGCTCGGCATCGATGCGCAGGCCGCGCTGGCCATGCCCGGGGTGGTGACCCTGGTCACGGCCCAAGACATCCCCGGCGACCGGCGCTTTGCCAGTTTCACCCACGACGAACCCATCCTGGCCGATGGCGAGGTCCACCATGTCGGTCAGGTGGTGGCCCTGGTGGTGGCGGTCAGCCACCGGCTGGCCCGGCAGGCCGCGGCCCAGGTGCGCTGCCGCATCGAGCCGCTGCCGGCGGTGCTCGACATCGCCCAGGCCCTCGCCGCGGACGCGCAGGTGCTGCCCACCGTGCGCCTCACGCGGGGCGACACCGCGTCGGCGCTGGCGGCCAGCGCGCACCAGATCTCCGGCGAATTCACCGTCGGCGGGCAGGAACACTTCTACCTCGAGGGCCAGGTCGCGCTCGCCCTGCCTCAGGAAGGCCAGGGCTGGCTGGTGCACGCCGCCAGCCAGCACCCGGGCGAGGTGCAGCACTGGGTGGCCCATGCCATGGGGCTGCCGCTGCACGCGGTGCAGGTGGTCTGCCGGCGCATGGGTGGCGGCTTCGGCGGCAAGGAGACCCAGGCCGGGCATCAGGCGGTGTGGGCGGCGCTGGCCGCGCGCAAGACCGGCCGCCCGGTCAAGCTGCGCCTGGACCGCGACGATGACTTCATGATCACCGGCAAGCGGCACAACTTCCTGTACCGCTACACCGCCGGCTTCGAGGCCGATGGCCGGCTGCGGGCGCTGCGCCTGTTCATGGCCAGCCAGTGCGGCTTCAGCGCCGACCTGTCGGGGCCGGTCAACGATCGCGCGCTCAGCCACATCGACAACGCCTACTTCCTCGAGCACCTCGAGGTGGCGTCGGTGCGCTGCCGCACCAACACCCAGTCGAACACCGCCTTCCGCGGCTTCGGCGGCCCGCAGGGCATGATCCTGATCGAGGCCGTGCTCGGCGACATCGCGCGCCACCTCGGTCTCGATCCGCTCGCGGTGCGCCAGCGCAACCTCTACGGCGAGGCACCGCGCAACACCACGCAGTACGGCATGACGGTGGAGGACAACATCGCGCCCGAGCTGATCGCCGAGCTCGCCCGCGACTGCCGCTACGCCGAGCGCCGCGCCGCAATCGCCGCCTGGAACGCGGCCAACCCCCGGCTCAAGCGCGGGCTGGCGCTCACGCCGGTGAAGTTCGGCATCTCCTTCAACGCCACCCAGTTCAACCAGGCCGGCGCGGTGGTGTCGGTCTACACCGACGGCTCGGTGCTGGTGAACCACGGCGGCACCGAGATGGGCCAGGGGCTGCACACCAAGATCTGCCAGATCGTGGCTGACGAACTCGG
>JBIKWU010000267.1:0-5556 GCA_044356115.1 Burkholderiaceae bacterium
CAGCAGCCCGACCGAGATCAGGCCGAGCACCCCGAGCACCCGCGCCCGCAGGCTGCGCGGCAGCGAGCCCGAGAACAGCGCCACCGCCGCGCTCCAGCCGGTGAGCATGAGCAGCCACAGCAGCATGGAGCCCTCGTGCGAGCCCCACGAGGCCGCCACCCGGTAGGCGAGCGGCAGCGACTGGTTGGAATGCTGGGCCACCAGCAGCACCGAGAAATCGTTGTTCACGAACAGCGAGACCAGCATCAGGCCCGCCAGCAGCACCAGCCCGAAGGCGGTCAGCGTGGCCGGCGTGGCCACGGCCATGAGTCGCTCGTGGCCACGCCAGGCGCCGCCCAGGGCGAGCAGGCTGGCGGCCAGCAGCAGGGGCAGCGTCAGCGCCAGGGCGAACTGGCCGATCTCGGCGGTCATGGGCGCGCGCTCCGGTTGGTCTTCTCGAGGAACTGCTGGGGTGCGCCCACCGGGTGGCCGGCACGCTTGAGGGCTTCGGCGGCCTCGGGGGGCATGTAGTTCTCGTCGTGCTTGGCCAGCACCTCGCTGGCGGTGAACGAGCCGTCTGACTGCACCTGGCCCTGCGCCACCACGCCGCGGCCCTCCTTGAAGAGGTCGGGCAGGATGCCGCGATAGGCGACATCGATGGTGCGGGCGTTGTCGGTGACCCTGAAGCGCACCGTGGTGCCGTCGCCCTCGCGGCGCACGCTGCCGGTCTCGACCAGGCCGCCCACGCGGAAGGTGCGGCCCTGCGGCGCCTCGCCATTGGCGATCTGGGTGGGCGTGAAGAAGAACACCAGGTTGCTGCTGAAGGCGTTGAGCACCAGCGCGGCGGCGATGCCCAGCGCCGCCACGCCGGCGGCGATCCAGGCCATGCGGCGATGGCGCGGCTTCATGGCGCGGCCTCGCGGGCCTGACGCAGGGCACGCGCCCGGCGCTGGCGCAACGCCACCAGCTCGATGATGAGGGCGAGCGCGGTCACGCCGTACGAGCCCCAGACGAACCATCCGTAGCCACCCATGTGCAGGAAGTCTTGCATGGCAGTGCCTGGAAAGGGAGATCGATCAGTCGCGTCCGGCGGCCAGTCTTTGCACCCAGTCGGCGCCGGCCTCGCGTTCGACGATGATGCTGCGCACCCGGTGCAGGGCCACCGCGATGGTGTAGCACCAGGCGGCCAGCGCCATCAGCAGCATGGCCAGCAGCATGGTCTGGGCCATCTTGGGCGCCGCGGTGAGCGACACGCTGGCCCCCTGGTGCAGGGTGTTCCACCAGCGCACCGAGAAATAGATGATGGGCACGTTGATGACACCCACCAGGGCGAGCAGCGCGCTGGCCCGGTCGGCGCGGCGCGGGTCGTCGATGGCCGCGCGCAGTGCCATGTAGCCCAGGTACAGGAACAGCAGGATGAGCGTGGAGGTCAGCCGCGCGTCCCACACCCAGTAGGCGCCCCAGGTGGGCCGGCCCCAGAGCGCGCCGGTCCAGAGCGCGAGGAACGCGAACAGGGCGCCGGTGGGCGCGAGCGCCTGCGCCATCATGGCCGACAGACGCGTGTTCCAGATGAGCGAGGCGGCGCACCAGCCGGCCATCACCAGGTAGGTGAACATGGCCATCCAGGCCGCGGGCACATGGATGAAGATGATGCGGTAGGCCTCGCCCTGCTGGTAGTCGGTGGGCGCGATGCCGAAACCCACCCACAGCCCGGCCACGGCCAGCAGCGCGGCCGCCCAGCCGAACACCGTGGCCAGTTGGCCGGCGAGCGGATGGAACGCGGCGGGTGAGGCGAACCTGAACCAGGAGGAAGCGGCCATGACTATTCGTGGGCGATTCTAACCGCGAGCGCCGTGGCGAAAGGACCGAGAACGCAGCTCCCGATCAGGCCCGCGCCCAGCAGCGAGAGATGCGCGCCCGCGCCCAGGCCGCCCGCCACGGCCTCGGCTGCGCCGGCGCCGAAGATCAGCACCGGCACCGCCAGCGGCAGCACCAGCAGTGCCAGCAGCGCGCCGCCCGAGCGGGTGCCCAGGGTGAGCGCCGCGCAGACCGCGCCCAGCCACGACAGGGTGGGGGTCCCCAGGGCCAGGCCCGCCACCAGCGCCGCCGCCGGCTCTGGCGCGAGGCCGAACTGCAGCGCGGCGAGGGGCGCGAGCAGCACCAGCGGCAGGCCGGAGGTGAGCCAGTGCGCGAGCACCTTGCCGGCGATCAGGGCGGGCAGGCTGGTCGGGGCGAGCACCAGCTGCTCCAGGCTGCCATCGGCGTGATCGGCGGCGAAGAGCCGCGGCAGCGACAGCAGCGAGGCCAGCAGCGCGGCCACCCAGGCGATGCCTGGCGCGATGCGGGCGAGCAGCGCCGGCTCGGGCCCCACGCCCAGCGGGAACAGGGTCATCACCAGCAGGAAGAACACCAGCACCAGCGCGAGTTCGGCGCGTGAGCGCAAGGCCAGGCGCAGATCGCGTCGGCAACCCAGGCTGAGGGCGCGCAGGGCCGGCAGTGTCTCAGCGGCGGGTAGGGCGTTCACGACGGTCACCGGGCGGTGGTCCCGCCTGGGCCCAGGGCGGTGTCCGAGCCGTCGCCAGGGAGACCTCCCCTGCCGCGGCCAGCGCCACCGCTTTCAACATGGCCATGGCCATTGCCACTGCCGCTGCCGCCGTCGAGCCGGAGCCCGATGCCGGCCTGACGGGCGGGCACCGGCAGGTGGCTGGCCACCACGGCGCAGCCACCGGCCGCGAGGTGTTCGTCGAGCAGCGCGGCAAACAGGGTCTGGCCCTCGGTGTCGAGCGCGGTGTTGGGCTCATCGAGCAGCCAGAGCGGGCGCGGGCCGAGCGCGAGGCGGGCCAGGGCCACCCGCCGCCGCTGCCCGGCAGACAGCCGCGCGAAGGGCAGGCGGCGCTGGCGGGCGATGCCTGCGCGCGTGAGCGCCGCATCTACCCGGCGACGGCGCTCGGCGGCGTCGAGCGCGGCCAGATCGAGCTCGGCCTGCTGGGCGAGGTTCTCTTCGGCGCTGAGCAGTTCCTTCCAGCCGCTGGCATGGCCCTGGTAGAGCAGCTGGGCATGCCAGGCAGGGTCGCCCGCGCGCACCTGCGCACCCTGCCAGGTGAGCGTGCCGGCCACCGGGCGCAGCAGCCCGGCAAGGATGCGCAGCAGGGTGGACTTGCCGGCGCCGTTCTCGCCGGTGAGCGCCAGCCACTGCCCCGGGGCGGCAGCCAGATCCAGGCCCTGGAAGAGCGTGCGGTTGCCCAGGCTGCAGGCGAGCCCCGTGGCCGCGAGCCCGGTCGCGCTGGGCTCGGGGTGCGTCACGGCACGACCTGATCGATGCGGATGAGCAGGGCGCGGTCACCGGCCTTCACCGGCGGGCTCACCCCGAACAGGTCACCGCTTTCGCGCAGCGCCTGGCCGCTGCGGCTGATGCGCGCCTCGATCACCACCGGCCCGGCCGCCCAGGCGCGGGGCGTGCCGCCCATGGCGTCGGCCTCGGTGAGCTCGAAGGCCAGCGGGAAGCTGGCTGCCGCGAGACGGCGCGCGGCCAGCGGCATGCGGGGCCCGTCGGGCGCGCGCGCCGAGATGAACAGGGTGGCGCCGGCGGGCACGCGCGCGGCCAGGGCCGGCCCGATCTCGATGCGCCCGGCGACCACCGGGGCGGCTGCGCCCTGGGTGGCGGCCGAGCCGGCTGCGTCGGGCGCCGGCGCGGCACCGGCCTGGTTGGTGCCGCTCGCCTCGGGCCTGGCGGGAGCGGTCGCAGGCGCCTGACCGAGCTCGGCCTGCAGCCGCTCGATCACCGGCGCGATGGCCGCCACCTGCGAGGACTCGGGTGGCAGCGAATCGCGCAGCCGGGTGAGCAGCGCCAGCGCATCGGCGGTGCGGCCGGCCCGGTAGCGGGCCGCGCCCATCATGGCCAGGGCCTTGGTGTCGTTGGGGTCGGTGGCCAGCGCCCGCTCGAGCAGGGCCAGGGGCTCGGGCCCGAAATCGCCGCCCGCGATGGCCACCAGCACATCGGCATGGTCGGCCAGCAGGCGCGCGCTGGGCGGCTTGAGCAGGCGATTGGCCTGCGCGAAGGCCGTGGCCGCGGCCGGCAGATCGCCTTGCAGACGACGGGCCTCGGCGAGCATGGCCCAGGCCTCGGCGTCATCGGGCTTGTCGCGGGTACGGGCTTCCAGGCTTGGAATGGCCTGGGCGATGCGCGCGGGGCTGGGTTCGCCTCGCAGCTCGTGCTCGTCCATGGCCACCGCCCCCGGCGCGCCGGTGCGGTCGTAGATGACCGCCGCGAGCAGCGGCACGAAGAGCGCCGCGCCCACCACCAGCGCCACCGGCACGCGCGCGCTGGCGGGCGCGGCCACCGGGTCGGCGAACTGCCTGTCGGCCTCGCTGGCGAGTTCGTCCAGCGCCTGCGCCGCTTCGGCCTCGGTCAGGCGGCCGGCGGCGCGATCGGCCTCGATCTCCCGGCGCCGGTCGCGGTAGACCGCCAGGCGGCGCGCCTCACCGTCATCGGCTGCCGGGCGTGCCGGCGCGGCGCGCAGCATCGGCCACACCAGCGAGGCGGTGGCCAGGCACGCGAGCACGGCGAGCACCGTCCAGAATGCGGTCATGCGGGGGAAGCCGGAACGGGATGGAAAGGGTGCTGTGCAGCAGGGGGGCGGCAGGCGGTGGCGATTGTCGCACAGGCCTCAGGCGGGCCCACATACGCGCCGGCCTTGACGCCAGGGCGATGGAACTTCCCGACGCAGTCTGCTTCAGAGGTAGTTCTCGAACTGGTTGCTGTCCCGGCTGAGCAATTGCATCAGCTTGGGATGGATGAAGAGCTTCTCCCTGCCGAAGGGCATGGCTCGCAATACGCCGAGGTCAGTCAGGTCATGAAGATGACGCGAAGCGGCCTGGCGCTGTGCAATGCCCTTGTCCACCAGGTTGCCGATACGGCAATACGGCTGCTCGAAGATCACGTCCACCAGTTCACGGGTGTAGATCCTGGGAAGGCGAGCACGCACGTGCTCAGCGGTGTGCTCGGCAAGCTTGCGGATGGCGGCGATCTTGTCGGTGGTCCACCTCGAGGTTTCGGCGACCGCCCGCAGCATGAATTGCAGCCAGGGTTCCCAGGCCTGATCGCGTGTTACGCCGAGCAGCAGGCCGTAGTAATCGGCCTTGTGCGCGATGACATGGCGGCTCAGGTACAGGATGGGCAGGTTCAGGAGACCTTCCTGGATCAGATAGACGATGTTGATGACGCGGCCTGTGCGCCCGTTGCCGTCGGTGAACGGGTGTATCGCCTCGAACTGGTAGTGACCCACCGCCATGCGGACCAGCGGATCGAGTTCGGTCTGGTCGTGCAGGAACTGTTCCCAGTTCGCCAGCATGTCGCGCAGGCGCGCCTCGCCCTCGGGCGGGCTATAGATGATGCTGCCTGTTCGATCATTGATGAGCTGCGTGCCTGATGTGCGCCGGATATCCATGTCCGTGCCCTTCAGGGTGCGACAGATGTCCACCGCGGTGGCGGTGCACAGTGGCCGGTCTTTCAGGGACTGGAAGCCGCGCTGCAGGGCGCTGCGATAGCGCAACGCTTCCTTGGTTGCCGGGTCTGCG
>JBIKWU010000242.1:0-6224 GCA_044356115.1 Burkholderiaceae bacterium
GGGCATGACGCAGTCGAACATGTCCACGCCGCAGGCCACGCCGGCCACCAGGTCCTCGGGGGTGCCCACGCCCATCAGGTAGCGCGGCGCGGCGGCGGGCAGGCGCGGCGCGGTGTGCGCGAGCACCCGCATCATGTCGGCCTTGGGCTCGCCCACCGACAGGCCGCCGATCGCGTAGCCATGAAAGCCGATGTCCACCAGCCCGGCGAGCGACTCGTCGCGCAGCGACTCGAACATGCCGCCCTGCACGATGCCGAACAGCGCGTTCGGGTTGCCCAGCGCGTCGAAGGCGTCGCGCGAGCGCCGCGCCCAGCGCAGCGACAGGCGCATCGATTCGGCCGCCTGCGCCTCGGTGGCCGGCACGCCATCGATCTCGTAGGGCGTGCACTCGTCGAAGATCATGGCGATGTCGGAGTTCAGCGAGCGCTGGATGCGCATCGACTCCTCGGGCGTGAGCAGCAGCCGGTCGCCATTCACCGGCGAGGCGAAGCGCACGCCCTCCTCGCTGATGCGGCGCATGCTGCCCAGGCTGAACACCTGGAAGCCGCCGGAATCGGTGAGGATGGGATGGCGCCAGCCGTTGAAGCGGTGCAGGCCGCCGAAGGTGTCGATCACCTTCAGCCCGGGCCGCAGCCAGAGGTGGAAGGTGTTGCCCAGGATGATCTGCGCGCCCACGGTCTCGAGTTCGGCCGGGCTCATCGCCTTGACCGCGCCGTAGGTGCCCACCGGCATGAACACCGGGGTCTCGACCGTGCCATGGTTCAGGGTGAGCCGGCCGCGCCGGGCGAGGCCGTCGGTGGCCAGGGTGTCGAATCGGAGCATGGTGGCGGGCGGTCTCAGTGGGCCAGCGCGTCGTCGTCGCGGGTGAGCAGCATCGCGTCGCCGTAGCTGAAGAAGCGGTAGCGCTGCGCGATCGCGTGGGCATAGGCGGCGCGGATGCGGCGCACGCCGGCGAAGGCCGACACCAGCATCAGCAGCGTGGAGCGCGGCAGGTGGAAGTTGGTGAAGAGCATGTCGGCGACCCGCAGCCGGCATCCGGGCGTGATGAACAGCGCGGTCTCGCCCTGGCAGGCGGGCACGCGCCCCCGCGCGTCGGCCACGCTCTCGAGCGTGCGCAGCGAGGTGGTGCCCACCGCGACGATGCGTCCGCCGGCGGCGCGGGTGCGGTCGATCGCCTCGGCCGTGGCCGCGGGCACGGTGTAGCGCTCGCTGTGCATGCGGTGGGCCGAGACATCGTCCACCCGAACCGGCTGGAAGGTGCCGGCGCCCACGTGCAGGGTGACGAAGGCCGTGCCCACGCCGGCCCGGGCCAGCGCGCGCAGCAACGCGTCATCGAAATGCAGGCCCGCGGTGGGGGCGGCCACCGCGCCGGCCTCGCGGGCATAGACCGTCTGGTAGCGCTCGTCGTCGTCGTGGCCGGCGGGGCGGTCGATGTAGGGGGGCAGCGGCAGGCTGCCCTCGCGCTGCATCACGGCATCCACCGGCTCGCTGAAGCGCAGGCTGTGGAATTCGCCGACACGCTCGCCGACGGTGGCGCGGGCCGCGCCCAGTTCGAGCACCGTGCCCGGTCGGGGGGTCTTGCTCGCGCGCACCTGCGCGATCGCGGCGTGGCTGTCGGTGACCCGCTCGATCAGCACCTCGACCCGACCGCCGCTGCCGGCCTTGGTGCCGTGGAGTCGCGCGCGGATCACGCGGGTGTCGTTCATCACCAGCAGATCGCCGGCGCGCAGCAGCGCGGGCAGGTCGCTGACCCGGCGGTCGGCGGGTTCGCCCTCGGGCGGCACCACCAGCAGGCGGCTCGCGCTGCGCTCGCGCGGCGGGTGCAGCGCGATCAGCGACTCGGGCAGTTCGTAGTCGAAATCGGACAGTCTCATGGCGGCTGGGTCGGGCGGGCGCTAGGGTACACTGGCCCGAAGACCGCTCCGCCCATGGCCGCAGCCGGGGCCACCTTCCCCATGCCGGACACCCTGCTCATCCCGCGCCGCTTCAACGGCCCGCCGGCCTCCGGCAACGGCGGCTACGTGGCCGGCCTGCTGGCCATCGCCCTGCGCGCGCAGCGCGGGCCGACGCCGGCGGTGGAGGTCACCCTGCGCGCCCCGCCACCGCTCGACACCGCGCTCGCGCTGCGCGGCGACGCCACCGAGCCGCTGGGCCTGTGGCACGACGAGCGCCTGCTCGCCGAGGCCCGCGCCGTGGCGCTCACGCTCACGGTGCCCGAGCCGCCCGAGGCCCAGGCCGCCGCGGCGGCCGGCGCGCTGGGTCGCCTGCGGGCCGCCGGGCGCATCGGCAACAGCTACCTCTCCTGCTTCGGCTGTGGCGTGAGCCGCGAGCCGCACGACGGTCTGCGCATCGTGCCTTCGCCAGTGGGCGAGGCGGGCGTGGTGGCCAGCGACTGGACCCCGCATGCCGCGCTCGCCGACGACGAGGGTTGCGTCCCCGAGCCGATCGTCTGGGCGGCGCTGGACTGCCCGGCGGGCATCGCCTGGAACTACCGGCTGGTCGATGCCCCGCCGCTGGTCACCGGGCGCATGACCGTGGCCGTGGAGGCGCCGGTGCCGGTGGGCGAGCCGCTGCGGGTGATCGGCTGGCCGATCGAGGCCGAGGGCCGCAAGCTGCACGCCGGCTCGGCGCTCTTTGACGCCACCGGCCGGGTGCTGGCGCGCTCGCGCCAGGTCTGGATGCTGCCGCGCGCCTGAGCGCGCCGCGCGCGGGCGTCAGCGCGCGGTGTAGCCGCCGTCGATGGTGTAGTACGAGCCGGTGATGAACGAGGCCTGGTCCGAGCACAGGAACGCGATCAGGTCGGCGATCTCCTGGGGCTGGCCCAGGCGCCCGATGGGGTGCTGCGCGATCAGCTGCTCGGTGAGCGCCGGGCTGGCAACGGCGCGGGCGATCATGGGGGTCTCGATGAAGCCCGGGCCGATGGCGTTGACCCGGATGCGGTCGGCGGCGTGGTCGAGCGCGGCCACCCGCGTGAGGCCCACCACGCCGTGCTTGGAGGCGGTGTAGGCGGCGGTGCCGGCCAGGCCCACCGAGCCCAGGATGGAGGCCAGGTTCACGATCGCGCCGCCGTGACCGGCCGCGACCATGGCACCGACCTCGGCCTGCAGGCACAGGAACACCCCGGTGAGGTTGATGCCGATGATCCGCTGCCAGTCGGCCACGCCGTGCGCGGCCACCGGCTGGCGAACCCCGCCCACGCCCGCGTTGTTGACCGCGATGTCGAGGCGGCCGAAGGCCTTGACCGCGGCATCGACCATGGCCTGCACCGAGTCCGGATCGGCCACGTCCACCGGCACGAACAGCGCCTCGCCGCCCGCCTGACGGATCTGCGCGACGGCCGCTTCGCCGGGCTCGGGTTGGCGGTCGGCCAGCACCACGCGGGCGCCGCCGCTGGCCAGGGTGTGGGCGCAGGCCAGGCCGATGCCCGAGGCCGCGCCGGTGACCAGCGCCACGCGGCCGGAGAAATCATGGGGTGTCTTCATGCGCCGACTCTACCCGTGGCGCCCCCGATCCTGCCAGCGCCGGTTTGGCGCCGGACATCCGAATCCGCATAATCCGGGGGCGATGCCGTGCCGGAGTGGTGGAACTGGTAGACGCGCCGGACTCAAAATCCGGTTTCCGAAAGGAAGTGCGGGTTCGATTCCCGCCTCCGGCACCAGGGCCCGGCGCGCCAGGGGCGGCGCCGCGCCGCGCTACAGCGTGATCAGGTGCAGGGGCGTCCGGCCCTCGGCCTCGCGCCGCAGGTTCGCGGTCACGGTGCGGGCCAGCCGCGCCAGCCCCTCGGGCCCGCTGGAGCCCGAGACATGCGGCGTCACGATGAGGTTGGGCGCGTCCCACAGCGGGTCTTCGGGCGTGAGCGGCTCGGGATCGGTCACGTCCAGCGCCGCCGCCGCCAGCTGCCCGGCGCGCAGGGCCTGCGCGAGCGCGGCCGAATCGACCACGTTGCCGCGCGCCACGTTGACCAGCATCGCGCCCGGCCGGCAGGCGGCGAGCCGCGCCGCGTCGATCAGGCCGCGCGTGGCCGGGCTGGAGGGCACCGCCACCAGCACCAGGTCGGCGAGGCCGAGCGTGGCATCGAGCTGATCGGCGGCGAGCACCTCGTCGACATCGGGCATGGGCCTCGCGCTGCGCGCGACGCCGATCACCCGCATGCCCAGGCCGCGCGCCCGCCGGGCGGCCTCGCGCCCGATGCTGCCGCAGCCCACGATCACCAGCGTGCGATCCTGCAGCGTGCCCATGCGCGGGCCGATGCGCCCGGCGTCCCAGCTGCGGCGGGCCTGCGCCGCGAACGCCAGCGGCAGGCACTTGACCATGGCCAGCATCAGCGCCACGGCGTGCTCGGCCACGGCCGGCGACCAGCTGTCGCCAGCGTTGGCCACCCGAACCCCCGGCGGCACGCCATGCTCGAGCAGGCCTTCGTAGCCGGCGGTGAGCAGCTGGATGAAGCGCAGCGTACCGGCCTGCTCGCGCAGCACCCCGGCCACGGTCGCGTCATACGAGCTGCCCGGCATGACCAGGGCCCGGGCCCCGTCGAGCGCCGCGCGCAGGCTGTCGGCATCGTCGACCAGCTGGCAGTGGAAATCCGCTTCACGACCGAGGTGGTCGAGCAGCGGGGCGCGGGCGAAGCGGGGCCAGAGGGCGATCTTCATGGTGGGCGGACCTTAGCCGCGGGGCGCGGCCAGCGTCAACCCGGGCCGGGCGGCGCAGCCGCGGGCGGATCGAACCCGCGCGCGCGCCGGGGTGACGGCCCTCGGACTATGATGGCCGCCGGCCTGACCGGCGAACCGCCGGCGGGCTACTGCGCGCCGGGCCTCTGGCGTGCCCGACAACCCAGGAGTTCATCGCGATGCATACCCCGACCCGATCCCGATTCTCACGCCGTCGAGCCCTGGTGATGGCGGCAGCGACCGCGCCCGCCCTGCTCGGCGCGCCCGCGCGCGCCCAGGCCTGGCCGGCCAGGCCCGTCCGGCTGGTGGTGCCCTATGCCCCTGGCGGCGCCACCGACATCATCGGCCGGGCGATGGCCGCTGAGCTCACGCGCCTGCTCGGGCAGCCCGTCAACGTGGACAACCGTCCCGGCGCGGGGGGCAACATCGGCTCGGAGTTCGTGGCCCGCTCGGCGCCCGACGGCTACACCCTGGTGGTCTCGCCCAGCAGCCTGCACGGCATCACGCCGTTCCTGTACTCGAAGCTGACCTACGACCCCAACAAGGACCTCGCCCCGATCATCGTGATGGGCGCCTTCGCCAACGTGCTGGTGGTCAACCCCGGGGTCAAGGCCAATACCGTGGCCGAGCTGGTGGCGCTGATCCGCGCCAATCCCGGCAAGTTCAGCTATGCCTCGAGCGGCAGCGGCTCGACCATCCACCTGTCGGGCGAGATGTTCCGGCAGATGCTCAACCTGGACATCGCGCACATCCCCTACAAGGGCAGCAGCCCGGCGCTCACCGACCTCATCGGCGGGCAGGTGCAGCTCATGTTCGACAATATCCCGTCGGCGATCTCGCAGATCCGGGCCGGCAAGCTCAAGGCGCTGGCCACCACCGGCCCGAAGCGAGCCGCCGCGCTGCCCGATCTGCCCACCATGATCGAGGCGGGGTTCCCCAACTACCAGTCCACCGCCTGGTTCGGCCTGTCGGCGCCCGCCGGCACGCCGCGCGAGATCATCGAGCGTCTGAATGCCGAGGGCCAGAAGGCGGTGCGCGCGCCCGAGTTCGTGCGGCGGATGAACGAGCTCGGTTACGAGATCGTCGGCGGCACCGCCGAGCAGATGGCCGCCATGATCCAGGACGAGCTGCGTCGCTGGGGGCCGGTGGTCAAGGCCTCGGGCGCCAAGGTGGACTGACCCCTCTTCCCCCGCCAACCCCGCGAAAGCCCCGCCATGAAAACCCGAATCACCGAACTCTTCGGCATCGAGCACCCGATCATCCAGGGTGGCATGCACTATGTCGGCTTTGCCGAGCTCGCCGCGGCGGTCTCCAACGCCGGCGGCCTGGGCCTGATCACCGGGCTCACCCAGAAGTCGCCCGAGGCGCTGGCCAACGAGATCCGGCGCTGCCGCGAGATGACCGACAAGCCCTTCGGCGTGAACCTCACCTTCCTGCCCACGGTGTCCTCGCCTGACTACCCGGGCTACATCCGCGCCATCATCGACGGCGGCGTGAAGGTGGTCGAGACCGCGGGCAACAACCCGCAGAAGTGGCTGCCGGGTCTGCACGAGGCGG
>JBIKWU010000001.1:0-49791 GCA_044356115.1 Burkholderiaceae bacterium
GCCATTCGCTGAAGGCCGAGGCGATCGGCTGCGACGCGGTCAGCGTCGACGGGTTCGAGTGCGGCGGCCATCCCGGCGAGGACGACATCCCCAACTTCATCCTGCTGCCGCGCGCCGCCGACGAGCTGAAGATCCCCTTCGTGGCCTCCGGTGGCATGGCCGACGGGCGCTCGCTGGCTGCCGCGCTGTCGCTCGGCGCCGATGGCATCAACATGGGCACGCGCTTCATCGCCACGCGCGAGGCGCCTGTGCACGAGAACGTCAAGCAGGCGATCGTCGCCGCAAGCGAGCTCGACACCCGGCTGGTGATGCGCCCGCTGCGCAACACCGAGCGGGTGCTGCGCAACGAGGCGGTCGATCGGCTCCTCGCCAAGGAGAAGGCGCTGGGCGCGAACCTCAAGTTCGAGGACATCATCGACGAGGTGGCTGGCGTGTATCCCAAGATCATGCTTGACGGCACCATGGACGCCGGCGCCTGGTCCTGCGGCATGGTGGCCGGCCTCATCCACGACATCCCCACCGTCAAGGAACTGGTCGATCGCATCATGGCGCAGGCCGAGTCGATCATCCGCGGGCGCCTCGCCGGCTTCGTGGCCTGACCCTGCCGGCGCGCGCGGCGGCGAAGGCCGCGGCTGCGCGCGCTCAAGGCGGCGGGGGGCGCGGGCGCGTCCAATGGGTGCACGCCCTCGTGCCTCGCCCGCCATGATCTTCCAGGACCGACTCGACGCCGCCGACCAGCTCGCCACCGCGCTCTCCCGCTATCGCGACCGCCAGGCGCTGGTGCTGGCGATTCCGCGTGGCGCCGTCGCGATGGGCCAGCGGATCGCGCAGCGGCTGGCCGCCGATTTCGACCTGGTGCTGGTGCGCAAGCTGCGCGCGCCCTTCTCCCCCGAGTTCGCGGTTGGCGCGGTCGACGAGACCGGCTGGTGCTGGCTCTCGCCCCACGCCCGCGACGTGGGTGCCGATGCCGGCTACCTGGCCGGCGAGCGGGCCCGGCAGCTCGATGAGCTGCACCGGCGACGCCTTGCCTACTTCGGCGCCCGGCCGCCGGTGGAGGCTGCGGGCCGAGTGGTGATCGTGGTCGATGACGGCCTGGCCACCGGCGCGACCATGATCGCGGCCCTGCATGCGGTGCGGGCGCAGAAGCCCTCGCGGCTGGTCTGCGCGGTGCCGGTCGGCGCGCGCGATAGCCTCGAGACCGTGGCCGGGTTTGCCGACGAGGTGGTCTGCCTGCACCGGCCGGCACTGTTCGGCGCGGTGGGCGCCTTCTACCGCGACTTCCGGCAGGTGGACGACGCCGAGGTGATCGCGCTGCTGGGTCTGCGGGAGGCGTCGTGAACGGGCCGCGGCGCGGCGCGCTGAATGCGCGGGTGCGCATCGCCGGTGCGTCCGGGTTCCTGGAGGGCGAGCTCGCGCTGCCGCTGCAGCCGGCCGGCGTGGTGCTGTTCGCGCATGGCAGCGGCTCCTCGCGGCACTCGCCGCGCAACCTGGCGGTGGCCGCGCAGTTGCGCGAGGCCGGCCTGGGCACGCTGCTGGTGGACCTGCTCAGCGCGCAGGAGGATCAGCGCGACGAGGCCCGCTTCGACATCGATCTGCTCACCCGCCGCCTGAGCGGGGCGGCGAGCTGGCTGGCGGCCGATCCGCGCACGGCCGGTCTGCCGCTGGGCCTGTTCGGCGCGAGCACCGGTGCCGCCGCGGCGCTGCGCCTGGCGGCGGCCGCCCCCGGGGCGGTGGCCGCGGTGGTGTCGCGTGGCGGCCGACCCGATCTGGCCGATCGCGCCGTGCTGCGGGCGGTGCGCGCCCCGGTGCTGCTGGTGGTGGGCGGCAATGACGACATCGTGCTGGCCATCAATCGCGAGGCGCTGGCCGAGTTGCGCTGCCCCAAGCGATTGTCCATCGTGCCGAAGGCCACCCATCTCTTTCCGGAGCCGGGCGCGCTCGTCCAGGTGGGGCGGCTGGCGGCCGACTGGTTCGGTCGCTGGTTCGAGGCGGCGCTGGCCGACGCCCCGGGCCCGGGCGTCGGGCTTCAGCCGCCGTAGCGCTGGCGCGCCAGGCGCGCGCCCTCGCCCAGCGCGGCGAGCTTGCGGCGGGCGATGTCCGGATCCATCGGGGCCATGCCGCAGTTGGTGCACGGAAACAGCCGCTCGCGGGGAACGTGCTGCAGGGCCCGGCCGATGGTCTGGGCGACCTCCTCGGGCGTCTCGACCACCTCGCTCGCCACGTCGATCACGCCGACCAGGACGTCCTTGCCCTTGAGCAGCGCCATCAGTTCGATCGGCACCTTCGAGCCCGCGCACTCGAGCGAGATCTGGTCGATGCGGCTGGCGGCCAGCGCCGGGAAGATCTTCTCGTACTGCCGCCACTCCTGGCCGAGCGATTCCTTCCAGTCGATGTTGGCCTGGATGCCGTAGCCGTAGCAGATGTGGACGGCGGTGGTGCAGCTCAGGCCCTCGGTGGCGCGATGCAGCGCCTCGATGCCCCAGTCGGTGACCTCGTCCATGAACACGTTGAAGGCGGGTTCGTCGAACTGGATCACGTCGACCCCATCGTCCTGCAGGCCGCGCGCTTCCTGGTTGAGCAGGTCGGCGAAGGCCATGGCCATGCGGACCTTGTCGCCATAGAAGCGGTCGGCCACGGTGTCGACGATGGTCATCGGCCCGGGCAGGGTGAACTTCAGGCGACGCGTGGTGTGGGCCCGCGCCAGGCGGGCCTCGGCCTGGTGCACCCGACCCTTCAGGCGCAGCGCGCCGGTGACCTGCGGCACCATCGCGTCGTAGCGGTTGTTGCGGATGCCCATCTTCACCTTGTTGGCGAAATCGATGCCTTCGACCGCCTCCAGGAAACCGTGCACGAAGTGCTGACGCGACTGTTCGCCGTCGCCCACCGTGGCCAGGCCTGCGTCCTCCTGCAGCTTGAGCCACAGCAGGGTGGCGTCGGCCTTGGCTGCGGCGAGCTCGGCGCCCTCGCTGCGCCACTGTGGCCAGAGCTTGTGGGTCTCGGCCAGCCAGGCGGGTTTGGGCAGGCTGCCTGCCAGGGTGGGTTCGAACATCATGGGCTCCGGTCAGGTCCGCGCCCTCGCGCGGGATCGGCGGCAAGGGTACTCTCGGGGCCCGGCCGAGGCCACCGCGGGGCCATTGCGCCGCGCCGTCTCGAATCCGGCCGCGTCCCGTGGCCGGCCCGTCGGGCGGCATCGACAATTCCGAGCGCGGGCCTGTGCCCGTTCCCCTCCCTCCGAAGACAATCAGGCTGCCATGGATTTCGCCCTCACCCAGGAACAGGAAAGCATCCGCGAGTCGGTCGCGCGCATCTGCGAGCGCTTCGACGACAACTACTGGTCGCGCAAGGACCAGGAGGGCGGCTTCCCGCACGAGCTCTATCACGCGCTGGCCGAGGCCGGCTGGCTGGGCGTGTGCACGCCGGAGGAGTACGGCGGCTCGGGCCTGGGCGTGGTCGAGGCCTGCCTGGTGGCGCGCGCGATCAGCGAGTCGGGGGCCGGCATGTCGGGCGCCTCGGCGGTGCACATCAACATCTTCGGGCTGAACCCGGTGGTGGTCTTCGGCACCCACGAGCAGAAGCTGCGCATGCTGCCGCCCATGGTGCAGGGTCGCCAGAAGGCCTGCTTCGCGGTCACCGAGCCGAACACCGGCCTGAACACCACCCAGCTCAAGACCCGCGCCGAGCGCAAGGGCGACCGCTACGTGGTCAACGGCCACAAGGTCTGGATCTCCACCGCGCAGGTGGCCGACAAGATGCTGCTGCTGGCCCGCACCACGCCGCTGGAGGAGGTCAAGCGGCCCACCGAAGGGCTGAGCCTGTTCTACACCGACTTCGACCGCACCCGCATCACCGCGCGCGAGATCGACAAGATGGGCCGCAAGCCCATCGACTCCAACGAACTCTTCATCGAGAACTTCGAGGTGCCGGTGGAAGATCGCATCGGCGAGGAGGGGCGCGGTTTCGAGTACATCCTGCACGGCATGAATCCCGAGCGGGTGATGATCGCCGCCGAGGCGATCGGCCTGGGCCACGCGGCCCTGCGCCGCGCCACCCGTTACGCCAAGGAGCGGGTGGTGTTCAACCGCCCCATCGGTCAGAACCAGGCGATCCAGCACCCGCTGGCGGTCAACTGGATGGAGCTCGAGGCCGCCTGGCTCATGACCCTGTCGGCGGCCTGGCAGTACGACAACAACCTGCCCTGCGGCGCCGCGGCCAACGCCGCCAAGTACCTCGCCGGCGAGGCCGGCTTCAACGCCTGCCAGCAGGCGGTGATGACCCACGGCGGTTTCGGCTATGCCCGCGAGTACCACGTCGAGCGCTATCTGCGCGAGGTGATGATCCCGCGCATCGCGCCGGTCAGCCCGCAACTGGTGATGTGCTTCATCGCCGAGCGGGTGCTCGGCCTGCCCAAGTCCTACTGAGGCGCGCCCGGCCGTGGCCTTGCCTGCCCCGATCGAGCCCGGGGCACTCGCGCTGGGCGCCTGGCTGCGGCCCGGTGACCGGGTGGTCTGCGCGCAGGCGGGCGCCGAGCCCCTGACCCTCACCAGCGCGCTGGTGGCGCAGCGTGCCGCACTGGGGGGCGTGTCGGTGTTCCTGGGCGCCACCTTCTCGGACAGCTTCACGCCGGCGCACGCCGACCATCTGCGCTTCGAATCCTACGGCGCCATGGGCGCCACCGTGCCGCTGGCGCAGGCCGGCTGCCTGGACGTGCTGCCCATCCACTACAGCGAACTCGATGACGCCTTCCAGAGCGGTCGCTGGCGGGCCGATGTGGTGCTGCTGCAACTCGCCCCGGGCGAGGGCGGCGGTCCGCCCAGCCTGGGCCTGGGCAACGACTACGCGGCGGCGGCCGCGATGCGCGCCCGCGTGGTCATCGCCGAGCTCAACCCGCAGGCGCCCTGGACCCACGGCGCGAGCCTGCCCGAGGGCCTGCGCATCGACGCGGTGGTGCGCGCGCAGGCCGCGCCGCTGTCCATCCCGGCGGCGCGCTTCGGGCAGACCGAGCAGCGCATCGCCACCTGGGTGGCGGCGCTGATTCCCGAGCGGGCCACGGTCCAGACCGGCATCGGCGCGCTGCCCGATGCGGTCCTCGCCGGCCTGCGCGGCCATCGTGACCTCGGCATCCACACCGGCCTGCTCGGCGAGTGCGCGCTCGACCTCATCGAGGCCGGCGCGGTCACCAATGCCTTCAAGTCGATCGACGCCGGGCTTACCGTCACCAACATCGTCTGCGGCACACCGCGCCTGCACCGCTGGGCGCATCGCAATCCCGCGCTGCGGCTGGCGCGTGGCGCCTACACCCATGGGCCGCGGGTGCTGGCCGGCATCGAGCGTTTCTTTGCCATCAACTCGGCCCTCGAGGTCGATCTCAGCGGACAGGTCAATGCCGAGTCACTCGACGGCCTGCCGCGCGGCGGCGTGGGCGGCGCCAACGACTTCGCCCGCGCCGCGCGTCGCAGCCCGGGCGGCCGCTCGGTGATCGTGCTGCCCGCCGATGCGCAGGGCGGCCGGCGCAGCCGCATCGTGCCGGTGCTGGCTGGCGGCACGGTCACCGTCACCCGCAGCGACGTCGACCTGGTGGTCACCGAGCACGGGGTGGCTGACCTGCGCCACTGCACGCTGGCCGAGCGCGCGCGGCGCCTGATCGCGATCGCCGCGCCGGCCTGGCGCGAGCCGCTGGCCAGGGCCATGGTCGAGCCGGCGAGCTGGAATCGCGCACAATGACGGGCTGGCGCCGACAGTCCGGCGCCGTGTCCAGGAGCCACCCCATGAGATTTCACCTTGTTTCCGCCCTTGCCGCCTGCGTGCTGGCGCTGTCGGCCGGCAGCGCTGCGGCGCAGGCCTACCCCTCGCGGCCCATTCGCGTGATCGTGCCCTTCGCCGTGGGCAGCGGCACCGACATCCTCACCCGGCTGGTCACCGAGGAACTGCAGAAAAGCCTGGGCGTGCCCTTCGTCATCGACAACAAGCCCGGCGCCTCCAGCCAGATCGCGGCCGAGGCCGCGGCCAAGGCCGAGCCCGATGGCTACACGCTGATGATGACCACCAACACCGCGCACTCGGCCAACCCGCACCTGTTCAAGAAGCTCCGCTATGACCCGCTGAAGGACTTCACGCCGATCGCCCGGGTCAACTACTTCCTGTTCGCGCTGGCCATCAAGGCCGATTCCCCCATCCGCACGCCGCAGGAACTGGTGGCCCACGTGCGGGCCAATCCCGGCAAGTTCTCCTACGGCTTCGGCAACTCCACGGGGCAGGTGGCCGGCGCGCATTTCGTGAAGTACGGCCGCATGGACGCGCAGCCGGTGCCCTACAAGAGCACGCCGCCGGCCATGACCGACATCGCGGTGGGGCAGGTGGAATTCATGTTCGTCGACTGGGCCGCGGCACAGAGCTTCATCAAGGCCGGCAAGCTCAAGCTGATCGGCGTGCAGGCCGACACCCGCTCGGCGATGCTGCCCGATCTGCCCCCGGTGGGCGAGACCGTGCCCGGCTTCACCTTCACGGTGTGGGGCGGCATGATCGGGCCGGCAGGCATGCCGCCAGCCATCGTCCAGACCCTCAACGCGGCCATCAACAAGGTGCTGGCAAACCCCGCCGTGCGCGAGCGCATGATGGGCCTGGGCCTGGAGCCGGCGCCCATGTCGCTGGAGGACTTCCGCCGCTTCACCGTCGAGCAGCACGCGGCCTGGGGCAAGAGCATCCGCGACGCCGGCATCCAGCCGGAATGAGCGCGGGCTGGCACGCCGTCGCGGGGTCGGCATGAGCCTGTCCCCGCGGTTGCGTCCGGCTGCGGCCATCGCCGCGGCCACGGCGATGAACCTGCCCTTCGGCACCATCTATGCCTTCAGCGTGTTCCTGAAGCCGATGGAGAGCCTGCTCGGCATCAGCCGGGCGCAGATGACGTTCATCTTCGGGCTGGCGGCGTGCAGCCTCACCCTGGGCATGAACCTGGGGCCCTGGCTGTATCGGCGGGTGCGGCCGGTGCCGCTCACCGTGGGCGGCGGCATCCTCAGCGGCCTGGGGCTGGCGCTCACCGCGGGCGCCACCGGTTTCCTCGAACTGATGCTCGGGTACGGGCTGCTGTTCGGCATCGGCGGCGGGGTCGGCTTCATCCTGGTCCAGCAAGGCGTGAACCAGACGGTCCGCTCCCATACCGGGCTGGTCAACGGCTACGTGATCGGGCTCTATCCGCTGGGCGCCATGATCGGCGCGCCGCTGTTCGGCTGGGCCATCCAGACCTGGGGCTTGCGCCCCACCCTCTACGGCCTGGCCCTGGCGGTGCTGCTCTGCTGCCTGCTCACCGCGCTGCTGCTGGGCGTGGCCGACATCCGCATGCAGGACGACACGCCGCAGGCGGCCGGATCGGTTGATCCCCGCTGGCCGCTGTTCTTCCGCCTGTTCGCGGTGTTCTTCCTGGCGGCGGCGGCCGGGCTGACGGTGATGAGCCAGGCCGCGGGCATCATCCAGGCCTATGGTGGACAGACCGCGATGGCGCTGGGCGCCACCTCGGTGATCACCGGCTTCATCGCCTGCGCGCGCATCGGCGGCGGCTGGCTGATCGACCGCTTCGCGGTGCCGCATGTGGCCGCTTTCGCCCATCTGTTCTCGCTGACGGGCGCGGTGATGCTCAGCCTGTGGCCAGGGCCGCTGGTGGCCGTGCCCTGCCTGGTCATGATCGGCATGGGCTACGGCTTCATTTCGGGCATGACCGCGGGGGCGATCGCCCGCTACTGGAGCCGCAACGCCTTCGGCCGGGTGGCCGGGCAGCTCTACATTGCCTGGTGCATCGCCGCGATCAGCCTGCCGGTGCTGGCCGGCTGGATCTACGACCGCACCCAGGGCTACGGAGCGGCGGTGATGATTGCCGCGCTGGGCAACATCCTGGGTGCCTGGCTGGCCTTCGGCCTGCCACGGGTGACGGCCGCGCCGCCGCGCTGAGCGCGCGGCCGCGCAGCGCGCCCCGCTATCACTTCTTCTCGTACTTCGCGGCCCAGACCTTCTTGCCTTCCTGCAGGGCGTCATAGACGGTCTGCGCCTTGCCACCGATGGCCTGCACCAGCTCGGCCTGGCCGGGGCGGATCACCTTGGCGAATGCCTCGCGCTGCTCGGCGGTGAGTTCGTGCACGAAGCCGCCCTTGCGACGGAACTCCTCCATCTTGGGCTTCTCGGTGTCGGCCACCTGCTTGCGCGCCCAGGCGAGGTCCGGCAGCGCCTTGATCATCTTCTCGCGCAGCGCGGGCTTCATGCCGTCGAACAGGGCCTTGTTGACGATGAAGGTGGACGGATGGAAGTAGTGCCGGGTCATCACGTAGTGCGGCGCGCTCTGGGCGGCCGGGGTGGTGACATAGAACAGGAAGGGCAGGTCGGCGCCCACCACCAGGCCGCTCTGCAGGCCAGGCCACAGCTCGGTGAGCGGCATCTGCACGCCGTTGGCGCCGAGCTGCTTGAAGACGATGCGCGAGGCCGGCGAGGGCGACACGCGCATCTTCTGGCCCTTGATGCTGTCCGGGGTCAGGCAGGCGGTCTTGCAGACCATGTCGTTCCAGCCCACGTCGGCGACGTAGATCAGCTCCAGGCCCTTCTCGGCGTAGAGCTTCTTCATGACCGGGGTGCCGTGGTTGTCGGTCACCCAGGCGCGCTCCTCGTCGTTCTTCCAGATGTAGGGGGCATTGAAGACCGCGCCTTCAGGCACGGTGATGGCGCCACCGGCGAACGACGAGGCGCCGGCCTGGAGCCGGCCGCGCACCACCTGCTGGTGCATCTCCTGCTCGTTGCCCACGTGCTGGTACTCGAGCTTGAGCTCGCCGCCGGCGGCCGCGTTGAAGTCGTTGATGAACTTCATCACGATGTCGTAAAGCACCGTGCCCTGCATGGCAGCGGTGCCGAGCTTCCAGACATCGGAGGCGGTGGCCGGGGTGCTGATGCCGGCGGCCAGCAGCGAGAAACCGGCTGCCGCCAGGAACTTCCTGAGCGATCTGTTCATGTGTGTCTCCGTGGTTATCGGGCGGACGCTTCCGGCCGCCTCCGGGTCAGCATAGTGCTTGCGCCTGCGCGCCAGAACAATGCCTTGTTTTCGGCGTGGTGATGGGCTGCCAGAAATCGGAAAGGCGACCCTCAGCTCCGTGCCAGCGCTCGCCAGCGCTCGCCCTCGAGTGCCGCGCTGCCGTCGCGGCGCAGCTTGATCAGGTGCGCGGTGAGCGAGCGCAGCGCCACCGGGTGCAGGGCAGGGCGCACGTCGTCATACACCTTCGCGAGCAGGGTGCCGGCATCGGCCGGGCCGAGTTCGTTCAGGGCCTGCAGCACCTTGGTCTCGCGGGCGAGACGATGCCGGATCACGCCCTCGATCACGCGGCGCGGTTCGGCCATGAGGAAGCCGTGGCCGGGCGCCAGCCATTCGAGCGGCAGGGGCACCAGCGCCCGCAGCGACTCGAGGTAGGCGCTCATGTCGCCATCGGGCGGGCCGATCACCACGGTGGAGGCCCCCATCAGGTGATCGCCGGTGAACAGCGTGGCCTCCTCCTCGAGGAGAAAGCACAGGTGATTGGAGGCGTGCCCCGGGGTGTGGAGCACCCGCAGGCTGACCCCGGTGTCGACGCGCAGGCATTCGCCATGAACCGGCTGGCGGCTGGGCGCGAAGCTGGGGTCCTGGTTGGCGGCGTGGTCGGCGATGCGGCCCAGCACCGGCGCGCCGGTGCGGGCGGCGAGTGCGACCGCCCCCGGGGAGTGGTCCGGATGGGTGTGGGTGACCAGGATCAGCTCGATCGGGCCGGGCGCGGCTGCCACCACGGCATCGAGATGCACGCCCAGCGACGGGCCGGGATCGATCACCGCCCAGCGGTTCGCCGGGCCGCCGCCCACCAGGTAGGTGTTGGTGCCGGGGCCGGTCATCATGCCGGGATTGGGCGCGGTGACGCGGATGACCCGCGGCGAGAGGCGAACCGCCAGGCCGGGTTCGATCGCATAGCGCGCGCTGCCGTGGCCTGCCGGATCGAGCCGGCCGACCTCGGCCCAGGCGGGGTGATCGGCCGCCACCGGCATCATGCCCTGCGGGCCGTCGGCCACCCGCGGCGCGGGCAGGGCCACGGTGCGCGGCGCGCGCGCGTGGTCGAGCACGTCCTGCGCGCGGTTGAATCGGGCCAGGGTCTCGAGCGTGACCCGCGTGGGGCCGAGCAGCTTGAGGGAGTCGCTGCGCGCCACCGCCTCGGCGGGCGGCAACCAGAGCTGCTCCACGAGCTCGACGGCATCGTGCGCCGACTCCTGCGCCTGGGGCGCGATCGCGAAGAAGAAGCGGGTGTCCCAGCGCTTGACGCGGATTGCCGGCGTGACCCAGCGGGCGTGGTAGGCGAGGTGCTGCGTGGCCAGCCGCAGTCCGAAGTGCTCGCACAGCGCGGCCAGCGTGGTCTCGCCGCGATGCAGCCGCGGCCGCCACGACAGGATGGCCTCGCCACGCTCGCCCTCCAGGCGCACCAGCGACCCGTCGGGTTCGCAGGCGAGCAGCAGTCCGGATTCCTCGAAGCACTCCCGGATGGCCGCCACGTAGTAGTCGAGGCCGCCCTCGGCGAGGCCCATGCCGGTGCTGGCAGCGGCATCGTCCAGCCCGTGGCAGTGGGCATGCCCGCCGCGGTCGGCGGCGTCGAGCACGCCGCCCGGGAAGACCCAGGCGCCGCTGCTGTGGTCGCCGCGTTCGGCGCGACGCAGCAGCAGCACCTCCAGGCCCTGGGGCGCGTCGCGCATGACCACCAGGGTGGCGGCATTGCGCAGCGGCGCGATGGTGGCGGGCGCGGCGTCGGCGTTGGGCGGCTGGGTGGCGAGGGTCATGGGCGGCTCGACAGGGTTGGGGGCTGGCGGATGCGGGTGGGCTCGCGGGGGTCAGCGGCCGGTGAACACCGGCGCACGCTTCTCGACGAAGGCGCGCACCGCCTCCCGATGGTCTTCGGTGGCCGAGCAGGCGACCAGACGGCGCGCCTCCTGACGCAGCGCGGCATCGAAGTCGATGTGCAGCGCCTCGTCGAGGTTGTCCTTGATGCTGGCCAGCGCCTGCCGGGGGCCCTGCGCCATCGACCGGGCCATCGCGAAGGCTTCGGGCGCGAGCTGCGCGTCGGGCACCACCCGGTTGAACAGGCCGATGCGCTCGGCGCGCTCGGCGTCGACCCGCTCGGAGGTGAACATCAGCTGGCGGGCCATCGGCGAGCCCACCGCGCGGGTGAGCAACCAGGCCACGCCGTAGTCACCCGAGAGCCCGATCCGCGAGTAGCCGGCGCTCACGAAGGCCGAGGCGGCCGCGATGCGGATGTCGCAGGCCAGCGCGATGGCCAGGCCCGCGCCGGCGGCTGCGCCGGGCAGCGCGGCGATCGTGGGCTTGCGCACCGCCATCAGCGCGCCGGTGAGCAGACGCTGGCGCTCGACCAGGTCGCTGATGCGGGCCTGGGGCGACCAGTCCTTGCGGCTGCTGTTGTCGCCCATGCCCTTGACGTCGCCGCCGGCGCAGAACGCCGTACCCGCGCCGGTGATCAGCAGCGCGCCGACCTCGGGATCGTCACCACAGTCGCGGATCATGCGTCGCAGCGCCGGCGTGAGCTGGTCGGACAGGGCATTGCGGGCCTGCGGCCGGTTCAGGGTGATCAGCGCGACCGAGTCGCGGATCTCGCACAACAGCTGGTCGGTGCCGGTGTCGATGACGCGGGCCTGCGAAGTCGGGTTCATGGGCGCTCCTGCGGCGTGGGCATGGGTTGTCGGGGCGGATTCGGTCAGACGGCCTGCCGCGCGCCCAGGCTGGGCCGCTGGATGCCGAAGCGGGCCAGTTCAGGCACATCGCGGCCGCAGAGTGCGTCGGCCAGCCACTGCCCGGTGACGGCCGACATGGTCAGGCCGAGGTGGCCATGGCCGAAGGCGGCCCAGACCGAGGGCAGCCCGGGCAACGGGCCCAGCACCGGCAGCGTGTCGGGCAGGCAGGGGCGATGGCCCATCCAGCGGGTCTGGCCGGCCGCGCCGGCCTCGCCCGCCTGGGGGAAGGCGCGCGCGAAGCTTGACTGCAGCAGCGCGAAGCGGCGCTCGCCGGGATCGGCGCGCAGGCCGGCGAACTCCACCGTGCCGCCGCAGCGCACCCCGGCGCGCATGGGCACGATGAAGACCTTGGTGTCGCCGGTGACCACCGGTCCGCGCAAGGCCTGGCCGGGCGCGACCTCGGCGCTGCTGCGCTGCAGGTGGTAGCCGCGCTGGCTTTCCAGGGGCACGCGCAGGCCCAGCGGGCGCAGCAGGTCCATCGACCAGGCACCCGCCGCCAGCACGCTGGCCTGCGCCGCAAAGGTGCGGCCGGCGGCCTGCAGGCCGCCATCGGCGCGCAGCGCATCCACCGGGGCCTGGATGAATTCGACATCGCGCTCCCGCAGGGCCTGCGCCAGCCGCAGGCACAGGCCGTGCGGGTCGGTGATCGCCGCGACCTCGGGCAGGAACATGCCGGCGGTGTAAGCCGGGCCCAGGCCAGGCTGGCGGGCCAGCAGACCGTCGCGATCGAGCGCCTCGGCACGCACGCCGAGCTCGGCCCGCAGCCGCCAGGCAAAGCCGTCGGCGGCCAGGGCCTGGCGCGAGGCATAGACATGCAGCTGGCCGGTGTGCTCGAGCAGGTCGCGCGCGCCGACGGCCGCGAGCACCGCCTCCCACGCGGGCAGCGTGGGCGAGAGGATGGCGAGCAGCGCCTCGGCCACCTGCCGCACCGTGGCCTCGTCGGAGACCCGCACGAACTGCCGCAGCCAGGGCAGCGCGCGCAGCAGGTAGCGGCGGCGGACCACCAGCGGCGCATCGGCGCTGGCGAGCATCTTCAGGCCGGCACGGGCTGCACCGGGCACCGCCAGCGGCACCACCGACGCGCTGGAGAGCGAGCCCGAGTTGCCGAAGGAGGCGCCGGCGCCCGGTGGCTGCGCATCGAACACGCGCACCGTGCGGCCCCGGCAGACGAGCGCCCAGGCCACCGACAGGCCGACAATGCCGGCGCCGACGATGTTGACCGGGCCGGCGGCCGGCGACCGCGCGTTCATGGCGGGGCTCAGCGGTACACGCCGTCCCAGGGGCCGGGCACCACCGAGGCCGTGCGCCCGTCGGCCGCCACGGTGGGTCTGTTCAGCGAGAACACGGTCTCGGGCGAGAGCACCGAGTAGTCCATGTAGCCCAGCCGCGCGAGCGGCTTCATGGCCGGGGTGTCGACGATGCCGTCGCGGATGAAGGCATCGTCGATGTAGATGCCGGTGACCAGGCCGAAGACCACGGTGTAGGTGACGCCCTTGCCGTCGGGCGGCGCGGGCATGTCGAGGGTCTTCCAGAGCCGGCACTCGAAGGCCGCGGGACTCTCGCCCACGCGCGGCGCGCGCACCGTGACGCCGGGCGCGGCGGTGAGGCCGGCCAGCGCGAACTCGTCGACGCCGGGCGCCACCGTGGCCGAGCTCATGTTCATCTGGTCGCGAAGCTCGAGCGTGGACAGCGAGCAGGTGAACTCGCCGCTGGCCAGGATGTTGCGCAGGCTGTCCTTGTGGCCGCCCGAGGAGAACACCACCATGGGCGGGCGATCGCTCACGGCATTGAAGAAGCTGTAGGGCGCGAGGTTGGGCTGGCCATCGGGCCCCAGGGTGCCGATCCAGCCGATCGGACGCGGCACGGCGAGCGCCTTGAAGGGGTCGAACTTCAGGCCGTGTCGGCCGGTGGCGGTGTCGTAGTGCATGAGGGCCTCATGGGTGCCGGGTCGGGACAGCCGGACACTACCGCAGGATGCGCCGCGGGGCCCGGACGGGGCGCCCATTATCGGGATCGGGCAGGGCGAATAGAATGGCGCCCGGAACCGTCCTGGCGCCGGCCGGTTCCGGCTGGCGATGCCGGCAGGCCGGGGCCGACTCACCGGAGAACCCTCGTGCGCGAACTCGACCGCTTCCTTGCCTGCCGGGATCACCTGCTGGCCAATCGCACCGACCTGGCCGCCGCGGTGGCCGGCTTCGAATGGCCACAGCTCGACCGCTTCAACTGGGCGATCGACTACTTCGATGCCATGGCCCGCGACAATCCGGCGCCGGCGCTGCACATCGTCGAGGAGTCGGGCGCGCAGTCGCGCCTGAGCTACGCCGAGCTGTCGGCGCGCTCCAACCAGGTGGCCAATTTCCTGATCGGCCTGGGCGCACGGCGCGGCGATCGCATCCTGCTGATGATCGGCAACGAGGTGCCGCTCTGGGAGACCATGCTCGCCGCGATCAAGTTCGGTGCCGTGCTGATCCCGGCCACCACGCTGCTCTCGGGCGAAGACCTCGCCGACCGGCTGCGCCGCGGTAACGTCCGGCACGTGATCACCAATGCCGCCGGCATGGCCAAGTTCCAGGAACTGCCGGCGGCCGACACCACCGGGCGCAGCCTGATCAGCGTGTCGGCGGGCAGCACCGGCCTGCCGCCGGGCTGGATCGACTACTGGGGCTCGCGCGCCTCGCCCGTCGCCTTCGAGGCGCCGGATTCCACCGTGGCCGGTGACCCGCTGCTCGAGTACTTCACCTCCGGCACCACGGCGCGGCCCAAGCTGGTCCAGCACACCCAGGTGAGCTACCCGGTGGGCCACCTGTCCACCATGTACTGGCTGGGCCTGAAGAAGGGCGATGTCCACTGGACCATCAGCTCGCCGGGCTGGGCCAAGCACGCCTGGAGCTGCTTCTTCGCGCCCTTCAACGCGCAGGCCTGCGTGTTCATCTACAACTACAGCCGCTTCAGCGGGCCGGCCATCCTGGGCACGCTGGTCGAGCATGGCGTGAACACGCTGTGCGCGCCGCCCACGGTCTGGCGCATGCTCATCCAGGAAGACCTCAAGGCCTGGCCGGTGAAGCTGCGCGAGCTGATCTCCGCGGGCGAGCCGCTCAACCCCGAGGTGATCGAGCAGGTGCGGGCGGCCTGGAACATCGTCATCCGCGACGGCTTCGGCCAGACCGAGAGCACCGCGCAGATCGGCAACCCGCCGGGTGCGCCCCTGAAGCCGGGCTCGATGGGCCGGCCGCTGCCGGGCTACCCGATCGTGCTGCTCGACCCCGACGGCGTGCCGGGTGACGAGGGCGAGATCTGCATCGACCTGTCGCGGCGCCCGCTCGCCCTCATGACCGGCTACGCCGACGATCCCGAGAAGACCGCCGAGTGCATGCGCGACGGGTACTACCACACCGGCGACGTCGGCACCCGCGACGCCGAGGGCTACATCACCTACGTGGGCCGGGCCGATGACGTGTTCAAGGCCTCGGGCTACCGGATCAGCCCCTTCGAGCTCGAGAGCGCGCTGATCGAGCACCCGGCGGTGGCCGAGGCGGCGGTGGTGCCCTCGCCGGATTCGCTGCGCGGCTTCGTGCCCAAGGCCTATGTGATCCTGGCTCCTGGCCACGAGCCCGGCGCGGCCACCGCCGCCGACATCTTCCGCTTCATGCGCGGCCGGGTATCGGGCTACAAGCTGGTGCGTCGTATCGAGTTCAGCGACCTGCCCAAGACCATCTCGGGCAAGATCCGCCGGGTGGAACTGCGTGGCCAGGAGAAGGCCCGGCCGGCGCAGGGCCCGCGCAACGCCGCCGAGTTCCTCGAGGAGTCGGTCCGCTGAGTGCCTTGCCGCCGCCGCGGGCTTTCCCCCGGCCGTGGCCCGCCCACCTATAATCGCCGCTTCTTAGAGGAGCCCTTCCATGAAAACCGTTTCGCTGATCGCGGGCATCGCCGCGCTGTTCGTCTCGGCCTCGGTCTCGGCCCAGGATCTCACCGGCACGCTGAAGAAGATCAAGGAGACCGGCACCATCACCATCGGCCACCGCGAGTCGTCCATTCCCTTCTCGTACCTCGATGACAAGCAGCAGCCCATCGGCTACGCGATGGACCTCTGCATGAAGGTGGTCGACGCGGTCAAGGCCGATCTCAAGCTGCCCAATCTCAAGATCGCGCTGCAGCCGGTCACCTCCAGCAACCGCATTCCGCTGCTGCAGAACGGCACCATCGACCTCGAGTGCGGCTCCACCACCAACTCGGTGCAGCGCCAGCAGCAGGTGGCCTTCGGTCCCACCTACTTCGTGATCAACGTGACCGCCGCGGTGAAGAAGACCTCCGGCGTGAACAGCCTCACCGACCTCAACGGCAAGAACATCTCCACCACCTCGGGCACCACTGCCGTGCCGCTGCTCAAGGCCTACGAGAAGACCAAGAGCATCGACGTGAAGGAGATCTACGGCAAGGACCACGCCGAGTCCTTCCTGCTGCTGGTCGAGGACCGGGTCTCCGCCTTCGTGATGGACGACATCCTGCTGGCCGGCCAGATCGCCAACGCCAAGTCGCCCGGCGACTTCAAGATCCTGGGCGAGTCGCTGCGCCAGGAGCCCTACAGCATGATGCTGCGCAAGGATGATCCCCAGTTCAAGGCGCTCATCGACAAGACCATCTCGGGTGTCATGAAGTCGGGCGAGATCGAGAAGATCTACGCCAAGTGGTTCACCAGCCCCGTGCCCCCCAAGGGCGTGAACCTGAACTTCCAGCAGACCCCGCCGCTGAAGGACGCCTTCCGCAACCCCAACGACAAGGGCGTCTGAGCCCGCGTCGCGCGCGCCGCGCCGGGCGGGCGCGGCGAGCGTCTCCCGGCCCGGCGCCTGAGCCGGGTCCTCCCCCAGGGGGCCGCGCATGAACCTCGGCATCTTTTTCGAGCCCAACGCCGATGGCGACAGCCTCTGGTGGGAGTCCCTCGCCGGCGGGCTCACCTTCACGCTGTCCACGGCGCTCTTCGCGGCGATCATCGCCTTCTTCCTGGGCTCGGTGCTCGGTGTGCTGCGCACCACCGGGCGGCCCTGGCTGGTGCGGCTGGGCAATGCCTACGTCGAGCTGTTCCGCAACATCCCGCTGATCGTCCAGTTCTTCGTCTGGTACTTCGTGCTCCCGGGCCTGGTGCCGGCGGTGAAGCGCTGGGTCACCAGCCTCGACCCCACCGAGCACCAGTTCGTCACCGCGGTGGTCTGCCTGGGGCTGTTCACCGCGGCGCGCATCAGCGAGCAGGTGCGCTCGGGCATCCAGTCCCTGCCGCGCGGCCAGCGCGCCGCCGGCTACGCCATCGGCCTGACCGAAGCGCAGACCTACCGCTTCGTGCTGCTGCCCATGGCCTACCGGATCATCATCCCGCCGCTCACCTCCGAGACGATGAACCTCATCAAGAACACCGCGGTGGCCTATTCCATCGGGCTCACCGAGCTGTTCTTCCGCACCCGCGAGATGGGTGAACTCACCTTCCGCTACTTCGAGGCCTTCGCCGCGGCCACGCTGGTCTACGTGGTGATCGCCATGACCGCCAACCGGGTGATGGCCTGGGTGGAGCGGCGGGTGGCAGTGCCCGGCTACATCGGCTCGGGGCGCTGATGCAGGGCCTCGAGTTCGACATCCTGGCGCGCAGCTGGCCCTACCTGCTCAAGGGCCTGCAGTACACGGTGCAGCTCACCGTGGTGGCGGCCCTGGGCGGCGTGGTCTTCGGCACCCTGCTGGCCATGGCCCGGCTGTCGTCGTTCCGGCCGCTGTCGATGCTCGCGGCCGGGTACGTGAACCTGATGCGCTCGGTGCCGCTGCTGCTGGTGATCTTCTGGTTCTACTTCCTGGTGCCGGTGCTCCTGCAGACCCTCACCGGCGCCGATCGCCCGCCGAGCATCGGGGCCGAGCGCTCGGCCTACTTCACCTTCATCATGTTCGAGGCGGCGTACTTCTGCGAGATCATGCGCGCCGGCATCCAGAGCATCCCCAAGGGGCAGGTCGGCGCGGCCTATGCCATCGGCCTCGACTACTGGCAGTCCATGCGCCTGATCGTGCTGCCGCAGGCCTTCCGCAACATGCTGCCGGTGCTGCTTACCCAGACCATCATCCTGTTCCAGGACGTCTCGCTGGTCTCGCTGCTCAATGTCACCGACTTCGTGGGCGCGGCCAGCAAGGTCGCGCAGCGCGACAGCCGGGTGGTCGAGATGTACCTGTTCGTGGCGGTGGTGTACTTCGTGCTGTGCTCGGCGCTGTCGGCGGCGGTACGCCGCCTGCAGGCGCGCATCGCGATCGTGCGCTGAGCGCCCGCCTCCTGCCCAAGGATCGCCCATGTCCATGATCGAGTTCAGCCAGGTGAGCAAGTGGTACGGGGACTTCCAGGTGCTCACCGACTGCACCACCCGGGTGGCCAAGGGCGAGGTGGTGGTGGTCTGCGGGCCCTCGGGCTCGGGCAAGTCCACGCTCATCAAGTGCGCCAACGCGCTCGAGCCCTTCCAGAAGGGCGAGATCCGGGTCGACGGCGTGTCGGTCGGCGCGCCCGGCACCAACCTTCCCCGGCTGCGCTCGCGCATCGGCATGGTCTTCCAGCACTTCGAGCTCTTTCCGCACCTGTCCATCACCGAGAACCTCACCCTGGGCCAGACCCGGGTGCTCGGGCGCAGCGCCGACCAGGCCCGCGAGAAGGGCCGGCAACTGCTCGAGCGTGTGGGCCTGTCGGCCCATGCCGCCAAGTTTCCCGGCCAGCTCTCCGGTGGTCAGCAGCAGCGGGTGGCCATCGCCCGCGCGCTGGCCATGGACCCGATCGCCATGCTGTTCGACGAGCCCACCTCGGCGCTCGATCCCGAGATGGTGAACGAGGTGCTCGATGTCATGGTCGAACTCGCCCGCGAGGGCATGACCATGATGGTGGTCACCCACGAGATGGGTTTCGCCCGCAAGGTGGCCGACCGGGTGGTGTTCATGGACCAGGGCCGCATCGTCGAGGACTGCACCAAGACCGAGTTCTTCGAGACGCCGCGCGGGCCGCGCGCCCAGGAATTCCTCTCCAAGATCCTCAGTCACTGATCCGCCGCGCGCCGGCGAGTGCCCGGGCGCGGCCCGGGCGGCCGCCGGCGCGGCCCGCCTTCACCAGGAGCCGCCGTGTCCGATTCCCCCCGAGCTGCCGGTCTGCCGGCCGATGCCCATGGCCACTGCCGCCTCGAGCCCTTCGAGGGCGGCGTGGTGCTGCGCCTGACCCGTGCGGCCAAGCTCAATGCCATCACGAAGCCCATCCTGCTCGCCCTGGATGCCTGCCTGCGCGACATGGCGGCGGCCGGCCAGCGGCTGCTGATCATCACCGGCGAGGGCGAGAAGGCCTTCTGCGCCGGCACCGACCTGGCCGAGACGCAGGCCATGCCGCCCGATGCCCGGCTCGAGAAGAGCGCCATGGCCCGTGACCTGCTGGTGCGGCTGTCGCGCTCGCCGGTGGTCAGCGTGGCGGCGATCAACGGCCTGGCCTATGGCGGCGGCCTCGAACTGGCGATGGCCTGCACGTTGCGCGTGGCCGCGGCCCATGTCCGGGTGTCCTTGCCCGAGATCAAGCTCGGCCTCCTGCCGGCCTATGCCGGCACGCAGTTCCTGCCGGCGCTGGTCGGGCCCTCGCGCGCCCTCGATCTCATGCTCACCGGGCGCCCGGTGCCGGCCGACGAGGCGCTGGCCATGGGGCTGGTGAACCGGGTGGTGCCCGCCGGCGAATCGGTGCTCGATCATGCGATCGCCCTGGGCCGCGAGGTGACGCAGTTCAGCCCCGATGCGATCGCCGGCATCCGGCGCTGCGTGGCGGCGGCCGGGCCGGCGGTGACCGATGCCGGGCTGGCGGTGGAAGACGCGGTGGTGCGGGCGGTGTTCCTCACCGAGAACGCCCGCGAGGGCGTGGCTGCCTTCCTGGAGAAGCGCCCGGCGGTGTTTCGCTGAGCCTGTCCCGCGCGGGCCTCAGGGCCGCGGATCGATCGGCCCGGCGCCGGGAAAGCGCGCCTCCAGCACCTCGGCCGCGTCGAGCAGCAGGTCCTCGCGAAACCGCGAGGCCATGAGCTGCACGCCCACCGGCAGGCCCTCGGCCATGCCCACCGGCGCCGAGAGCGCGGGCAGGCCCAGGGCGGCGGCCGGAAAGAGCGGCGCCTGCGCCCGGAACACGCGGTCGAAGTCACCGCGGCTGCGGGTGTCCAGGCCCTGCTCGAACGGCAACTCGGCGCTCACCGGGCACAGCACCAGCGGGTGCTCGGCCAGAAAGCGCAGCATGTCGCGCAGCAGCGTGGTTCGGCTGGCGCTGGCCTGCATGAGCTCGAGCGCGCTCAGGTCCGGCGCCTGGTCGAGCATCCAGGCGAAGGCCTGGCGGATGCCGGCGTCGCCGTGGGCGAAGACCGCTGGCGCCATCAGGTGGCGGGCCTCGCCGTGCACCAGCCGGTTCCAGAGATCGGCCGCCCGCGCCATGCCGGGGGGCTCGGTCTCGCTCACCGCGTAGCCGGCGTCGGCCAGGGCGTCGGCGGCGCGGCGCAGGGCGTCGCGCACCGGCGCGCTGGCCGCGGTGCCGGCGGCGTCGAGGGTGAGCGCCACGCGGATCGGCCTGGGCGCCGGGTCGCCGGCCAGCGGGGCCGGCACCCACCAGGGGTCGCGCAGGTCGGCGGCGGCCATCGCCGCGAGCGCCACCCGCAGGTCGCGCACCGTGCGGGTGAGCGGGCCCTGCACCGACATCAGCTGCGCGCTGAGCGGACGCTCGGCGCTGGCGGTGGGATTGAAGGCCGGCACCCGCCCGAAGGAGGGCCGCAGCCCGAAGGTGCCGGTGCAGTAGGCCGGGTAACGGATGGAGCCGCCGATGTCGTTGCCGTGGGCGATCGCGCCGATGCCGGCGGCCAGCGCCGCCGAGGCGCCGCCCGAGGACCCGCCGGGCGTGTGGCCGCGCGACCAGGGGTTGAGCGTGCGGCCGTGCAGGTCATTCTCGGTGAACCAGCGGAACGAGAAGCCGGGGGTGTTGGTGCGGCCCACCACGATGGCGCCGGCGCGGCGCAGGTTGGCCACCACCGGGCTGTCGGCCGGCGCGATCAGCTCGCGCCACGCGACCACGCCATTGCTGGTGGCCGAGCCGGCGAGATCGACGTTGATCTTGACGGTGACCGGCACGCCGTGCAGCGGCCCGAGCGGCTGGCCCTCGGCCACCGCGCGATCGGCGGCATCGGCCTGCGCGAGCGCGGCGTCGGCCATCACCTCGACCACGGCATTGAGGGCCGGATTGACCGCGGCGATCCGGTCGAGGCTGGCCTGCACCGCCTCGCGGCTGCTGATCAGGCCGGTGCGGACGCCGTGGGCGAGGGCGACCGCATCCCAGGCGTGCAGGGGCGCGGCGGTCGGGGCGGGCTGGGGCATGGCGGTTCTCCTGGCGGGGTGGCCGCCAGTGTGCCCGATGCCGCGGCGGCCGCGCGCGCCCGGCCCTCGGCTATGATCGGCGGCTGTCCCGCAGGAGCACTCGCATGAACCGTTTCCGACGACTGATCTCGCTGGGCGCCGCCGGGCTGGCTGCCGGGCGCCACGGCGCCGCGAGCGCGCAGGCCGCGCGCACCCTGCGGGTGATCGTCCCCTTTGCCGCCGGCGGGCCGATCGACCTCACCGTGCGCATGCTGGTGGAGAAGGCGCGCGAGTCGCTGGGCACCGTCATCGTCGAGAACCGGCCTGGCGCGGGCGGCGGCATCGGCGTGGCGGCCGTGGCCCGCGCCGCGCCTGATGGCCAGACCATCGGGGTGGCGGCGGTGGCCATGCACGCGATCAATCCCTGGCTGTTCGCGAAGCTGCCTTACGACCCCATCCGCGACTTCGCGCCGATCGTGCAGATGGTGCGCATCCCGAACGTGCTGGTGATCAACACCGAGACCGCCGAGCGGCTGCGCATCGGCAGCCTGCGCGATTTCATCGCCTATGCCCGCGCCAACCCCGCGCGCCTGAACTACGCCAGCGGCGGCAACGGCAGCGCCGGCCACCTGGCGGGCGAGCTCTTCAAGCAGCGCGCCGGGTTCTTCGCGGTGCACATCCCCTATGCCGGCGGCGGGCCCGCGCAACTCGCCCTGCTCTCCGGGCAGGTGGACTTCTCCCTCGACAACCTCGCCACGGCTGCGCCCAACCTGCGCGGTGGTCGCATCCGGGCCCTGGCGGTGACCACCGCCCAGCGTTCGCCCTTGCTGCCCGAGGTACCGGCCATCGCCGAGAGCTATCCGGGTTTCGAGATCGACACCTGGTGGGGCCTCACCGCACCGGCGGGCACCCCGGCCGAGGTGGTGGCGCGCCTGAACGCGGTCTTCGGTGAAGCGCTGCGCGCGCCCGACATCCAGACCCGCTTCGCCCAGATGATGGCCGAGCCGGTGCCGGGCACGCCGGCGCAGTTCGCGGCGCTCATCGAGCGCGAGTTGCGGCGCTACGAGCCGGTGGTGAAGGCGAGCGGCGCGAAGGTGGACTGAAGCGCGGCGCCGCTGCCAGCGGCTCGGCGCGATGGGCTCAGCCCATCGGCTTGGCGCGATCGGCTCAGCCCGCCTGGCCGAGCAGTCGGCCCCGGCGCGCGAGCATGGGCACCCAGGCCGACGCGTTCACCAGGTGCCGTGGGCGTTGCCCGCCGAGCAGCACCGCCTCCAGGGCCTCGATGACGCTGCGGCCGTTGCGCTCGGCGGCATCGGCGGTATGGCCGGCAAGATGCGGCGTGACCACCAGGTTGGGCAGATCGGGCAGGCCGGTGCCCTGGCGCCCCTGGCGATCGGTGATGACATCGAGCGCCGCGCCGCCGAGATGGCCGCCGCGCAGCGCGGCGATCAGCGCGGCTTCGTCGACCACCTCGCCACGCGAGGCATTCACGAACAGCGCGCCCGGCTTCATGGTGGCGATGACCTCGGCGCTGATCAGCCCGCGGGTCTGGTCGGTGAGCGGCACGCAGGGCACCAGCACATCGGCCTGCGCCACGCACTGCGCGAAGTCCTGAGCGCGGACGAAAGCGGGCAGTCGCGCCGGGCTGCGGGTATGCGCGCTCACCCGCGTGCCCAGGCCGGCGTGCAGCATGGTGGCCAGCGCGCCGCCGATGGCGCCGCAGCCGATCAACCCCACCTGCCGGCCGGCCAGATCGTGGGCACGGCCCGAGAAGGCCGCGCGGGTGGCGGCCCAGCCCTGGCTGCGCATCGAGGCGCCGATCTGCGGCAGGCTGTGCAGCAGCGCCAGGATCTGCGCCACGCACCACTCGGCCACGCTGGTGGCATTGCCCCCGGGCACGTTGCTCACCGTGACGCCATGCAGTGTGCAGGCGGCCATGGGAATGACGTCGAGACCCACGCCGTGCCGCGCCAGATGCAGCAGGCTGGGGGCGAGCGCGCAGGTCTCGGCCGGCAGATCGTCGCGGACGATGACCGCGTGCGGGTCGAACGCGGCCAGCGCCTGGGCGATCGCCTCGACATGCGGCGCGGGTGACACGCGCAGCTCGAAGCGCTCGGCCAGCGTCGCGGCGATCGCCGGGCCGAGCGGGCGCGTGCTCAGCACCCGCGGGCGGGGCGCCAGTGCGCTCACTCCGGCTGGATCCCGGTCTCGCGGATCACCGCGCGCCACTTGTCGATCTCGGCCCGCACGTGCGCGGCGAATCGTTCAGGCGTGCCGCCGACCGGATCGGCGCCATTGGCGACCATGCGGGCCTGCACCGCGGGATCGCGCAGGGCCTCGTTGACGAGGCTGTTGACCGACTCGATCGCCACGGCCGGCGTGCCGCGCGGGCCGAAGAACCCGAACCAGGAGCCGGAGTCGAAGCTGGCGAGCTTCTTCTCCTGCAGGGTGGGCACCTCGGGCAGCGCACGCGAGCGGGCGTCGCCGGTGACCGCCAGCGCCCGCACCGTGCCGGCCTTGATCAGGCCGATCACCGAGGGTCCGGTGGCGAACATGAACTGGATGCGGCCGCCGACCAGGTCGCGCAGGGCCTCGGCGCCGCGGTAGGGCACATGCTGCGGACGGGTGCCGGTGCGCAGGCCGAAGAGCGCCCCGGTGAGGTGGGCGGCGGTGCCGATGCCGGTGGAGCCGTAGTTCATGGCGTCGGGCTGGCGGCGCATGAGGGCGATGAACTCCTCGACCGTCTGCGCCGGCACGCCGGGATGCACCACCAGCACGTTGCAGACATCGGCGATCAGCACGATGGGGACCAGATCGGTGAGCGGGTTGTAGGGCAGTCTGGGCACCAGCGAGGGGCTGACCGCGATCGGCCCCACCGAGGCGCACAGCAGGGTGTGGCCGTCGGGCACGGCCTGCGCGGCCTGGGCCGTGCCGAGATTGCCGCCGGCGCCGGCCTTGTTCTCGGGCACCACCGGCACCTTCCAGCGATCGGCGAAGCGCGCAGCCATCTCGCGCGCCAGGATGTCGGTGGTGCCGCCGGCGCTGAAGGGGATGATGATGCGCACCGCGCGCGAGGGATAGCCGCCGGCCGCGCCGGTCTGCGCGCGTGACGCGCCGGGCAGGGCCGTGAGGCCGCCGAGCGCGGCCAGGGCGCCCAGCGCGTGGCGGCGGGCGTGGTCGGGTGGCGCGAGGCGACCGACCGGATCGGCGCGGGTGATGCGGTGGTCGCGGCTGGCGAACGAACGGGGCATGCGCGTGTCGGGGGGCGGCATGGCTCAGACCGGAAAGCGCGAGCCGGTTTGGTCCAGTGCCCAGAGCGCGGCCAGCCAGTCGCGGGCGCGGGCCGTCCCGAGCACCGGCGCGGCGAGCTCCAGGAACTTGTCGTCCAGATCGCGGTCGGAGAGCGGCGCGTCGGGGTCGCCGATGCGGGTGGGCTGGAAGAAGCTCGCCTGCCGGCCGTCGCGGGTGACGAAGCCGATTCTCGCCGCGCGCTGGCCGGGGAAGGCGCGGTCGCACTCGGGATCGACCTCGGTGCGGATGCGGGCCATGAGCGCGCGGATCGCCGGGCTCGCCAGGCGATCGGGGCTCATGGCATCAAGACGCACGCTGCCATGCAGCAGCGCGCTGGCGACCACGAAGCGCAGGCTGAAGCGCGCCTCGGCCTCGGTGCGCGGATCGGCGATGTCGGCCACCGCCAGCGCCTCGCCGTAGGTGGCCACCGTGATCCCGGTGATGTCATCGGGTGCGATGTCGAGCTGGCTTTGCAGCGCCCGCGCGCCGTCGATGGCCGCGAAGGCATGCCCGCAGCAGCCGTGGTTCTTGAAGGTCATGGCGGTGATGTTCCAGCGCTCGCCGAGATCGCGGGTGGCCTCGGCCCAGGAGGGTGCATTGCTCATGGCCGCGCCCAGGCCGGCCTCGCCGTCGAGCACGTCGGGCGAGCCGAGCACGCCGGCGCCGGCGAGCAGGGCGGCCTGCACGCCCGCCTGCGCGGCGCGGCCGGCGTGCAGCGGCTTGGCATGCGAGTCGCTGCGAAAGGCCTGCTGCAGGCCCGCGGCGAAGGTGGCGGTCGTGGCCAGGGCATGCGCGTGCTGCTCGGCGCTCAGGCCCAGCAGCACGCCGGCGGCCGGCGTGGCGCCGAAGCAGCCCACGGTGCCGGTGTTGTGCCAGTAGCGGTAATGCGCGCGGCCCATCACCGCGCCGATGCGGGTGGAGATCTCGTAGCCGGCGATCACGGCCCGCAGCAGGGCAGGGCCGTCGGCGTGGCGCGATGGCGCCACGGCGAGCGCGGCGGCGATGGTCGGCGCGCCGGGGTGGTAGATGGCCTCCTTGTAGATGTCGTCGAACTCGACGGTGTGGGCGGCGGTGCCATTGATGAGGGCGGCGGTGGCCGTGGTGGCGCGACGCCCGAGCAGCAGCCGCGAGGCGCCGGTGTCGAGCTCCTCGGCGAGCGCCTGCGACATCAGGGTGACCGGCGGACACACCGAGCCGGCCACCGCGCAGGCGGTCCAGTCGATGACCGCGCGGCGGGCGTGGTGCCACACCGCCTCGGGCAGCGGACGGTGGGCGGTGTCGGCCGCGAAGGCTCCGAAGTCGGTCAGCAGGCGGCTCATGGCGGGGAGGGCGGCCGGCGCCGCTCAGGTCCGGTAGGAGGGATCGATGCGGTCGGCCAGCCGGCGCATGGCCGGCCACTCGAGCACGCCGTAGGGCCGACGGGTGCCGGGCCGGTAGGCGTGGTGGGTCTTCTCGATGACCTCGGGCGGGGGCATGACCAGGCCCTGGCCGGCAGCCTGGGCCATGAGTTGCGCGCGGCACGCCCGCTCGACCCGGTAGGTGTTGTTGAAGGCCTCGGCGATGCTGCGGCCCACGGTGAGCACGCCGTGGTTGCGCAGGAACATGAGGTCGGCGTCGCCGAGATCGCGCACCAGACGCTCGCGCTCGTCGGGGTCGACCGCCACGCCCTCGTAGTCGTGATAGGCGACCTTGTCGAAGCGCATGGCGGTCTGGGTGATGGGCAGCAGACCGCCGGGCAGGGCCGACACCGCCATGGTGGCCAGCGAGTGGGTGTGCACCACGCCGTGCACCTCGGGCAGCGCGGCGTGGATGGCGGCGTGGATCACCCAGCCCGCCGGGTTGAAGCGATAGCCCAGGCCGGGCGGGAACTCGGGCGCCCAGAGCACCTCGCCGGCGAGGTTGATGCGCACCAGCGACGAGGCGGTGATCTCGTCGTAGGTGAGCCCGAAGGCATTGAGCAGGAACTCCTCGGTGCCGGGAATCTTCACCGAGATGTGGTTGTAGATGAGGTCGTCCATCCCGAAGTGCTTCACCAGCCGGTAGGCGCAGGCGCAGTCCACGCGCGCGGCCCATTCCTGCGGGCTGACCTGATCGCGGATCGAGGCGAGCCGCAGCGGCGGGTAGTCGGGATCGGGCTGCAGCACCGGATACGCGCTGCGCACGTCGGCCAGCGCGGCATGGGCCTCAGTCATGGTCGTGGGCGTCCGAGGGGGCGGGAGCGAGCGGCGCCAGCCGGCTGGCCAGCACCTTGTCGATGCGCTTGTTGTCCATGTCGACCACCTCGAAGCGCCAGTCCTGCCAGTCGATGCGGTCACCGGTGTTGGGCACCCGGCCCAGCAGCAGCATCACCATGCCGCTCAGGGTGTGGTAGCGGCCCTTGTCCTCCTCGGGCAGCTCCGCCAGACCAAGCCGGTCCTTGAGTTCGGGCAGCGGGATCAGGCCATCGAGCAGCCACGAGCCGTCATCGCGCTGCATGGCCCAGGCGTCCTCGGCGCGGTGCGGCTTGAACTCGCCGGTGATCGCCTCGAGCACGTCCTGCAGCGTGACCAGCCCCTGGATCTCGCCGTACTCGTCGATGACCAGCGCGAGCTGGACATTGTTGGAGCGGAAGTTCTCGAGCAGTTCCATGCCGGTCTGGGTCTCGGGCACGAAGACCGCGGGCAGCAGGTCGCGGGCAAGGTCGGCGCGCTCGCCGCGCAGGGTCTGCGCCAGCACCTGACGGGCGGTGGCGATGCCCAGCACCGTGCCCGGCCCGCCCTGGCAGACCGGAAAGCGGCTGTGCTCGGCGCGTTCGATCTTCTGGAGGTTGTCCTCGAGGGGGTCGTCGATGTCGAGCCAGACGATGTCGGCGCGCGGGATCATCAGCGAGGTGATCTGGCGGTCATCGAGCCGGAACACGTTGCGCACCATCTGGTGCTCCTGGCGCTCGATGACGCCGGCGTCGGAGCCTTCGGCGAGCATGGCCTGGATGTCCTCCTCGGTGACGGCGCTCTGCGAGCCGGCGCGCACGCCGAACAGGCGCAGCGTGAGGTCGGTGGACAGGCTGAGCAGGCGCACGAAGGGCTTGGTGAGGATGGCCAGGGCCTGCAGCGGTCGTGCCACCACCCGGGCGATCGGCTCGGGGTTGATCTGGCCAAGTCGCTTGGGCAGCAGCTCGCCGATCACGATGGAGAAGTAGGTGATGCTCAGCACCACCAGCGCGGTGGCGCCGATCTCGCTGGCGCCGCGCTCCAGGCCGAGGCTCTGGAGCCAGAGCGCGAAGGGCGTGGCCAGCGCCGCCTCCCCGACGATGCCGTTGAGCACGCCGATCGAGGTGATGCCGATCTGGATGGTGGACAGGAAGCGGGTGGGGTCCTGTCCGAGGGTGAGCGCGGTGGCGGCGCCGGCGTCGCCGGCATCGGCCATCTTCTGCAGACGGGTGCGGCGCGCGGTGACGAGTGCGATCTCGGCCATGGCGAGCATCCCGTTGAGCAGGATGAGGCCGAGCAGGACGACGATTTCCATGGGGTGGGCGCCTGCGGGGCGCCCCGGCGGTTTCGGAATCGGCATTGTCGCAGGCCGCGGGCCCCTCGCGCAAAGCCGCCCGGCGCCGGTGACGGGCCTACACTGCCCGCACCACGCTGGCGAGGAGGCCGACATGATCGAGCATCACCTGGACATCCCGACCCCCGACGGGGCCATGAACACCTTCTACGTGTACCCCGACGAGGGCGGTCCGCACCCGGTGGTGCTGTTCTACATGGACGCGCCCGGCAAGCGCGAGGAACTGCACGACATGGCGCGGCGCATCGCCTCGGTGGGCTACGCGGTGATCCTGCCCAACCTCTATTACCGCCGCACCCGGGAGTTCGTGATGGTGCGCGACGAGGCCGGCTTCAAGCGCATGTTCGAGATGATGGACCACCTCAGCAATGCGCTGATCGCGAGCGACACCGGCGCGCTGCTGCGCTTCATCGACTCGCGGCCCGAACTGCGTCACGACCGCGTGGGCGTGGTCGGCTACTGCATGAGCGGACCGTTCTCGGTGACCGCCGCGGCCAACCATGCCGATCGCATCTCGTGCATCGCCTCGATCTACGGTGCCCGCATGGTCACCGACAAGCCCGACTCGCCCCACCGGGTGCTCGATCGGGTGCGCTGCGAGTCGTACTTCGCCTGCGCCGAGATCGACCAGTACGCGCCGCGCGAGATGGTCGATACCCTCGAGACGGCGCTCAAGGCCGCGGGCACCCCCTATCGGCTGGAGTGGTACCCGGGCGCCCAGCACGGCTTCGCCTTCCCGCTGCGCGCCGGCATCTACGACAAGCCCAGCGCCGAGCGGCACTGGCAGCGGCTGTTCTCGCTCTTCGAGCGCAACCTGAAGCGCTGAGCTCAGTCGCGGAAGAAGAACTCGCCGATCGACTGATCGTAGAGCGCGGGCACCTGCTCGTGGCCCACGGCGCGCGCCTTGGCCACCACCTCGGCGCGCACCGCGCGCATCAGCCGGTCGACGCTGACCCCGGGCTGCTCGATCTGCCGCAGCAGCACCCGGGTGAACAGGCCGTTGGGATCGCGGTCGCTCGGGTTCAGGCGGTCGAGCGCCTGCTGCCCGGCGCCGGCGGAGAACAGCACCATCTGGCCGGTGGCCGGGGTGGTGGGGGCCATGCCGCGGGTGCCGATGGCCCGCCCGGTGCCCTTGAAGGGGTTGTCGCGGCAGGCGTCGATGATGGCCAGCGTGAAGCGCGCCTTGCGGTCCTGGATGTCGTCGAGCACCTTCTGCAGGGGCAGGGCGTCGTCACGCACCTGCTCGGCGGATTCGCCGCGGATGTCGGCCGGCAGCAGGTAGTTGGTGCCACCGATCTGCACGCCGTGGCCGGCGAAGAAGAACAGCACCTCGTCACCGCCCTGGATGCGGCTGTTGAACTGGCGCAACTCGTCCTTCATGGCACGCTCGCTGAGGTCGGTGCGCAGCGTGACCGAATAACCCATCCGGCCAAGCTGCGCGGCCATCGCGCGCGCGTCGGCGCGGGCGTTCTGCAGCGGCGAGACCGTGCTGTAGCTGTCGTTGCCGATCACCAGCGCGAGCCGGCGCGCGCCGGGAGCCGCTGGCGCTTTCGCGACGGCACCGGGCGCGGGCGCCTGGGCGACCGGCTGGGCGGGCGCCTGCGCCGTGGGCTGGCTGCTGGCGGCCTGCTGGCGGCGGAGTTCTTCCCGAAGCTTGGCCAGTTCGGCGGCAAGCTCCTCGATGGGGCCGAGCTTGCCGGGGGTGGCCGCCGCGGGGCTGGCCGGGCTGATGACGGGCGCCGGGGCTGCCGGGCTGGCCGCGGGCGCGGGTCTGACCGGGACCACCGGCGCGGCCGTCACGGGCTTGATGGCCTGCGCGGTCACCGGCGCGATCGGCTGCGCGGTCACGGGCGGCACTGGCTGTGCGGTCACCGGCGGCACCGGCTGGGCCGTCACCGCCGACACCGGCTGTCCGGGGCGCGACTGGTCGAGCATGGCGTGGATGCGATCGCGGGCGGCCTGCTCCGAGAGCACCGGGTCGGCCCGGCCAGCGACCGACGGTGGCGTCTGTCCGGTGCTGCTGCGCACCGTGGGCGTGGCGCTGGCCTGGAGCGCGCCGCCGAGCGCGGGCATGCGCACGGTCCGGACCCCGTCGAAGAAGGCGGCGCCGGTAGCGCTCACCATCCCGCGTGACCAGGCGCGCAGCACCGAATGCGCGGGCTCTTCACGACCCTCCCTGGCCAGTTCGCGCAGCTTGAACGGGTCGATGCCCATGGGGGCGGTACGCACGAAGGCGTTCACGAAGATGCCCTGGCCCTGCCAACGGCGAACGCTGAATTCCAGGAAGGCGGTGGTCTCGGCGGCCCAGGGCGGGCTGCTGCCCAGGGCGGTGAGGATCGGCGCCCAGGCGGTGTTGCTCTCGACGCTTTTCGTCCAGTCGGCGAACCGGGTCAGCGTGAACCAGCGCGAGCACTTCGTGACCAGCTGGCTGTGGAGGGTGTCGTGGCGGTCGATCAGCCATGCGGTGGCTGAGTTTTCCTCGCACACCGAGCGTTCCCAGTTCATGCGGTCGGAGACCGCGCGGACCACCAGCAACGGCACGGCGGCGGCCGGGTCCTCGGCGCGCACGGCCACCGTGTGGGCCTGGGTATCCTGCCCGGCGACCTTGCGCGGCTGGTTGAAGACCGAGATCACCCGCCAACGACCATCGGGCAGGCCCACACTGCTGCCGCTTCCCAGGTCGAGCATGCCCTGCACGACCGAGCCAACCGTCGGTTGCGCCTGCGCGCCGCCTGCCACCAGGAGGGCTGCCGGCAGCAGCAGCGCGGCCAGGCGGGCGAGCAGGGTGAAGCGCGAGCGCGCTGCCTTCGGCGCGATCGTGCGCGGGGCCAGGGTCGGGATCGGCTGGGTCGCGGCCGGCAGCAGGAGCTCGGGCATGGATCGTCTCGTCGTGAACCGCCGTCGGCCACGGCGCCGCCGGCGTTTCATCGTAGCGCGAGGGCCGGATGGCCGCCGCCGGGTGCGCCCCGACCGGTCGGTTCCCGGGGGTGAACGGCCGCCGCTTTGCTATCCTCGACCCATCCGCCGTCCGCAGCGCAGTCCTGCCCTGGCCCGTCGACCGGCGACAAGGATGTCCTGATGAGCGATGTGTCGGTGGACCGCACCCGCCGCGTGCGGCCGGTGCTCGAGTATCCGTGTGGCGAACCGCCGGTGGCCGGTCAGGCCACCGAGGTGGCGCCCGGCGTGCTCTGGATCCGCATGCCGCTGCCCTTCTCGCTCGCCAACATCAACCTCTGGGCGATCCGTGATGGCGCTGGCTGGACCGTGGTCGACACCGGCATCCAGACCCCGGAGACCGCCACCGCCTGGCGCGAGGTGCTGGCCGGCCCGATGGCCGGTCTGCCGGTCACGCGGGTCATCGTCACCCACATGCACCCCGACCATGTCGGCATGGCGGGCTGGCTGATCCGCAAGTTCCCGGGCGCCGCGCTGTGGATGACCAAGCTCGAGTACCTCAACTGCCGGGTGCTGGTGGCCGACACCGGCCGCGAGGCGCCCGAGGACGGTGTGCTGTTCTATCGCCGCGCCGGCTGGAACGAGGAGGCCATCGAGCACTACCGCACCCGATTCGGCGGCTTCGGCAAGAGCACCTACAAGATCCCCGACAGCTTCCGGCGCCTGAAGGATGGCGACGAACTGCGCATCGGCGAGCATGCCTGGCGGGTGGTGGTGGGCAACGGCCACTCGCCCGAGCATGCCTGCCTGCACTGCCCCGAACTCGGCCTGCTGATCTCCGGCGACCAGGTGCTGCCCCGCATCTCCTCCAATGTCTCGGTGTTCCCCACCGAGCCGCAGGCCGATCCGCTGGGCGACTGGCTGAGTTCGCTCGCGCGCATCCGCCGCGAGGTGCCCGATGCCGTGCTGGTGCTGCCGGCCCACAACGAGCCCTTCCGTGGCCTGCACGCGCGGCTGGACGATCTCATCCGCGGTCACGAGGTCGGCCTCGAGCGGCTGCGCCGTTCGCTGCGCGACCGGCACTGCCGGGCGATCGACGTGTTCGGCGCGCTGTTCGCGCGCAAGATCGACGGCGACAAGCACCTGCTGGGCATGGCCACCGGCGAGAGCCTCGCCCACCTCAACTACCTGATCGCCCGCGGCGAAGCGGTCCTCGAGACCGACGAGCAGGGCGTGAACTGGTACCGCGCCGCCTGACCGCATGACGCTCGCGCTGCTCCCCGGGGCCGACACCGGCAGCCTGCTGGCGGCGATGACCGCCACCGGGCTGCTCGGACTGAAGCACGGTTTCGATGCCGATCATCTCGCGGCGATCGACGCGGTGGGTCGGGTGCACCGGCAGGCCGGCCGCCTGGGCGCGGCGGCCGCCAGCGGGGCGCTGTTCTCCGGTGGGCATGCGCTGGTGATGCTGGCAGCGGCGTTGCTCGCCTTCCGGGCCGGGGGCACGTTCCTGCCCGACTGGCTGGATGCGGCCGGCGCCTGGCTCTCCATCGGCTGCCTGAGCCTGATCGGCGTACTGAGCATCCGCTCGGCCGACCATCATCAGCCGGGGCCGCTCGCCTGGCGCCGGGCGCTGCTAGGGCGACTCCTGCCGGCCCGCATGCCGGCCTGGTCGGCCGCGCTGGTGGGCGCGCTGTTCGCGGTCTCGCTCGATACCCTCGCTACCGCCGCCATGTTCGCCGGCTCGGGCGCCCGTCTGGGCGGCTGGCTGGCGGTCATGCTGCTGGGCCTGGCCTTCGCGGCGGGCATGTTGCTGGCCGACGGGCTTTCCGGCTGGTGGGTCAACCGGCTGAGCGGTGCCGGCGCGCTGCAGCAGCGCCGGGGGCGCCGTCTGGCGGGCTGGCTGGTGGGTCTGGCCGCGCTCGGCACGGCCGCGCTGGGCGCAGCCCGGCAACTGGCGCCGGCGCTCGATGGCTGGGCTGACGCCCACGCCCTGGGCGTGGGTCTGAGCCTGCTGCTCGCCACCGCGCTGAGCCTGCTGGCGGCCGCGGCCTACATGCGCCTGCGCCCCGGCTGAAGCGCAGGCCGACCCGACCGCGCGCCAGCCGGCCCGTCTGGGCGGGACCTCAGCTGCGGGCGCGCAGCGCCGCCCACACCCGTGGCGGCGTGAAGGGCATGTCCATGGGCGGCACGCCGCGCCGGCGCAGCGCGTCGCTCATGGCATTGACCAGCGCCGGCAGCGAGCCCGAGCAGCCCGATTCGCCCACGCCCTTGGCGCCGAGCGCGTTCAGGCGGGTGGGCACCGGGTGGTAGTCGGTGCGGATGTGGCGCAGCCAGTCGGCCCGCGGCATGACGTAGTCCATGAAGCTGCCGGTGAGCAGCTGCGCCGTGTCGGGGTCGTAGACCAGCTGCTCGCCGAACACCTGACCCGCACCCTGCACCACCCCGCCATGCACCTGACCCTGCGTGAGCTGTGGCGACACCACGTTGCCGAGGTCGTCCACCGAGGTGTAGGCCACGATCTCGGTGATGCCGGTGGCCGGGTCGATCTCCACCTCGGCCACGTGGCAGCCGTTGGGGAAGGTGGTCCCCGAGCTGGATTCGCCTTCGCAGTCAAGGGGATGGGGGCTGGCGCCGCGCAGCGAGTCGGCCAGCTCGAACAGGCCGATGCGGTGCTCGCCGCCGTGGAAGGCGCCGTCGCGGTATTCGAGGGTGGCGGCGGGCAACGACAGGGCGCGCGCGGCATGCGGCCGCGCGTGCTCGATCAGGTTGCCGCACAGCACCTTGAGCGCGCTGCCCGCGCCATAGAGCGAGCGCGAGCCGCCGGTGCCGTTGCCCACCAGCTCCTCGGCGGGGTCGCTCGCGTGGTAGCGCAGCCGCTCGCGCGGCACGCCGAGCAGGCCGGCCACGAGCTGGGTGAACGAGGTCTCGTGGCCCTGGCCGGAAGGCCCGGTGACCCCGTGCAGGTGGAGCAGGCCATCATCGCGGAATCGCGCCGAGACCTGGTCCTTGGGCGCCACGCCGCCGCCCGAGGCCTCGAGGTAGCAGCCGAAGCCGATGCCGCGCAGACGGCCGCGGGCCTCGCTCGCCTGACGGCGGGCGTCGAAGTCGGTGTAGCTGGCCAGGGTCAGGGCCTTGTCCATCACGGCGGCGAATTCGCCGCTGTCGTACTCGGTACCGTTGGCGGTGGTGTAGGGGAAGGCCGAGGGCGGGATGAAGTTGCGCCGACGCAGCGCCACGCGGTCGAAGCCGTGTTCGGCCGCGGCCTGGTCGATCAGGCGCTCGATGGCATAGGCGATGTCGGGACGCCCCGCGCCGCGGTAGGCCGACACCGGCACGGTGTGGGTGTAGACCAGGGTGGAGCGCGCATGCAGCGCCGGCACCCGATAGGCCCCGCCCATGGTGACGGTGAGGTTGCGGGTGCCGATCATCGACTGGAAGTAGCAGGTGTAGGCGCCGAGATCGGCCTGGTTCTCGTAGCGCAGCGCCAGGATGTTGCCCTCAGCATCGAGCGCGATGCTCGCCTGCAGCACCAGCGCCCGGCCGTGCCAGTCGCTGAGGAAGACCTCGCTGCGTGAGCCCACCCACTTCACCGGCCGGCCCAGCTTGCGGGCGGCCAGCATCACCAGCGCCTGCTCCGGATACGGGCCGCCGCGCAGACCGAAGGAGCCGCCCACGTCATGGGCGATGACCTCGATGCGGCTGGCGTCGTAGCCGGTGATGGCCGTGAGCGACTGCCGCATGCCCAGCATGCCCTGGGTGGGGGTGTGGATGGTGAAGCGGTCGGTCTCGGGGTGGTGCACCGCCAGGCAGGCCCGCGGCTCGAGGGGCGCGCCGGCCAGCCGCTGGCTGTGCATGCGCAGGGTGGTGGTGTGGGCCGCGCGCGCAAAGGCGGCGTCGGCCGCGGCGGCGTCGCCCGCCTCGTAGATCACGCTGACGTTGCCCGGCATGGACTCGTGCACCCGCGGCGCGTCGGGGGCGAGCGCGGCGTCCATCGAGGCCACCGCGGGCAGGTCCTCGTAGTCGACGCTGACCAGTTCGGCCGCGTCCTGCGCGGCGCGGGCGGTGTCGGCGATGACCATCGCGATGGGTTGCCCCACGAAGCGCACCCGGTCGGTGGCCAGGATGGGCAGCTGGCACTTCACCTGCGGCTTGCCGTCGGCTCCGCTGACCGGCGGGCCGCCCGGGATGGGCTGGAAGCCGGCCTCGGCGACATCGAAGGCGGTGAGCACGGCCACCACGCCGGCCGCCTCGCTGGCGGCCGAGCTGTCCACGCGCAGCAGTCGGGCGTGGGCGCGGTCGGATCGCACCATGGCGGCGTGCAGCTGGCCGGGCAGGTTCCAGTCGGCGGTGTAGCGGCCCTGGCCGGTGACCAGGCGCCGGTCTTCGTCGCGGGCCGGGGCGAGGCCACCGGTGCGCGGATCGATGGTCACGCTCATTGGGCGCCTCCCTCGGCGGCGGCCAGCCGGCCCGCGGCGGTGCGCACCGCCTCGACGATGTTCACGTAGCCGGTGCAGCGGCACAGGTTGCCAGCCAGGCCCTCGAGAATCTGCTCGTCGGAGGGCGAGGGGTGGCGGCGCAGGAGGTCGACGCTGGCCATGATCATGCCCGGGGTGCAGAAGCCGCATTGCAGGCCATGGCAGGCCGAGAAGGCCTCCTGCACCGGGTGCAGGCGCTCGCCCTGGGCCAGGCCCTCGATGGTGACCACCGAGCAGCCGTCGGCCTGAGCGGCGAGCATGGTGCACGACTTCACAGCCTGGCCATCGACATGCACGGTGCAGCAGCCGCACTGGCTGGTGTCGCAGCCGACATGGGTGCCGGTGAGGCCGAAGCCGTCACGCAGCAGGTCGGCGAGCAGGGTGCGTTCCTCGCAGTCCGCGCTGCGCGGCTGCCCATTGACGACGAGTTCGATCTTCATGCGGGTCTCCGGATCAGGCCGAGGCGCTGGTGAGCGCGGCCACCGCGCGCTGGGTCATGAGCGTGACGAGGTGGGCGCGGTACTCGGTCGGGGCATGCAGGTCGGCGTTCAGGCCTTCCGGCGAGACGCTGAGCGAGCCGATGGCGGCGGCCGAGAGGTCGCGGGCGAGCGCGGCCTCGGCGGCCTGCCAGCGGAACACGCCCGGTCCGGCGCCGGTGACGGCCACCCGGATCTCGTCGTCGAACTCGGCCACGAACACGCCGGTCATGGCGTACCCCGAGGCGGGGTGGGGGAACTTGGCGTAGGCCGCCCGGCGCGGGCAGCCGAAGCGCACCGCGGTGATGATCTCGTCGGGCTCCAGCGCGGTGGTGAACATGCCCTGGAAGAATGCGTCGGCCGGGATGCCGCGCCGGTCGGTGACCACCACGGCGCGGCAACCGAGCACGGCCGCCGGGTAGTCGGCGGCCGGGTCGTTGTTGGCGATCGACCCGCCCAGGGTGCCACGGGCCCGCACCTGGGGGTCGCCGATGCGTCCGGCGAGATCGGCCAGCGCCGGCAGGTTGGCGCGCACGGCGGCGTCGGCCGCGATCTCGCCGTGCCGGGTGCCGGCGCCCACCGACAGCGCGTCGCGGTCACGGGCGATGCCGCGCAGTTCGGCGAGCCGGCCGATGTCGATCAGGGTGGACGGCGCCGCCAGGCGGTGCTTCATGGACGGCAGCAGGGTCATGCCGCCGGCCAGCAGCCGAGCCTGCGGGTCGGCCTTCAGGCTGGCCAGCGCCTGCGCCAGACCGCCGGCCCGCTGGTAGGAGAAGGGATACATGGAGCGCCTTTCGGGGCAGACCCGTTGCCGGGGATGACGGGACATTAACACCGCACGCCGGGCGCGACCCGGCGGCCCGTTTCGCGCTTGCCGGCAGGATGCCCCGGCGCCCGGCCCGCGGCATTGATCCTGAGGGGCGGCGGCGGACGGAATTTGCCGCCGGACGGTATCCAGTTCCTGCGTCGGGTGCCGAAAACCGTCGTATGGCTCTTCGGGCGTCCAGGGAAGGTTCGGCAGCGGCACCACTGACGCGGGCGCGCGCCGCCTTGGCGCGTCGACGCCTGCCGCTGCTCTTCGCCGGCGGCCTGATGGTCGCCGTGGCCTGCGCGATCGCCCAGACCCAGGCCCAGGGATCACGGCCGCCGCAGGCGGGCATCGCCCGCGAATCGGTCGCGGTGGTGACCAGCGCCAGCGGCGACACCGTCCTGCTGCGCGCCGGGTCGCTGACCTCGCCGGTTCGATCGGGTACGCAACTGTCGGCCGGTGACCGGCTGTTCACCCGGATCGGCGGGCGCATCGCGCTGCGCTTTTCCGACGGCGCCGTGATGGCCTTGCACCCGAACACCGAGTTCCGGATCGATGACTACCAGTACGACACGGCCGACCAGCGCAGCTTGCTCAGCCTCATGCGGGGCGCGTTGCGCACCGTCACCGGTGCGATCGGCCGCCGTCATCGCGATGACTACCGGCTCAACACCCCCAGCGCCACCATCGGCATTCGCGGCACCGAGTTCGAAGCCACCGAGACGGTGTGTCCGCCCTCGGGCTGCGCGCCGGGCGAGCAGCCCGGGCTCTCGGTGCGGGTGATCCAGGGTCGGGTCTCGATGAGCAACGAGGCCGGCAGTCTCGAGATCGGCGCCGGCGCGACCGGCCATGTCGCCGACCGGCGAACAGCACCGGTCTCCTCGGTGCAGCCAAGCGCGCCGATGCGCGCCAGAGACCCGATCGCCCCGCACTGAGCCGGACGTCGCGAGCGTCGTTCGGCCCTACACTGCGGCGATGTTCGTCACGGCGTTCACCTGGTGGGGCTCCGCGGTCACGTGGCTGGAGGTGATGGCCTTCCTCCTCGCCTTCGCCTGCGTGATCTGCAACATACTCGAGAATCCGTGGGGCTGGCCGCTGGCGATCGTGAGCAGCGCGCTCTACGCATGGCTGTTCGCGGTCAACCGCATCTACGGTGACGCGGGCCTGCAGGTGTTCTTCGCCCTCACCTCGCTGTGGGGCTGGTGGCAGTGGCTGTTCGGTCGACGGGCCGGCGCCGGGCCCGGAGAGCGGCTGCGGGTGGTGCGGCTCGCGCGGCGGCAGATGCTGGCGCTCGCCCTGGCCTGGCTCGTCCTGTGGCTGGGTCTGGGGCTGGCTCTTTCACGGCTCACCGATTCCGACGTGCCCTGGCTGGATGCCTTTCCCACCGCGGGCAGCCTGCTCGGTCAGGTGCTTCTCGGTCGCAAGGTGCTCGAGAACTGGGCGGTCTGGATGCTGGTCAACGTGTCGAGCATCGCCCTCTTCACCCACAAGCAACTCTGGCTGACGGCCCTGCTCTACACGCTGTTCATCGGCACGGCACTGATCGGCTGGCTGCGCTGGCGGGCAGTCTGGCGCGCCGCACGCGAGCCGGTCTGACCGGGGCGCTGGTGTATCCTCGCCGCGCACCCCGATCCTCATGGCCCGACCTGCCAATCCGCCCGATGTGCCGGCCCTCGCCGGGCTGACCGCTGCCGATGCCCGGTCGGTGCTCGACGGGCTCGGCGCCCATGTCTGCCTGCTCGATGCCCGGGGCGTCATCCTCGTCGTGAACCGGGCCTGGCGCGAGTTCGCGCTGGCCAACGGAGCACCGTCCGACGCCCGCCATGAAGGCACCAACTACCTGTCGGTGTGCGAGTCGGGTGGCGCCCTGGGCGAGGGGCCTGGCGATGCTCCCTCCTTCGCGTCCGGCCTGCGCGACGTGCTCGCCGGCCGCCGCGACGCGTTCGAGTTCGAATACCCCTGCCATTCCGACCGCGAGCAGCGCTGGTTCCTGGCGCGGGTCGCGCGGGTGCGCGACAGCGATCCGCCGCTGGTGGTGGTGGCCCACGACGACATCTCCGCGTTCAAGCGCACCCAACTCACGCTGGCCCGGCGCGAGGCGGTGCTCGCCGACCTCGCTGCCTCGATTCCCGGGGCGCTGTTCCGGCTGGCGGTGGCCGCTGATGGCACGCTCGGCTACCGCTACCTGAGCCCGGGCGCCGCGGCATTGTTCGGCCTGGAGGCGGGCGTCCTCGCCGCCGACGCGCGGCGCATCGACGGGCAGGTGCTGCCCGAGGACCGCGCCGAGCGCGAGCGCAGCCTGCGGGCGGCGGCGGCGGCCGGCACCCGCTGGGAGAGCGAACACCGCATCCGGCTGGCCGACGGCAGCGTGCGCTGGGTGCAGGCCCAGGCCCTGCCACGGCCCGATGGCGCGGGCGGCACGTTGTTCACCGGCCTGTTCAGCGACGTGACCGATCGGCGTCGCGCCGAGGAAGGCCTGCGGATCAGCGAGGAGACCTACCGGATGCTGTTCCAGACCATCCCGCTCGGGGTGGTCTATCACGACCGGCAGGGCCGCATCACCTCGGCCAATCCGGCCGCCCAGCGCATCCTGGGCCTGAGCCTCGACCAGATGCAGGGACGTTCGCCGGTCGATGCCCGCTGGCGCGCGATCCGCGAGGATGGCTCTGATTTCCCCCAGGACGCGCATCCCGCCATGCTGGCCATGCGCACCCGCCAGCCCGTGCGCGACGTGGTCATGGGGCTGTCGCTGCCCGAGCGCGGCTATGTCTGGATCATGGTCAACGCCGTGCCGGTCATCAAGGACGGTGAACTGGTCGAGGTCTATGCCAGCCTCGAGGACATCACCCAGCGGGTGCACCTGAGCCAGGAACTTCGCCAGCAGGCCACCACCGACTTCCTCACCGGCCTGGTCAACCGCCGCTACTTCATGGAGCGTCTCGAATCCGAGTTCTCGCGGGTGCGCCGGCACCCGCGTCACCAGACCTGCCTGCTGGCGCTCGACCTCGACCACTTCAAGCGGGTCAATGACACCCACGGCCATGCCGCGGGCGATCAGGTGTTGCGCCATGTCGCCGACCTGATGCGACAGACCGTGCGCCGCCCGGATGTGCTCGCGCGCAGCGGGGGCGAGGAGTTCCTGCTGCTGCTGCCCGATACCGGCCGCGACGCGGCGATGGCGCTGGCCGAGCGGATCCGCCGACGCATCGCGGCCTCGCCCACGCTGGTCGATGGCGTGCCGATCCCGGTCACCATCAGCATTGGCGTGAGCGCGCTCAACCCTGCCGACACCACCCGCGACGCGGTGCTGGCGCGTGCCGACGCCGCGCTCTACGAGGCCAAGCGCGCCGGCCGCGACGCGGTGCGGGTCGCCGGCTGAGCACGCGTCAGTCGCGTCCTCTCGTTGCGCCCGCGGAGGCCGACCATGCCCATCCATCTCCAGCCCGACGAACTTGCCCGCCTGGCGCATGCCGATGAACTGCGGCTGCGTCTGCCGATCCCCTCGCGCCCCGTGTCGAGCGACGAGTTCATGCCCGCCCCGCAGAGTCCGCAGCAGCGGCGCTTCGAGGCCCGCGCGCTCGCCTACGGCCGCGAGTTCGCGAGTCACCAGGGCGTGAGCCGGCGGCGCTTCTTCCAGAGCGCGGCCGGCATGGCCGCCGCCTTCCTGGCCATGAACGACACCTGGGGGCCGCTGTTCGCGGTGTCGCGCGCCGAGGCCGCCACCCCCGAGATGGCGAGCGCCCGCGCCGCGGCGCTGTCGGGCCAGTTCATCATGGACATGCACACCCATTTCCTCCACGACCAGACCCGGCTCGCGGGCTTCATCCGCTCGCGCGAGGCGGTGGGTCGCGCCGGCTGGAATCCGGCGCTCACGGGCAAGCCGCAGACCCTGGAGGACCTGAAGTACGCGAACTACTTCAAGGAGGTCTTCCTCGACTCCGACACCCAGGTCGCGCTGATCAGCGGCTCGGCCTCGCACGATCCGATCGACTGGTTCCTGAGCAACGATCAGAAGCGCGATGCGCGGGCCCGCATCAACGCCACCGCGGGCGGCACCCGCCGCGCGTTCTCGCACCTCATCTTCACGCCCGGGGTGCCCGGCGCGCTCGAGCGCTTCGAGCGGGAACTGGTGGAACTCGCGCCCGACGCCATCAAGGGCTACACCATCGGCGACAACACCAACAAGCCGATGGCGCGCTGGCCCTGGCGCATGGACGACGAGAAGCTCGCCTACCCCTACTACGAGCGCGCGTTGCGCGCCGGCATCCGCAATGTCTGCGTGCACAAGGGGCTGTTCCCGCCGCACACCGAGCAGCAGTTCCCGCATCTGCTGCCGTACTGCCGGGTGGACGACGTGGCCCGCGCGGCGCGCGACTGGCCGCAACTCAACTTCATCATCTACCACTCGGCCTACCGTTACGCGGCCGGTGGACGCCCCGAGGATGCCTGGGCGCAGGTGCAGGCAAGCGGCCGGGTCGACTGGGTGACCGACCTGGCCGAGATTCCCTCGCGCCATGGCGTGAGCAACGTCTACGGCGACCTCGGCCAGATCTTCGCCCAGAGCACCATGGCCGACCCGAAGCTGGCCGCCTTCATGATGGGCACGCTCATCCGCGGCCTGGGCGTGGAGCGGGTGGTGTGGGGCACCGACGCGATCTGGACCGGGTCGCCGCAGTGGCAGATCGAGGCACTGCGCCGCCTGGAGATCCCCGAGGACATGCAGCGCCGCCACGGCTTCACGCCGCTCGGGCCGGCCGACGGCCCGGTCAAGAACGCGATCTTCGGCGGCAACAATGCCCGCCTCTACGGCTACACCGAGGCGCAGCGTCAGGCGCTGACCGGCGACCGCCTGAGCGCGGCGCGGCTTGCCTACCAGAAGGCCGGCACCTCGCGCTCGAACCTCGCCTACGGCTTCGTGGCCCGCGAACGACCGGCCTGAAGCCCCGGTGCCATCGCGGCCACCCGCGCGGCGGCGGTGGCGCGACATAGAATCGCGCCGCTGCGCTCCCTTCATCCCGCTCCCCAGGCTTTTCCAGGAGAACCCCGTGTCGCGCCTGCCCGTTTCCCGTTCCACCCCCGATGCCGGCTCGCCGGCCGTGCCCTCGTCCGGCCAGCCGCGCCGCAAGGCCCTGCAGGCCGCGGGCGCCCTGGCGCTGGGGGCTGCCTTGCCCGGCCTGGCCCGCGCGCAGTCCGACTGGCCGCGCCAGTCGGTGCGGCTGGTGGTGCCCTTCCCGGCGGGCGGTGGCGCTGATCTCGGCGCCCGCGCGGTGGCCGTGCACCTGGGCAATGCCTTCGGCAAGCCGGTGGTGGTGGAGAACCGCGCCGGCGCCGACGGCGCAGTGGCCGCGCTGGAGGTGAAGCGCTCCGCGCCCGATGGTCACACCCTGTTCTTCGGGACGGCCACCTCGATGTCGTATGTGCCTTCGCTCAAGCGCGAGCCCCCGTACGACCCGGTGGCCGATTTCACGCCGATCTCCACCTTCTGCATCTTCACGTTCTACCTGATGGTGGCGCCGAACCTGCCGGTGCGCACCCTGGCCGAGCTGGTGGCGCATGTGAAGGCCAACCCCGGCAAATTCGCCTATGCCACCGGCAACAGCACCGGCATCCTGAGCATGGGCCAGCTCGCGCGCCAGAACGGCCTGGACATGACCCATGTGCCCTACAAGGGCGAGTCGCAGGCGGCCATCGATCTGATCGGCGGGCGGGTGCAGATGATGTTCGCCACGCCCGCGGTCATGCCCCAGCTGCTCAAGGAGAAGTTCCGGCCGGTGGCGGTGCTGCTGCCGCGGCGCACCACCACCATGCCCGAGGTGCCCACCATGGCCGAGGCCGGCCAGCCGCTGGTCAACATCTCGCCCTGGGGCGGCCTGTTCGCCCCGGCACGCCTGCCGGCTGATCTGGTCGAGCGCATCTCCCGTGACTTCAATGTCGTCATGCGGCGCGCCGACGTGGCCGAGCAGTACGAGAAGCTGGGCCTCTTCCCCACCCCGTCCACGCCGCAAGTGATGGCCGACGTGCTGCGTCAGCAACTCGCCGTCTGGGACCGCACCATGCGCGAGTTGGGCATCGCCCGGGAGTGAGCGCGGCTCAGGCGCGCAGGCTGATCACCAGCGCCGCCGCGAGGCCCGTGGCCAGCGGCGGCAGCGCCAGCGGCCAGGCTCGGCGATAGAGCGCGGCCTCGACCGCGCCCAGGCCGAGCACCGCGGTGCCCATCGACACCCGCATCGGCGAGAGCATCGACAGGTTGGCCGACACGCTGGTCTGCACCGCGGCGATCCAGCCGGGGTCGGCTCCCAGTCCGCGCGCCAGCGCGATGTCCAGAGGCATGAGCATGGCCGCGGCCGCGGCCGCGCTGCCGGTGAGAAAGCCGCCCATGGCCGCGAGCAGCGGCACGCCCAGCAGCGCCCAGCGCTGCGCCAGTTCGGCCAGCGAGTCGGCCAGCGCCTGCGCCATGCCCGAGCCGAGATAGCACTGCGCCATCAGCATGAAGCTCGCGGTCACGGCGCAGGACCGCCAGGCGCCGCGCGCGGTGCCGATCGCCAGCGCCCCTGGCGCGGCCCGCGCGGCCAGCGCCACCCCGAGGGCCACGGCGATCACCCACAGCCCCGGCGCGTAGAAGGGCGCGAAGCCTGGCTTGCCGGGCAGGGGCGAGATCACCGCCAGCGTGGCCAGCAGGTCGCGCAGCGGCGCGATCAGCCGAGTGGCGCACAGCACGAGCACCAGCGCGACCGAGGGGGCGCTCGCGCGCAGCGCCGCGATCAGCGCGGCACGATCGGGGCGACGGTCGCGCCAGAAGCGCAGGGCGAGCAGCGCGGCGCAGGGCGCGGCGGCCGCGATCTCCGGATCGCTGTGGTGGTTGGTGAGCGCCACCAGCGCGATCAGCAGCGCGGTCCAGGCGATGTCGTCGCGCTTCTGGGCCGCCGCGATCGGCACGCCGGCCTGCCGCGCGAAGCGCCAGTAGAGCGGCAGATAGAGCGCGTGGACGCCGGCCTGCAGCAGCGCGGTGCGAAGGCCGAGATCGCTGGCCTGCATGCCCGCGATCGCCGCGCCGGCCGAGGTGCCCACCGCCAGCGCGCCCCAGGGCACCAGCGACTGGCTGAACAGCCCGAGCACCAGCGCGGGCAGGCCCTGCAGGCCGAGCGCGCGCAGCGCCGCCAGCGCGATCAGGTAGCCCACGCCGAAGCCGGTGACCGCCTCGGCAAACGGCGCGAGCAGGAAGCACAGCGCCCACAGGCGGCGCGGATCGATGGGAGCGGCCGGCGCGACGCCACCGGCCTCGCCGCGCGCGGGCTGGCCGGCGGGCGAATCCCCGGGTGGCGCGTCGCGCGCCGGGGCAGTCGCCGACGAGGCAGCAGCCGACGGAGCCGTTGCCGATGACGATGGCCCCGGGGCCAGCCGGGCCTGATAGGCCTGCCCCGCGTGATGGAAGAACACCCCCGGCACGATGATCGCCAGCACGGGCCAGGCCAGCCACAGGCCGGCCGGCAGCTCGCGCGCGAGCAGGGCAGCGGCCGCAGGCCAGCCCCCGGCCTGCAGCGCCAGCCAGAGCGCGGCGGCGAGCGCCGCGGCCAGCCCCGCCAGCCCGGCGCCCAGCGCCTGCAGCCGGCCGCTGCCGAGCAGGGCCAGCACCAGCAGCAGCGGAAATGGGGCGAGGAGGGCGGCGGCGGTCATGCGCCGGTAGCATAATCCCGGCTCCGCGACCCACCCATGACGCCGGCCCCGCGCGGGCATCCGGCGCACCGCTTCCCATGCAGATCCTCACTGGCCGCCCGGTCACCATGGCCCCCTCGGGCATGGTCGCCTGCCCTCACTCCCTGGCCTCGCAGGCCGGGGTCGATGTGCTGCGTGCCGGCGGGTCGGCGGTGGACGCGGCGGTGGCGGCGAGCAGCACGCTTGCGGTCATCTACCCGCACATGACCGGCGTGGGCGGCGATGCCTTCTGGCTCATCCACGACGCCGCCACCGGCTCGGTGAGCTATCTCGACGGCGGCGGCCGCGCCGCGGCCAGCGGCACGATCGAGCGTTTCACCGCGCAGGGGCTGCGCGAGATCCCGCTGCGCGGCATCCTGCCGGCCACGCTCACCACCCCCGGCGCGGTGTCCAGCTGGGTGGCCGCGCAGGCGCGCTTCGGCCGGGTGCCGCTGGGCCGTTGCCTGGAAAGCGCGATCGGCTATGCGCGCGACGGCTTTCCGGTGACTGGCCGGCTGGCCGGCTGGATCGCCGACACCACCGCCGACCTGGCCGCGCAGCCCGATGCCGCGGCGCTGTTCCTGCCGCAGGGGCAGGTGCCGCGTGCCGGCAGCCTGCTGCGCAACCCCGGTCTGGCGCGCACGCTGAGCGCGCTGGCCGAGGGCGGCCACGAGGGCTTCTACGGAGGCCCCGTCGGTGAGGCGCTGGCCCGCTACTCGCGCGCGCACGGCGGCTTCTTCGACGCGGCCGACCTGCGCGCCCAGCAGGCCCGCTGGGGCGAGCCGATCCGTGGCCGTTACCGCGACCTCACCCTGTACGAGACGCCGGCGCCCACCCAGGGCTTCACGGTGCTCGAGATGCTCAACCTGCTCGAGCCCTTCGAACTGCACCGCCGTCCCTACCTGGGGCCCGATCACGCCCACCTCATGGTGCAGGCCAAGCAGCTCGCTTACCACGATCGCGACCGCTACCTCGCGGACCCGCGCTTTGCCGAGGTGCCCATCGAGCGGCTCATCTCGCGCGCCCATGCCGACAGCCGCCGCGGCCTGATGGACCCGGTGCGCGCGCTGCCCTGGGACCGCATCCCCTCCGAAGGCAGCCTGGCCGGCGACACGGTGTTCATCGCCGCGGTCGATGCGCAGGGCAATGCCGCGGCGCTCATCAACAGTCTCTACGGTGTGTTCGGCTCCTGCGTGGTGGCCGGCGACACCGGCGTGGTGCTGCAGAACCGCAGCGCCTACTTCTCGCTCGACCCCGCGCATCCCAACTGCCTCGCGCCGGGCAAGACGCCGCTGCACACCCTGATCGCCTCCATGGGGTTCCGCAATGACCGGCTGTGGGGCGTGGTCGGCTGCATGGGCGCCGACGGTCAGCCGCAGATCCACGCCCAGACCTGGGTGTCGATGATCGATCACGGCCGCGACATCCAGGAGGCGGTGGAGGCGCCGCGCTGGCTGTCGGGCCGCTTCGGCATGGGCGAGGCCCGCGACACCCTGCACATCGAGTCGCGCTTCCCGGCCGAGACCATCGCCGAGCTCGAGCGGCGCGGTCATCTGCTCGATCGCTGGGGCCCGTTCAACGAGAAGGCCGGCCACGCGCACGGCATCGTGATCGACCCGGTGAGCGGCATGCGCCTGGGCGGCTCCGATCCGCGCAGCGATGGCGCGGCCATCGGCTACTGAGGCAGGGCCATGACCCGGCCGGTGGTGCTGCTCACCAATCCGATCGACCCGCCGGCGCGCGAGCGTCTGGCGCAGCAGGCACAGGTGGTGCTCGCGCCGGCCGATGACCCCGCCACGCTGCGCGAGGCCCTGATCGCGCACAGTCCGCATGCGCTGATCGTGCGGGCCATGCTGCCCGCCGATCTGTGCGCGCTGGCGCCGCGACTGCTCGCGGCCGTGCGCCACGGCGCCGGCGTCGATCTCATCCCGGTGAGCGCGGCCACCGAGGCCGGCGTGATCGTGGCCAACGTGCCGGGCGCCAATGCCGCCACGGTGGCCGAGTACGCGGTCGCGCAGATGCTGCGGCTGGCCCGCGGCCTCGAGCGCATCGAGGACGGGCTGCGCGCGCCGGGCTGGGCCGCGGTGCGCGGCCTGGCCGATGCCGGGCGCGAGCTTGCCGGCGCCACCCTGGGCATCGTCGGCATGGGCGCGATCGGCGCGCACCTCGCGCGCATCGCCAGCCAGGGCTTCGGCATGCGGGTGCTCGGGCACCGGCGCAGCGCCGCGCCCATGCCCGAGGGCGTGACGCCGGCCGGGCTCGACGCGCTGCTCGCCGCCAGCGACTGGGTGGTGCTGGCCTGCCCGCTTACCGAGCAGACGCGTGGCCTGATCGATGCCCGGCGGCTCGCGCTCATGCCGCCCGGGGCGGTGCTGGTCAATGTGTCGCGCGGGGCGGTCATCGACGAACCGGCGCTGATCGAATCGTTGCGTGCCGGCCACCTGGGCGGCGCGGTGCTCGATGTGTTCGCCACGCAGCCGCTGCCGGCCGACTCGCCCCTGCGCGCGCTGCCGGGCGTGCTGCTCTCGCCGCACGTCGCCGGCATCAGCGCCGACAGCATGCGGCGCATGTCGGCCGCGGCGGTCGATCAGGTGATCGCGGTGCTGCAGGGCCGCCCGCCGGCGCACTTCATCAACCCCGAGGTCTGGCCCGCGCGCCGGGCCAACCCCTTTGCGGAGGCAGCGCGTCCATGAAGATCCGATCGGTCAGGGCCACCTGGGTGCATGTGCCCATCCCGCCCGCGCAGCAGCATGTCAGCGACTTCGGTCGCATCGCCTCCTTCGATGCCACGCTGGTGCGCATCGAGACCGAGTGCGGCCTGGTGGGCTGGGGGGAGGCCAAGGAGGAAGTGGGCAGCGCCGGCAACAACCACGGCCTGACCGCGCTGATCAACCACAAGTTCGGCCCGGCCCTGATCGGCGAGGATCCGCGCGACATCAACCGCATCTGGGAGCGGCTCTACAACGGCGTGCGCGACCATTACGCGCTGGCCGAGGGCCATGTGTTTCCCATCCTGGGGCGCCGCGGGATCAGCGTGTCGGCGATCGGCGGCATCGACATGGCGCTCTGGGACATCCTGGGCAAGTCGTTGGGCGCGCCGGTGTGGCGACTGCTCGGCGGGCGGCGCGCGCCGGCCATGCCCGCGTATGCCTCGGGCGGCTGGGCCGACGCCGCGGGCATCGGCGAGCAATTGCTCTCCTACGTGCGCCGTGGCGGCTTCCGGGCGGTGAAGATGCGGGTCGGCGTGATCGACGGCCCGGTGCGCAACTCGGTAGCCCGGGTGCGCGCGGCGCGTGCCGCGCTCGGACCCGACATCGGCCTGATGTGCGATGCCCACGGCACCTACACCGTCTCGCAGGCCCGCCAGTTCTGCCGCGAGGTGGAAGACTGCGACCTCACCTGGTTCGAGGAGCCGGTCACCGCCGACGACCATCGCGGCCTGGCGCAGGTGCGCGCCGGCACCTCGGTGCCGATCGCCATCGGCGAGAGCGAGTTCACCCGCCATGACTTCCTCGATGTTGCCGCGCTCGGCGGCGCCGACGTGTTCCAGCCCGACCTCGCCATCTGCGGCGGCATCAGCGAGGCGATGCGCATCGGCGCGATCGCCAGCGCCTACAACCTGCGGCTGGCCCCGCACCTCTGGACCGGCGCGCTCGCCTTCGCGGCCGGCCTGCACGTGACCGCGGCCTGTCCGGCGGGCTGGATCCTCGAGTATTCCCTGGGCGCCAACCCGCTGCTGCACGAGCTCGCGCACGAGCGCTTCACGGTGGTCGACGGCATGATCGAGATCCCCGATCGGCCGGGTCTGGGCGTGACCATCGACGAGGCCTTCGTGGCGCGCTGGGCGGTGCCCGCGCCCTGAGCGCGGCGCCGGCGCCTGCCACCGAGCCCGCGCGGCCTCGTCCGTCCTGCAGCCAGTCCCGCTCGTCAACCCTCAGGAGTTCCCATGATCCGCATTCGCCGCCGTCTCAGCGCCTCGCTCGCCCTGCTCGCCGGGGCTGGCCTCGCGCCGCGCGCGTTCGCGCAGGCCGCCGAGTACCCCGCCCGGCCGATCCGCATCATCGTTCCCTTCGCGCCAGGTGGCGCTACCGACGTGCTCGCCCGCCTCTTCGGCGGCAAGCTCGCCGAGGCCTGGGGGCAGCAGGTGGTGGTCGAGAACAAGCCCGGCGCCGGGGGCAACATCGGAGCCGAGGCCGGCGCCCGTGCCCCGGCCGATGGCTACACCCTGACCCTGTGCGCCGCCGGCTTCATGGCGGTCAACCCCTCGCTCTATGCCAAGCTGCCCTACGACCCGGTGCGCGACTTCGCACCGGTGGCGTTGCTGGTGAAGGCGCCCTTGCTGCTGGTGGTCAACCCCTCGGTGCCGGCGCGCAGCACCCGCGAGCTGGTCGACTGGGCGCGGGCCAACCCGGGCCGACTGACCATCGGCAATGGCGGCCAGGGCACGGCGCAGCACCTGGGCGGCGAACTGTTCACGGCGGCTGCCGGCATCCGCGCGGTGCACCTGCCCTACAAGGGCAGCGCCCCGGCCACCACCGATCTGCTCGCCGGCGTGTTCGACGCGCAGTTCGACAACATGGTCACGCTGCTGCCCCACGTGAAGTCGGGCAAGCTGCGCGCGCTCGGGGTCTCGTCCAGCGCCCGGGTGCCGGTGCTGCCCGAGGTGCCCACCATCGCGGAGTCGGCGCTGCCGGGCTTCGAGACCGGGACCTGGTACGGCATCGTGGCCCCGGCGGCCACACCGGTGCCGGTGCTCGAGAAGCTCAACCGCGAGATCGCCCGGATCGTGGCGCTGCCCGACGTCGCCGAGCGGCTGCAGGCCATGGGGCTGCTGCCCTCGGTGGGGCCGCGGGCGGTCTTCGGCGAGTTCATCCGCAGCGAGATCGCGCAATACGGCAAGCTGATCCGCAGCGCCGGCATCCGGCTCGACTGAGCCCGCCGCGTCGGCCTTCCGCGCGACTGACCCCGCCGCGCCAGCAACCGGCCCGAGAGGGCCCGGGGCGCCGCGATCAGGCCGCGCCGGTGCCGGTCGCGCGGGCCGCCTCGCGCTCGCGCAGCCGGAAGCGCTGGATCTTGCCGGTGGCGGTCTTGGGCAACTCCTCGAGGAACTCGATCTGCCGCGGGTACTTGTAGGGCGCCAGGCGCTCCTTCACGAAGGCCTTGAGCGTGTCGTCGTCGACGCGGGCGCCGGGCTTGAGGACCACGAAGGCCTTGGCGCGGGTCAGGCCGTCGCCGTCGGTCACGCCGATCACGGCCGACTCCAGCACCGCGGGGTGCTGCACCAGCGTGGCTTCCACCTCGAAGGGCGAGACATAGATGCCGCTCACCTTGAGCATGTCGTCGCTGCGCCCGGCGTAGGTGTAGCTGCCGTCGGCATTGCGCTGGTACTTGTCGCCACTGCGGGTCCAGGCGCCCTGGAAGGTCTCGCGCGACTTCTCGCGGTTGCCCCAGTACATCAGGG
>JBIKWU010000051.1:0-18299 GCA_044356115.1 Burkholderiaceae bacterium
TGCGTCACCGGCGGCATCGCCTGCGCGGCGCGCGCGCAATCGGCCGGGTCGGTGAGATCGAGCGGCAGATGGCGGCCACGAAACCCCCTGGGCAGCGCGGGCGAGCGACGCGACACCGCGACCACGCGCCAATCCGGCAGCGCATCGAAATGCTCGAGGGCAGCATGGCCCACCACACCGGAGGCGCCGGCGATCAGAACGGTTTTTTCGGTCATGGGCAGCTCCTCGTGCACGCCCGGATGATACGGACTGCCGCTACACTGCCTGCGCTTCCATCGTCCGGAGATCGCCCCATGAGATTCCTCTTTTCCGCACTCGCCAGCGTCGTGCTCGGCCTGGGCCTTGCCGCCCCCGGCGTCGCGCAGCCCATCAAGGTGGGCGTGATCTTCCCGCTCAGCGGCGGCGCCGGTCCGCAGGGCCAGCATCTGGTCAAGTCCATCCAGTCGATGGCCGCGCTCATCAACGAGAGCGGCGGCGTGCTCGGGCGCCAGCTGGTGATCGAGGCGCGCGATGACGAATCCACGCCGGCGGTGGGCGTGTCACGGGCCAACGAGCTCATCTCGGCCGGCGTTTCGGTGATCATCGAGGGCTGGAACAGCCCGGTCACCCTGGCCATGCAGCCGGTGATCAGCCGCGCCGGTGTGCTCGACATCACCGCCATCTCCAAGGCTGACCCCATCCTGTCGGGCGAAGGCAATCCGCTCGCCATCCGCCTGAACAGCTCCAACTCGCAGGACGGCGCGGTCATCGCCGACTACATCGCCAATCGCCTGAAGGCGCGCCGCGTGGCCTTCCTCACCCAGAACGATGCCTACGGCAACGGCGCCCAGGCATCCATCGAGGCCGAGCTGAAGAAGCTCAATCACAGCTACGAGCGGGTGGCCGAGGAGAAGTTCCCCTTCACCCAGGCCGACTTCCGCGTGGCGCTCACCAACGTGCGCGCCGCCAACCCCGATGCCGTGGTGGCGATCAACGCCAGCGAAGGCCTGGGCATGCCCGCCCTCATCCGTCAGGCGCGTCAGGCGCGTGTTCCCGGCCAGCTGATCGCCGCGGTGGGCACCATTGCTCCCAGCGTCATCGCGGTGGCCGGTGATGCCGCCAACGGGGTGGTGGGCGCCGACATCTACTTCCCCGATGTCGAGCCCTTCGCGTCCAACGCGGTCAACCGCCGCTACGTGGCCAAGGTGCAGGATCAGCACAAGCTCACGCCCGACAAGTTCATGGCGCTGGGCGCGGCTTCCCTGCAGATCTGGGCCATGGCGGCCAACGAACTGAAGACCCTCGATCGCGAGGCGATCGCCAAGCGCATTCGCGGCGGCAGCTTCCGCGGCACCCTGCTCGGCGACGTGAGCTTCGCGCCCAACGGCCAGCTCGCCAATCGCCATTACGTGTTCGGCGTGCAGGGTCAGAAGATGATCGTCGAGAAGGGCAACTGAGCGCAGTGAGCGTCCTGAGCGTCGAAGGGCTGGGGGTTCGCTACGGCGAACTGGTGGCGCTGGACTCGGTGTCCTGGTCGGTGAGCGCGGGCGAACTGCTCGGCATCATCGGTCCCAATGGCGCGGGCAAGAGCTCCTGCTATGACGCGGTCACCGCCATGGTGCCGCGCCAGGGCCGGGTGAGCCTGCGCGGCGAGGACATCACCGCGGTGCCGGCGCACCGCCTGGCCGAGCGCGGCCTGAAGCGTGCCTTCCAGCAGAACGCCTTCTTCCACGAGCTCAGCGTGCTCGAGAACATGCTCTCGGTCATGCAACGCACCGCCGGCAGCGGTCTGCTCGCGGCAGCCCTCAGGCCCCGGGTCAGCGCCCGGCGTCGCGCGCAAGCCGAGGCCCAGGCAGCCGCCCTCCTCGAGCGCTTCGGCATCGAGGCTCACTATCATGCGCGCCTGCCGGCCGAGATTCCCTATGGCACGCAGCGGCTGCTGTCGATCGCCCTCGCCCATGGCACGGGCGCGAGCGCGCTGCTGCTTGACGAACCCGGCGCCGGGCTTGGTGGCGACGACATGCAGCGGCTCACCGACCTGCTGCTCTCCCTGAAGCGCGAAGGCCTCGCGGTCGTGGTCATCGAGCACCACATGGACCTCATCATGGCGGTGGCCGACCGCATCGTCGTCCTCGATCAGGGCCGGCAGATCGCGTGGGGCACCCCTGCCGAGGTCCAGCGTGATCCGGCCGTGCTCGAAGCGTATCTGGGGCGCACGCAATGAGTGCCGCTCCCGTTCCGTCACCGGTACTGCAAGCCCGCAACCTCACCGTCGCCTACGGCGGCAACACCGCCCTCGCACTCGACCACATCGAAGTGGGACGCGGCGAGGTGGTCGGGGTGGTCGGGGCCAACGGCGCGGGCAAGTCCACCCTGGTCAACGCCATCGCCGGCTGGTCGCGCGGCGCGCCGCGCGTGAGCGGCGAAGTCTGGCTGGGCGGCCGCCCGATCGGCGCCCTGCCCGCCCATGCGCGGGCCAGGGCCGGCCTGCTCCTGGTGCCCGAGGGCAAGCTGGTCTTCGGGCAGATGACCGTTGATGAGAACCTGAGCCTCCCCGGCCGCCCGCCGTCGGGTGCTGACCGGCGGGTCTACGACCGCGACGCGGTGTTCGAGCTCTTTCCGCGCCTCAAGGAACGCCGCGGCCACCTCGGCTCGCAGCTCTCGGGCGGCGAACGCCAGATGCTGGGCATCGGCCGCGCGCTGATGCTCGGACCCCAGACGCTGATGCTCGACGAACCCTCGATCGGGCTGGCACCCCGGCTGGTGTCCACGGTGCTGCAGACCATGCGTACGCTGGCTGCCACCGGGCTTTCCATCCTGCTCGTCGAGCAGAACGTTCGCGCAGCGATCGAGGTGGTCGACCGGCTGGTGCTGCTCGAGCGCGGCCGGGTGATCGCCCAGGGCACCGCCGCCGAGATGCGCGACGATGAGCGGATCGCGCGCGCCTACCTTGGCGGACACGACGCATGAACCTCGGTCAGCAACTCATCAACGGCCTGGTTCTCGGCCACGCCTTCGCCCTGGTGGCCATCGGCTGGACGGTGCTGCTGGGCGTGGCCCGGCTGGTCAACTTCGGTCACGGCCAGATGTACATGGTCGGTGCCTTCATGACCTGGTTCGCGATCAACGGCCTGCACCTGCCCTGGCTGCTCGCCATCCCGGTGGCGGTGGTCACCGGCATGCTGATCGGCTTCGTGCTGCAGCGGGTGATGCTCCAGGCCACCCTTGAGCAGAACCTGGTGTCGATCATGATCATGACCCTGGGCTTCGGCTATGTGATGCACGGCGCGGCCGCGCTGATCTTCGGCTCCACCGGGCAGATCCTCGAGACCCCGCTGTCGGTGCGCGAGATCACGCTGGGCGAGCTCTGGTTCAGCGCGCAGGACCTGGCCATCGTGATCGCTGCCATCGCCGTCTTCGTGGCCCTGAAGCTGGTGATCGACCGCACCCGGGTGGGTCGACTGGTGCGGATGGTGGCCGAAGACCCCAAGCTCGCCGAACTCGCCGGCATCGATGTGCGCAGGGTCTATCTCGGCGTCTTCGCCTTCGAGGGTGCGGCGGTGGCGTTTGCCGGCGCCATGGTGGGCCCTCGCACCCCGATCCTCACCTCCATGGGCTTCGACGAGGTGATCATGACCTTCGTGGTGGTGGTGCTCGGCGGCATCGGCAGCATCACCGGCAGCTACGTGGCCGGCATCGCGCTCGGCCTGTTCACCGCCCTGTTCGGCGCCCTGGTCTCGCCGGCCTACACCACCGCGGCGGCCTTCGTGGTGCTGATCGCGGTGCTGGTCCTGCGCCCGGGCGGCCTGGCCGCGGGCAACCGATGATCCGGAGCCTGTCATGACACCCGCCCTGCGCCTGCCCCTGCTCGCCATTCTGGCGGCGGCCGGCTACTTCGCGCCGGCCCTGCTCGGCGGCTCGGCGGCGGTCTACAGCGCCTTCGTGCTGATCGCCATCTTCGCGGTGATGGCCTACGGGCTTGACCTGATCGTCTCGGACCTCGGCGAGGTCAGCCTCGCGCACACCGTGTTCTTCGCGGTGGGCAGCTATGCCACGGCGCTGCTGGCGACCCGCGCTGGCGCTGGCAGCTGGCTCACCCTGGCCGGCGCACTGGGGGCCGCGCTGGTCTTTGCCGCGCTGGTGGGCCTGATCACCCTGCGACTGCGCGAATTCGTGTTCTCGCTGGTGACCTACGCCATCGCGGTGGTGGCAGCCACCGTAGCGCAGAACTGGTCGTTCCTGGGCGGCTCCGATGGCCTGCGCGGCATCCCGCCGCTCGATCTGTCCCTCGGCACGCTCAGCCTGAAGGCCGCCAACGACCGGGAGCTCTGGCCGTACGCCTTCGGCCTGCTGCTGGTGACGCTCTACCTGGTCGACCGCTTCCGGCATTCACGCCTGGGCAGCGCCGCGGTCATGACGCACCTCAATCCGCGCCTGGCGATCATGTCGGGCATCGACCCCCAGCAGGTACGCCTGAAGGTGTTCCTGTTCTCGGCGCCGATCACCGCTGCGGCCGGCTGGCTTTACGCGCACCAGCGCGCCTATGTCAGCGCGGACATCCTCGACGCCTACTTCCTCATCCTGATGCTCACCGCGGTCATTCTGATCGGGCGGCGCCTGCTGCTCGGACCGTTGCTGGCCACCGCGATGATCCTCGCGCAGGAGAAGTTCCTGTCGCTGGGCGGCTATGCCGACAAGATCATTCTGGGCAGCGTGCTGATCACCACGCTGGCCCTGTTCCCCCGCGGCCTGATCGGACTGCTGGCGCCGCTGCGCCGCGCGATCGGCGGGCAGCGCGCGGCGCAGGGGCTCAGTCGAGCCGGAGATTCATCGGCCGGATGATGTCGCCCCAGCGCTTGTCTTCGCTGCGAATCAGCGCGGCGTACTCCTCCGGGCTGGCGCTGGCCTCGGGAATCTCGCCACCGGCGCGCAGCTTGTCGGCGATCTCGGGCACGCGCACCGCCGCGGCTACCGCCGCATGCAGGCGCCGGATCACCGGATCGGGCGTGCCGGCCGGTGCGAGCAGCGCGAACTGCGCATAGGCCACCAGCTCGGGATAACCCGCCTCGCCGAAGGTCTGCACCCCATCGGGCAGGCTGAAGCGCTCGTTGCCCATCGAGGCGACGATCCGCGTCTTGCCGGCGCGATGCATGGTGATTGCGGTGGACATGCCATCCATCTGCACGTCGATGCGCCCGCTGATCAGGTCGATGGTGGACTGCGAGGTTCCCTTGTAGGGCACGAAGACCGCCTTGATGCCCAGCGTGCGGGCGATCCACTCGGCCAGGATGTGCGAGGTGGTGCCGGTGCCCACCGTGCCGATTGCGAGCCCGTCGGGCCGGGTGCGCGCGTAGGCGATGAGTTCGGCCACGGTGCGCACCGGCAGGCCGGCATGCGCGTTCAGCACGAAGGCCTGCTTGGACACCGTGGAGATCGGCGCCAGGTCGGAGACCTTGTAGGGCAGGTTGCGGAAGATGTGCGGGTTGACATTGGTGATGCCCGACCCGCCGAAGAGCAGGGTATGGCCGTCCTTGGGCGCCTTCGTGACGAAAGTGGTGGCCACGAAACTGCCCGCGCCTGGCTTGTTCTCGACAACCACCGTGGTCTTCAGGCTGCGGGCGAGCTCGTCAGCGAGCCTGCGCGCGGTGACATCGGTGGCGCCACCCACCGCAAAGGGCACCACGATGGTGATCGGCTTCGCGGAGAAGTCCTGGGCGCGGGCAGGCAGCGTCGCGAGTGCCGCGACGCCAAGTGCCGCCCGAACGAGACCGCGACGGCGGGGATGGATCATGAGCAGCTCCCGCGGAACGAGGCGGCGCACATGGCTCAATTGGCCATGAGTTCGAGACCCGCCTTGGTGAGGGCAGAAGCACGCGCCTTCATCCATGCGGCGCGGAACTGGTCACGGTCCTCCGGCGGGTTGGTCTTGAGGAAGTCCTTCCAGGCAGTCCCGAGCACCTCCTGGCGCCGCAGCAGCCCGTCGTTGTGCTTCTGCGCGGCGTCCGTCCAGAGCTTGGCCTCGGTGAGCGCCTTGACCGCGCCCGGGTGATACGGGATGGTCCAGGTGAGGTTCTGGCGCTTGCCCTCCAGCCCGTCCACGCCGGGCACCGAGTCCTTGTAGTCATCGTAATGGACAAGCATGGCGCGGGTGAGCGCGTAGACCGTGCCGGCATCCTGCGTGCCGTAGGCCATGAAGATCGGGTACGGATAGACCGAGGTCTCGATCGCCTGTCCCTTGGCGATGCCGGCGCCACAGGTTGACTTGTGCGGATAGAAGTACGGCGCCACCTTCTGCACCCGAGCCCATCCCGCCTTGTCGGTGGCCGGCATGGAGATCCAGGTGATGCCGCGCGGCGAGCTCTCGACCTCCTTGGCCATGCCCGAGATCGTCGAGGCAAAGAAGATATCGATCTCGTTGTTGACCACGCCCTTCATCATGGCGCCGTAGCTGGCGAATTCCACCGGCTTGACCTCGTTGGTGGTCCAGCCGCCAAAGGCGATCAGCGCATGCACGCTCTGGTTGACCGCGGGCGACCCCACCACCATGCCCACCCGCTTGCCCTTGAGGTCCGCGACGCTGCGGATGCCCACGTCATTGGCCGCCCCGAGCGACTGCCCGCTGCAGGTGGAGGCGGTGAGCAGCAGTTGCAGCGGTTGCGGACCCCACTCGCGCACCGCGAACTCCAGCACGCCTTCCTGAGCGAAGAAGGTGCCGATGCCCATGGCCGAGGCCTGCGCTCGGCCAGCCTTGAGCGGCGCCAGACGGGCCACGTCGTTGCCTGCCGGCAGCACCCGCAGGTCGGTGCCGAATCGCTTCTTGAGCATGTTGCCCACCGCAACGGCCTGATTGAAGGCATTGGAGCCCGTTTCGTAGGCGGTCAGGGTGAGCGTGGCGGGGAGCTTGGCCTCCTGGGCGCCGGCGACGGCGGGCAGCAGGGCGGCAAGCAGGGCGGCTGACAAGGTGTGGCGCAACATGACGGCTCCGAGCAGGGTGTGAGTGCCGTCGCAGTCTAAGCCCCGCCTCTCGACGAAGGGAAATCGGCAGGCGCTGGTATGAGACGCCACACGCCGCCAGCGCCGTGCGCAACCCGTGCCTGCCGCGCACCCGAAACGGGCATTCGCGACCGATCGCGGGGCGCCGATCGCCCGCTCAAGGGGCGCCCGGCGCCTGAGCGTCCATGGCACGCCTCGTGCATGAGCTCCGCGCACCGGAACCGATCCCGCCATGGGGCGGACGAGACCGGCAACCGATCATGAACGCTCCCTTGCCCGAACCCGCGCTGACCACCCTACCCTTGCCCCGCATGAATTTCGACGCAGGGCGACGGCCGGCGATCAGTATCCGCGGCCTGTGCAAGCGATTCGGCGAGGCACCGCTCTACCAGGACTTCGATCTCGACATCGCTTCGGGGCGATTCATCTCGATCTTCGGCCCGAACGGTTGCGGCAAGTCGACGCTGATCAACCTGATCGCCGGTCTGATCCCGATCGACGGCGGCGAGATCCTCTTCGATGGCCGACCGGTCCGCGACGTAACCATCGGCTATGTCTTTCAGAACTACCGCGACGCGCTTTTTCCTTGGCTGAGCGCGCGGCAGAACATCGAGTACCCGCTGAAGGTGCGCGGACTGCCACCGGCGCAGCGGAAGACTCGCGTGGATGAGCTCATCGCGCAGTTCGAGGTCGGTTTCGACCTGGGCCGAAAGCCCTATGAGCTCTCGGGCGGCCAGCAGCAGCTGGTATCGATCCTGAGGGCACTGGCGCCGCGCCCCGAAGTGATGTTCTTGGACGAACCCTTCTCGGCGCTGGACTACGAGATGACCCTGTTCATCCGAGAGCGACTTCAGAGCGTCTTCCAGCAGACCGGCGTGACGATGCTGCTGGTCTCGCACGATCTGGAGGAGGCGGTCTACCTGGCCGATCACCTGTTGTTGCTCACCAAGCGCCCGACGCGAGTAGCCGACATCGTCGACGTGAGCGCGCCGCGCCCCCGCGACGACGCCACGTTAACGGATGCCGACTTCATTGCCACCAAGGCCCGCAGCCTGGCGATCTTCCAGCGCGAGGTACGGCGATGAGCCGCCTGACCCAATTACTGGCACCCGCCATGCGCCATCCGTTCTGGATCGGCCCGGTGATGATCCTGGTGATCTGGTGGCTGGCCGCGGCCGGTCAGTGGATCAGCCCGAAGCTGCTGCCCACGCCTGCCGCCACGCTGCAGGCGCTCAGCGCCTCGATCGCCGATGGCTCCATCCTCGCTGACTTCGGCGGTACTCTGAAGCGCACCCTGGGCGCCTTCGCGCTGGCGGCGGCTCTGGGCGTGCCGCTGGGCATCGCCCTGGGCTCCGACACTCGCATCTATCGCTCGCTGGAGTTCGCGATCGATTTCTTCCGCTCGACGCCCGCGACCGCGATGTTTCCCCTCTTCCTGTTGATCTTCGGCATCGGCGAGGAATCGAAAGTCGGGGTGGCGGCGTTCTCGGCCTGGCTGGTGATCGTGTTCAACGTGGCCTACGGCGTGATGAACGCACGCCCCACGCGCATCCTCGCGGCGCGGGTGATGGGCGCCTCGCGGGGTCGGATCTTCCGCGATGTGATGTTCTACGAGTCGCTACCCCAGACCTGCGTTGGCCTTCGGCTGGGCGTGTCCTACGCGCTGGTGGTGATCATCGTGGCCGAGATGTTCATCGGCTCGGCCAACGGCATGGGCCGACGCATCATCGACGCGCAGCAGGTCTTCGACCTGAAGCAGATGTACGCCTCGATCATCGCTACCGGCTGCCTGGGTTACGGGTTGAACGTCCTGTTCCTGGGCCTGGAGCGGCATTTCGTGAGGTGGGCGGGCCGATGAACGCAACCGCCCATGCCATCGCACTGACTGACTGACTGATTGGAGCCACCCGATGATCACCACCCGACGCCGCCTGCTGGGCGCTGCCGCCGCCGCCACCGGCGGCCTTGCCGCACCGTGGGTACATGCCCAGAAGACCGAGAAGGTGAAGCTTTCCTGGTTGCCGATCATGCAGACCACGGCGCTCTACGTGGCCCTGCAGGACAAGCTCTTCGAAAAGGCCGGCATCGAGGCCGAGGCCGTGCAGTTCCAGAATCCCAACCAGATCATCGATTCGCTGGTGGCCAACCAGGCCGATGTCGGCGCGCCAGGCGCAGCAGCCGGCATCACCATGCTGGCCGAGGCCCGCTACCCCGGCACCTTCAAGGTGTTCGGCCTGCAGGGCGGTGGCGTGGGGGTCGATCGCATCAACGACGGCCTGATCGTGCGCAACGGGTCGACCATCCGCAGCTTCAAGGACCTGCGTGGCAAGTCGCTCGGGCACCTGCCCGGCATCCAGTGGCGGACCATCTCGCGCCACATGTTGCGGGTCAACGGCCTGGACCCCGACAAGGACGTGCGACTGCAGGAGATCGCGGTCGGCCTGCAGGTGCCCTCGGTGGTAGCCGGCAGCATCGACGCCACGCTTTCGCTCGAGCCGGTAGGCTCGATCGCGGTGGCCTCGGGCGAGGCCACGCGCGCCATGACCAACCCCTGCGCAAGCGTCATCGCCGATCCGTTCTACTCGGGCGTCTCGCTGCTCACCACGCGCTTCATCAAGGAGCGGCCGCAGGTGGCGCGCAAGGTCGTGCAGGTGCTCGACCAGGCCACGCGCCTGGCCAACACCGAGTTCGACCGGGTGCGCCCCTACTTCGCGAAGTACACCGCCATCCGCGGCGAGAGCGTGCGCATCATCGCGCAGCCCTACCTGCGCGCCTGGAACGAGCTCAACGACACCGACATCCGCTCCTATCAGGCGCTGGTCGACGTGTTCCACAAGGAGGGCGTGCTCAAGGACCGCATGGATGTCCGCCAGGTGCTGCTCAAGCCCGCGGACCTGGCCTGATCCGGGAACGCCGACATGAGTGGTTACCACGACATCGGCGGCCTGCCGGCCGGCCCCATCCCGCAGGTGGAGCTGCCCTTCCAGCACTGGGAGAAGCAGGCCGAGGCGATCCGCAACCTGCTCGGTGACAGCGCCCGCCGGGTGGTCTCGCTCGACGAGATCCGCCACGGCTTCGAGTCCTTCGGGCTCGACAAGTACCAGCGCTACTCGTTCTATCGGCGCCGCCTGGAGGCGATGATCGACACCCTGGTGGCCAAGGGCCTGTTCAGCCGCGAGGAATTCGAGGCCGAGCTGGCGGCGGTGCGCGAGCGCTGGACCACCCCCTGCCGGGAAGGCTGAGGCCTCGACCATCATGGCGCGTCAGCGGTTCAGGCTCGGCGACCGTGTCCGGGTGCGCGACCTGCGCAAGCCCGGCCATGTGCGAACCCCCGATTACATCCTGGGACACTGCGGCGAGGTCATCCAGTGCTGCGGCTGGTTCCTCAACCCGGAGGACCTGGCCATGGGCCGCACCAGCGGCCAGGTGGTGCCGCTCTACCGGGTGCGCTTCGCCATGAACGAGCTGTGGCCCGAGCACCAGCGCCACCCCGACGATGCCCTGTGCATCGAGATCTATGACCACTGGCTGGAACCCGAGCCGGGAGAATCCCATGGCTGAACCGCCGCCCGCCGTTCCCTCGCACGGCCATCCGATCGGGCACGCGCACGATCATGACCACGATCATGACCATGACCACGCGCATGGCCACGCCCACGAGCACGATGCCCTCGTGATCGAGGACGAGGAGGGCAACCTGATCGGGCAGCAGATGGTGGATGCCCTGCAGGCGCTGCTGATCGAGCGCGGCATTCTCTCGGCGGGCGAAGTCACGCTGGAGATCCAGAAGCTGGAGGCCCCCGGCACTCACCTCGGCGCCCGGCTGGTGGCCCGGGCCTGGGTCGATCCGGGCTTTCGCGCCCGCCTGCTGGCCAATGGCAAGGATGCGGCCGCGGAACTCGACATCCGGGTCGGCGAGGCGCAGCTGGTGGTAGTGGAGAACACCGATGCCGTCCACAACCTGATCGTGTGCACGCTGTGCTCGTGCTACCCGCGCTCCATCCTCGGCCAGCCGCCATCGTGGTACATCAGCAAGGCCTATCGGGCCCGCACCGTGCGCGAGCCCGAGGCGGTGCTTGCCGAGTTCGGGCTGCATCTGCCGGCCAGCACCGCGATCTGCGTGCACGACAGCAATGCCGACATGCGCTTCCTCGTCCTGCCGAGACGCCCGGACGGCACCGAGGGCCTCGGCGAGGAGGCGCTCGCCCGACTGGTCAGCCGCGACAGCATGATCGGCGTCGCCCAGGCGCTGTCCCCCACCCCGCTCACCGATTCCCGGCCATGACCCATCCCGCTGCGCAATCCGCCGTTGCCCCCGCGCCCAAGCGGCTGCTGATCATGCTCGCGCTGGCGCTCGGTGCTTCCCCCGCCCTCGCCCACCATCCGTTGCCCCCGCGCCCAAGCGGCTGCTGATCATGCTCGCGCTGGCGCTCGGTGCTTCCCCCGCCCTCGCCCACCATCCGATGGGCGGGCAGATGCCGGCCACCCTGGCTGAGGGCCTGCTCTCCGGCCTGGGCCACCCCCTGATCGAGCCGGGTCATCTGCTCTTTCTGCTGGGCTGCGCCGCCGCGATCGCCTGCCTGCCGGTGGCGCGAGTGCAGGGCCTTCGCCTGCTTGGCCTCTTCCTGCTCACCGGTCTCATCGGCACGGTGGCCGGCGCGGCGGGCGTGGCGCTGCCGCTGCAGGATGCGGCCGTCGCGCTCAGCCTGCTGCTGCCGGCCTTCGTGCTGGGTCTATTCAGCGCCGGCGCCGCGGCCGGTCCTGCGCCCCAGCGCGCGCGCTGGAGCGCGGCGGTCGGTGTGGCCGGCCTGATGCACGGGCTCGTCTACGGCGAAGCGGTGGTGGGCGCGGAATCTAGCCCGCTGCTGGCCTATCTTGCCGGTCTGGCCTTGCTGCAGACCGGGCTGCTGGCCGCGGCCTGGCTGGCGGCGCTTGGCCTGACGCCGCCGCTGAAGGCCCGCTTGCGGATACCGGCGCGCAGCCTCGCGCTGGCCCTGGCTGGCGCCTGCGCCTGGCTGCTGGTGGGCGCTGCCTGAGCACCCGAGTCCTTGAACGGCGTGCCGGGCGCCCGGCCACGCCGCTCAAGGCTCGAGGCTGTTGAACAACGGCGAGAAGTCGTCGAGCACCCCGAAGAGCGCCACCACCGCCGCGCGCTCACCCGTCACCGTGAGCAGCCCTTCCTCGAGCGCTTGCGAGAATCGCTTGCCAGCCGACAGCAGCGCGCCGAGCGCGGCGCGATCGGCGAGCACCGTGGCCTGGGCAGCCGACCCCTGGCCGCCCTGCGCGTGGCTGCCCTGCGCATGGCTGAGGGCGCCGTGGCTCAGCGTGAGCCGGTGGCAACTGTCCTCGTCGGACATGCGCCAGTCGATGCGCAACGCGAGCCCCTCGGCCCGCGGCCCGTTGACGCGGATGGCGAGGTAGTCGAAGAACATCGGCATCGGCATCATCGCCACCACCCGCGGCGCCACCCCACCCTGCGCGCCGGCCGGCGCCCGCGGCGCGCCCTTGCGCAGTTCATGCGCGCCCAGCAGGTAGGCATTGCGCCAGGTGGATGACTCGCTCTGGTAGCCGAGTTGCTCGAGCGCATCGGCGCAGAGCTCGCGGGCCGCCCGGTTGGCCGGATCGGCGAACACCAGGTGGTGGCACACCTGCGCCACCCAGCGATAGTCGCCTGCCTCGAAGTCCTGCCGGGCGCGCGCGAGCACCGTGTCGGCCCCGCCCATGTAGGCGAGATAGCGCTGCGCCTGCGCCTGCGGCGCGAGCGGGTTGAGATTCACCGGGTTGCCGTCATAGGGCCCGAGATAGTGGGCGTAGACCGCGCGCACGTTGTGCTCGACCGCGCCGTAGTACGGGCGCGCATGCCAGCGCGACTGCAGGGACGCGGGCATGCGCACCGTCTCGGCGATCTCGTTGGGCGTGAGGCCGTGGCTCATCAGGCGCAGGGTCTGGTCGTGCAGGTAGCGGTACATGTCGCGCTGCTCGGCGATGAAGCGGCGCACCCGCTCACGGCCCCAGGTGGGCCAGTGGTGCTGTGCGATGCAGACCTCGGTGCGGTCGATGAAGGCATCGAGCGCCTGATCGAGGTACTTGGACCAGGCCAGCGCATCCCGGGTCTTGGCCCCGCGGATGGGGCACAGATTGTGCATGGTGTGACAGCCGTTCTCCGAGAGGTTCAGCACCCCGAACTGCGGGAAGAAGAAGTTCATCTCCGCCGGCGCCTCGGTCTCGGGCGTGAGCTGGCAGATGACCTCGATGCCGTCGATGACCAGGGTCTCGGTGGGCTGGCTGACGATGCGGTTGGGCGCGATCAGGCTCTGGGTGCCGCGCCCGGTGACCTTGCCCAGGCCGCTGTCCACATGTCCGAGCGGGCCGCGGGCCAGGGTGGGCCCGAACTGGAACATCGCGCGTCGGCGCATGGGCACGCCGGCCAGCACGTTCTCGGAGATCACCTCGTGCATGAAGCCCTCGGGGGCGATCACCGCGACCTCGCCGCTGGCGGCCTGCGCCGGCGTGATCACCCCCTCGACGCCACCATAGTGGTCGGTATGGCTGTGCGAGTAGATGACCGCCCGCACCGGCCGCTCGCCGCGGTGGGCGCGATAAAGCGCCAGCGCGGCCGCGGCGGTCTCGGTGAACATCAGCGGATCGATGATCACGATGCCGCTGTCGCCCTCGATGATGGTCATGTTGGCGAGGTCGAAGCCGCGCACCTGGTAGAGCCTGTCAGTGACCTTGAACAGGCCGTGCAGGCGGTTCAGGCGCGCCTGACGCCACAGGCTGGGATTGACCGAGTCGGGCGACTGCTCGTCCTCGAGGAAACCGAAGCTGGAGAGATCCCACACCACCTGCCCGCGCCCGCCGAGGATGCGGGCATCGGGAATGCTGCCGATCAGGCCTCGGCCGGCGTCCTCGAAGGATTCGCGGTCCGAGAAGTCGAGCGTGCTGAACACCTTGCGGTTGAGGCAGCAGGTGTGGGCGCTCGCCGGCTTCATCGGCGCCCCGGCGTCGGCCGCGGCGCTCACGCCGCCGACTCGAGCAGGCTGCGGAAGTCGGCGCGCACGCGCCGCGCCTCCTCGCCGGCGGCGGGCACGGCGCCGCCCATGCCGAAGTAGCCGTGGATGAGCCCGGAGCCGTGGTGCTCCATGACCCGCACCCCGGCGGCCCGCAGCGCCGCGGCGTAGGCCTCGCCCTCGTCGCGCAGCGGGTCGAATTGCGCGGTGCACAGCACGGTGGGCGGCAGCCCGGCCAGGCTGCCCGCCTTCAGCGGCGAGACCCTGGGATCGGCCGACAGCGCGCTCGCGCCCAGGTAGTGGTCGGAGAACCACTGCATCACCGCGAGCGACAGGAAGTAGCCCTCGGCGTTCTGGGTGCGCGAGGGATAGGCGCGGTTGAGCGCCTCGTCGCGGAAATGGCCCGTGACATCGGTGACCGGATAGACCAGCAGTTGCGCGTGCAGACGCGGTCCGGCATCGCGCGCCGCGAGCGCCACCGCCGCGGCGAGGTTGCCGCCCGCGCTGTCGCCGGCCACGCCCAGCGGCTGACCGGCACCGCCGAAGGCCGCCAGGTTGGCGCCCACATGGCGCACCGCGGCGAGCGCGTCGTCGAAGGCCGCCGGAAAGCGCGCCTCCGGCGGGCGCCGGTAATCGACGCTCACCACCGTGGCGTCGAGCTCGATGGCCAGGATGCGGGCCGCGCGGTCATGGGTGTCGAGGTCGCCGGCCACCCAGCCGCCGCCGTGGAAGTACACCACCGTGGGCGCGGCGCTGCGCGGCGTGCGGTAGACGCGCACCGGGATGGCCCCGGCCGGCCCGGGCAGCGTGGCGGCCTCGACCCGGCCGGGATCGGGCAGGGGCTGGTCGTTGCGGGCCTGGGCCATGGCCAGCAGCGAGTCGCGCGCGCTCTGCGGCGTCATGGTGGGCACATCGCGCAGGGGCATGCGCGGCAGGATCTTCGCGATCTCGGCGTCGAGGGGCATGGGGTGTCTCCGCAGGGTTGGGTCTACAGGGCGGCAGGGCCGCGAAACGGCCTCGGGGCGTGAGCATACCGGCGCCCGGGAAAGGCAAGTATCATCGATCGGATGCCCGGCCGCGCCTGTGGGCGCCGCCCCGACCCTCCCACGAAAGGACGTCCGCCATGAGCAAGCCATTCGACCTGGTGATCCGCGGCGGCACGCTCGCCGACGGCCTCGGCAGCCCCCTGCAGGAGGGCGATCTCGGCATCAGCCAGGGGCGCATCGCAGCGGTTGGCCGCTTCAGCGGCTCGGGCACCGAGGAGATCGACGCCCGCGGCCGGCTGGTCACCCCCGGCTTCGTCGACATCCACACCCACTACGACGGCCAGGCCACCTGGGACCAGCGCATGCAGCCCTCCAGCCTGCAGGGCGTGACCACCGCGGTCATGGGCAACTGCGGCGTGGGCTTCGCGCCGGTGCGCCGCGCCGACCATGACCGCCTCATCGAGCTCATGGAAGGCGTCGAGGACATCCCGGGTGCCGCGCTGCACGAGGGCCTGAGCTGGGACTGGGAGTCCTTCGGCGACTATCTCGATTTCCTGGCCACCGTGCCGCGCGACATCGACGTGGCCGCGCAGCTGCCGCACGGGGCGCTGCGCCTGTACGTCATGGGCGAGCGCGCCGCGCGCCTCGAGCCCGCCAGCGAGGCCGACATCGCCCGCATGCGCGAGCTCGCCCGCGACGCGGTGCGCGCCGGGGCGCTGGGCTTTTCCACCTCGCGCTCGCTCAACCACCGCAGCATCAAGGGCGATCCCACGCCCTCGCTCAAGGCCGGCGAAGACGAGCTGATCGGCATCGGCCGCGGCCTGGCCGACGCCGGCAAGGGCGTCATCCAGATCATCTCCGACATGGCCTACAGCCAGGGCGACGAGCTCGGCATGGTCTTTCGCATCGCCCGCGACAGCGGCCGTCCGGTGTCGATCTCGCTCGCGCAGAGCCACCGCAAGCCCGATGACTGGCGCAAGACCCTGGCGCGCATCCATGCCGAGTCCCAGACCGGCACGCGCATCGCCGCCCAGGTGGCGCCGCGCGCGGTGGGCGTGCTCTTCGGCCTGCTCGCCAACCGCAGCCCGGTGCATGGCTCGCCCACCTTCCTGCAGCTGCGCGCCACGCTCGCGCCCGCGGCCATGGCGGCGGCCATGCGCAGCCCCGAGGTCCGCGCGCGCATCCTCGCCGAGTCGGTAGAGCACCCCTTCCTGCGGGTGGATGGCAAGCCCTATGACTACGAGCGGGTCTTCGCCCTGGGCTCTCCCCCTGACTACGAACCGCCGCTCGAGAAGTCGGTGGCGCACATCGCCCGGCGAACCGGCCGCACCGAGCTCGACACCGCGTACGACCTCATGCTCGAGAACGAGGGCAGCGCCCTGCTGCTGGCCCCGTTCGCCAACTACGCCGACTGCAACCTCGACACCTGCGCCGAGCAGCTCAGCCATCCCAATGCGCTCTTCGGCCTGGGCGATGGCGGCGCGCATGTGGCCTCCATCTGCGATGCCAGCTTCACCACCTACCTGCTCAGCCACTGGGGCGTGCGGCGCGGCCATGGCCGGCTGCCCATTCCGCTGCTGGTCAATCTGCTGTCGGCCCGCAATGCGCGGGCGGTGGGGCTCACCGACCGCGGCGCGCTGGCGCCGGGCCTGAAGGCCGACATCAACATCATCGACCTCGAGAACCTCGCGGTGCAGGCGCCGCAGGTGCATCGTGACCTGCCCGCGGGCGGGCGCCGTTTCCTGCAGGGCGCCACCGGCTATGACGCCACCATCGTCTCGGGTCAGGTGGTGTACCGCGAGGGCGCACCCACCGGCACCCTGCCCGGCCGCCTCGTGCGCGCCTGAGCCCGGCCTTCGCCAGAGGCCGTGGCGCCGCGCGCCACGGCCGCATTCCCCAGCCCCTGCCCCGGAGAGCGTCCATGTTGGCCGTCTGGTACGAACGAAAAGGTCCCGCGCGCGAGGTGCTGCAGTTCGGTGAACGGCCATTGCCGCAGCCAGCGCCCGGCGAGGTGCGGGTCAAGGTGATTGTCTCGGCCGTCAATCCCTCCGACACCAAGAACCGGGGGGGCGCGCGCGGCAACCTGGTCATGCCCTTCCCGGTGGTGATTCCTCACCAGGACGGCGCAGGCGTGATCGATGCCGTGGGCGACGGTGTGGACCCGCAGCGCATCGGACAGCGCGTCTGGATCTACGAGGCCACGCAGGGTCGCCCGCACGGCACCTGCGCGCAGTACACCGTGGTGCCGGCCTTCAAGGCCGTGCCCCTGCCGGCCCGCGCCGAGTTCGATGCCGGCGCCTGCATGGGCATCCCGGCCATGACCGCCCACCGTTGCGTGATGGCCGACGGCCCGGTGCTGGGCAAGACCGTGCTGGTGCAAGGCGGCGCCGGCGCGGTGGGCTTCTATGCCATCCAGATCGCGCGGCTTGCCGGCGCGGCCAGGGTCATTGCCACGGTGAGCCGTGACGAGCAGGCACGCCAGGCGAGCGCCGCGGGCGCCCACGCGGTGGTCAACTACCGTCAGGAAGACGTGGTGGCCCGGGTGCGGGAGATCACCGGCGAGACGCAGGGCATCGATCGGGTGATCGAGGTGGCCTTCGGCCAGAACCTGCCGGTGAACCTGCCGCTGCTGCGGCCTGGCGGCGTGATCGCCACCTACGCGTCCGACGCGCAGCCCGACCCGGCGATCCCGTTCTGGCCGATGCTGGCCAAGGACATCACCGTGCGTTTCGTGCTGGTGTATGCCATGTCACAGCAGGCCCACGATGACGCGGCCATGTTCATCAATGCCGCGCTGGCCAATGGCGAATTGCGTCACCAGTTCTACCAGCGCTTTGCCATGCGCGACACCGCCCTGGCGCACGAGGCCACCGAGAGCATGAGCCACGTGGGCAAGGTGCTGGTGGGCATCGACCAGCCCGTCTGACCGCCGATCACTCCACGACCGCGACCACCTGCCCTTCCTTGACCGGTTCGCCTTCGGCCACCCGGATCTCGACCAGGCGGCCGGCGCGCGGGCTGCTCACCGGGATCTCCATCTTCATCGACTCGATGATCATGATCGTGTCGTCTGCGCCCAGTTCGGCACCGGCGGCAGCCTCGATCTTCCAGACCGAACCGCTGACCTCGCTCACCACCTGAACACGCGCCATCTGTCGTCTCCCTGAGGGCCCTGCCGGCCCGGTCGCTGAAGACCCGATGATAGACGCTGAGACAAGGCCCACGGCCCCCGGCGCGGCGCCCGCCACGCACACTGACCGAAAAAAGAAAGGGCAGAGCGGCCAGGCTTGGCCGGTCTGCCCCAAAAGTCACCAGGAGGACGGTGTGAGGC
>JBIKWU010000269.1:0-5501 GCA_044356115.1 Burkholderiaceae bacterium
GTCTACGATTTCCTGGAGGCCGGGTCAAACCAGAGGCTCAGACCATGCGCTCGACCCGCCACATCTGGTAACGCAACGCGGCCCAGCCGCCGGCCATGATGGCCGCCAGCGTGAGCATCGATCCCAGCGCCAGCGTGGAAATACCCGAGAGGCCCTGGCCGACCGTGCAGCCCAGCGCGGTCACGCCGCCCACGCCCATGAGCGCGCCGCCCACGAGATGATTGGCGGTGTCTTCGGTGCCATGGAAGCCTTCCCAGCGGAACTGCCGGGTGAGCAGCGCGTGCATGAGCGAGCCGGCAAACAGCCCGAGCACGGCCATGATGCCCAGCGTGAGCACGCGGCTGCGATCGCTCCAGAGCATGAACAGTTCCAGCGTGTAGGCCACCGGCGCGACGAAGCTCAGGGACTCCAGCCGCCCGGAGTTGGTACCGAGGAATTTCTCCTCCAGGGTGTCGGGTGCCTCGGCGAGGTAGCCGAGCATGCCGCTGATGGCCCAGACCGCCACCACGGCCAGACCGGCGCCCAGGGCACCGGTGATGGGCTCGCCGCGGCGGAAGTCACGGCCGGCCAGCGCGAAGGCGATCAGTGTCGCGCCCACGCCCAGGCCCAGGCCCAGCCTCAGGCCGGGAAGGGCGGCGGCATTGCCCGCCGCCAGCAGCCGCGGGAGATCCTGGCCATGGGCGAGCTCGAGCGCCGCCTTGTCGAGCACGCCCACGCGGAACACGCCGAACACGCCGCGCATGGTCATGTAGGCGAACAGCCCCATCACCAGGAACACCACCAGGCTCTTGAGCGAGCCGCTGCCGGCGCGCAGCACGGTCTTGCTGCCGCAGCCCGAGGCCAGCACCATGCCGAAGCCGAACATCAGCCCGCCGATGAGGTGCGACAGCCAGGTGAGGGTGGGCGCGGTATAGAAGCTCTTGCCGGTGTCGATCAGGCCGGCCCAGGCCAGGGTCTGCGTGCCGGCGACCGCCACACCGATCGCGGCCAGCCACATCCGCATGCGGGTCCAGTCGCCCATGTTCACGATGTCGGCGATGGCACCCATCGTGCAGAAGTTGCTGCGTTGCATCAGCGCGCCGAGCATCACGCACACCGCGAAGGTGGCGGCGACGACGGTGGCCTGCATGCCGGCGATATCAGGATCCTGCATGGGAGCGGGCTTCTACTTGAGACTGGCCAGGCGTTCCTTCGCCTGAGCCGCGGCCGGTGTGCCGGCGTGCTTGTCGACGACCGATTCGAGGGTCTTGCGGGCGCCGCGCTTGTCACCGGCCTCGATCTGGCACAGGCCGATGGTCAGCAGCGCATCGGGAACCTTGGGGTGATCGGCGTGGCGGGTGATGAACTGCTGCTGCGTGCTCATCGCGGCCTTGCAGTCCTTCTGGGCGAACTGGGCGCTGCCGGTCCAGTAGAGCGCGCCCGGGCCATAGGCGCTCGACGGCCAGCGCAGCCGCAGCACGCTGAAGCCCGCCTGCGCGGTGGCGAAGTCGCCGGCGCGCAGCGCCGTCATCGCTCCCTCGTAGGTTCGGCGTTCCTCGGGCTCGACGTTCACGGTCTTGCCGTCGATCTGCACGCTCACCGGTTCGAAGGGCTTCACCCGGGCGTCGATCTCGGCCATGACGTCCTTCTGGCGGCGCTGGGTCTGGGCGAGTTCGTTGGTCTGCACTTCGAGCTGACCGCGCAGCCGGGCGGTCTCCTGACGCAGCTGCTCGATCTGGTTCTGCAGCTCGAGCTGACCCCGCGCGCTCTGCTCCAGCCGGTCGAGTCGCTGGGTGAGGGCATCGAGTCGGGCGCTGAACTGGGTGTTGATCTGGTTGTTCAGTTCGGTGATGCGGGCGTTGAAGTCGCGTGATTGCAGCTCCACCCGCGAGCGCAGGTCGATGATCGCGCGCCGGGCCTCGTCGTCTCCGAACAGGGCATGGGCGGGCGCGCTGCCCAGGGCGAGCAGGGCGACGCAGAGCAGGCCCGACAGGCGCGGTCTGGCCACGCCGCCGCCCGCAACCGGCATGAGGAGAGGGGCAGCGCGCATCACTGGTAGGCCAGATCGGCGCGGCGGTTCTCGGCCATGGCCGCCTCGTCGGTGCCGCTGGCGCGGGGCTTCTCCTCGCCCAGGCTGACCGCCTCGAGCTGCGCGTCGGGCACCCCCAGCGCGGTCAGCGCCTTGCGCACCGCCTCGGCGCGCTTCTGGCCCAGCGCGAGGTTGTACTCGCGGCTGCCGCGCTCGTCGGTGTTGCCCTGGATGACCACCTTGCGGCCGCGGTTGGCGATCAGGTAGCGGGCATGTGCCTCGAGGGTGGCCTTGTGCTCGTCCTTGATGGTGTACTGGTCGAAGTCGAAGTAGATGCTGCGCCGGGCGAGCTGGCCGGCCGGGTCGTCGAGCGGATCCTTGCGGCTGATCTCGACCGGCGTGACCGCGCGCGCGCCAGGGGTCGCGCCGACATCGGCGGTGCCGGTGGTGGTGCCGCCGGCCGGGGTGCCGGCATTGCCGTCGCCGCTGCGGTTTTCCACCGGCGCGCCGGCGCCGGCCTCGTCGAGCTTGACGCTGGAGCAGGCAGCGAGCGCGGCGAGCGCGGCCGCGGCGAGCAGGCGACTGATCGGGGTGTTCATGGACGACCTCCGGGTGACGGCCCGCACGCGGGCTATTGGGTGAAGGGACCCCAGCTCGGCTCGCGGATGTCGCCGAGACTGGAACTCAGGCGCTGCTTGACGCGGCCATCGACCGTGACCGCCATGAGCGAGTCTCGGCCGCCGGCCTGGGTGGCGAAGAGGATCCAGCGGCCGTTCGGAGCGAAGCTGGGGGATTCCTCGCGGCCACCGTCGGAGAGGACCTGCTCGGTCCCGCTGGCGAGGTTACGCAGCGTGACCAGGTAGCGCCCCTCGCGGCGGCTGATGTAGGCGAGCGAGCGGCCATCCGGGCTGGGCCGGGCCGAGACCGCATAGGGGGAACTGAAGGTGATGCGCGCGGCCTCGCCGCCGTCGATGGGCATGCGGTAGATCTGCGGCGAGCCGCCGCGATCGGAGGTGAAGTACAGGCCCCGGCCGTCCGGCGAGAAGGCCGGCTCGGTGTCGATGCCGGCCGAACTGGTGAGCCGGCGCGGGCTGCCGCTGCCATCGGCGTTGAGCAGGAAGACCTGCGACAGGCCCTCACGGGTGAGCGTGACGGCCAGTGTCCGGCCATCGGGCGACCAGGCCGGGGCGCTGTTGCTGCCCCGGAAGTTGGCCACGGCCATGCGCTGGCCGCTCGCAAGGGTGTGCACATAGACCACCGGCTTGCCGCTCTCGAAGGAGACATAGGCGAGTCGCTTGCCGTCAGGGGCCCAGGCCGGGGACATCACCGGCTCGCCCGAACGCAGCGGCGAGACGATGTTCTCGCCGTCCCAGTCGGCCACATCGAGCCGGTAGCGACCGGCGCTGCGCGACACGAACACGATCCGGGTGGCGAAGATGCCGCGTTCGCCGGTGAGCTTCTCGTGGATCCAGTCGGCGATGCGGTGGCCGGCATAGCGCAGGTCGGCCTCGGTGGCGACGAAGGCTTCGCCACCGAGCGCGTTGGCCCGCACCACGTCGTGCAGGCGAAAGCGGATGTCGTAGCGGCCGTCGGCCAGCCGGGTGACCGAGCCACCCGCCACCGCGTCGGCACCCCTGCCGCGCAGGTCACCGAAGTCTGGGTTGGCGGTCTCGGACAGGGCGGCGGCGGTGTCGACCAGGCGGAAAGCGCCGCTGCGGGCCAGGTCGGCGCGCACCACCGCGGCCACGTCCAGGGGCACCCGACCCTCGACGGGAAAGCGGGCGATGCTGATCGGGTACTGGGTGGCGCCGATGCCGGAGACATCGATGCGCATCTGCGCGCTGGCGAGCGGATGCCCGGCCGCGACAGCCAGCCCGGCGCGCAGCAGCCGGCGGCGGTCGGCACGGGGCGGCGGCGCGAAGGGCTGGGGCGCAGGGCTCATCCGGCGATTATAGCCAGCGTGTCGCGCCGCTCCGCCGAGGGCCTCAGCGGCCGCTGCCCCGGGCGAGCGCGCCAGGGGCGGATCGGCCTCAGTCATCGCGCGGGCCGTGCGCGATCGAGAGTTCGCGCGGCGCGCCAGGCGGCGGGCGGGGCAGCGGGTCGGATCGGCGGATGGCGCGCTCGGCGGCCTGGTCCCAGGCCGGCACGCCGCTGGAGCGGGTCAGACGCACACCCACGATGCTGCCGTCGGGCATGACCGAGACCGCGAACTCGGCCCGGGGATTGCCGCGCAGCTCGGACGGGATCTGGAAGACGGTGTTGGCCCGGATCAGCGACGAGACCTTGCCACCCCAGGTGCCCAGGGCCGCGCCGCTCGCGCCGCCGGTCTCGGCGCCAACCGCCGCGCCCGGGCGGCCGGCCTGATCCATCATGCGCCTGAGGTACTCGTCGCGGCTGCGATCGGCCGCCTGAGCCTCCTGGCGCGCCTCGGCCTGGGCGCGGGCCTCGGCCGCCTTCCTTGCGTCCTGGGCCTTGCGCTCGTCGGCTGCCTTGCGCTCCTCGGCGAGCTTGCGCGCCTGCGCCTGCGCCTTCTGCCGGGCCTGCTCCTCGCGCTCGGCCCGCTCGCGCTCGGCGCGCGCCCGGGCGGCCCGCTCCTGTTCCTGGCGCTCGCGCTCCCGGCGTTGCGCCTCGAGGGTGATGTCGACCTTGGGCAGCACGGGCTCCACCCGCGGCGCCGGCACGGGAGGCAGGGGCACGGGCACCGGCCGCGGCGCCGGCGGTGGTTCGGCAGCCGGCGGCGGGATCCAGAGCTCGGCCTGCGCCGCCACCGGCGCGTGCGCCTGCCACTTCAGGCCCAGCAGCAGCATCAGGGCAAGCAGCGCGTGCATGCCCATGGCCAGCGCCACGGCCAGCGCCTTCTCGGCCGGCCGCGCGCCCGGTGGCCGCAGGGCGGCGGCGCTCACCGGGTGGCGCAGCGTGGCACTCATGGCGCGGGCTTGACCATCAGCGCGGCGCGGATGTTCGCGCGCTGCAGGGCATCGAGCAGACCCACGACCTCGCCATAGGGCCGCTCCTTGTCGGCGGCCAGCACCACCGGCAGACCGGCGCCGGCCGCGCCCGCGCCCAGGCGGCGAGCCTGCGCGATGAAATCGCGGGCGCCGGCCTCGGCGCGCTGCGATTCACCGGCATTCATGGTGATGAGCGAGATGCGACCGTCGCGGCCCAGGCGCGCCTCGATGTAGGGCTCGGCCTTCTGCTGGCCGCGTCCGGCGCTGGGCAGGTCGATGGCCGCCGGTGGCAGCAGCGGCGCGGTGACCATGAAGATCACCAGCAGCACCAGCATCACGTCGATGTAGGGCACCACGTTGATCTCGTTGACCAGGCGGCGGCCCCGACCACGGCCGCGGGATTGCAGGGCGGGCATCGTGGCGCTCGGCTAGCGGGCCTGCCGCTGCAGGATGTTCAGGAACTCGTCGACGAAGGTGTCGAAGCGGATCGAGAGCCGGTCGATGTCGTGGCTGAAGCGGTTGTAGGCCACCACCGCCGGGATCGC
>JBIKWU010000270.1:0-5460 GCA_044356115.1 Burkholderiaceae bacterium
CCTGCGGCTGGTGGATGTGGTCATGAACGCGGTCAATGGCGGCAGCTTCGCCGTGACGGCCGCGCGGGCCGAGAACCGCTCCATCCGCGCCAACGACGCGGTGGTGAACTGGCTGCTCGAGCAGGAGGAGCGCATGGGCCTGTCCACGCCCAAGCCCTTCCGCGACTTCGAGGAGCGGGTGTTCCGCCACCGCGATGACCTCACCCGTCTCATCCGCGCGCTGAACGCCGACGGCAAGACCATCCTGGGCTATGGCGCGTCCACCAAGGGCAACGTGGTGCTGCAGTTCTGCGGCCTCACCGCCAAGGACATCCCGGCCATCGCCGAGGTGAACCCCGACAAGTTCGGCGCCTACACCCCGGGCACGCACATCCCGATCGTGTCCGAGGCCGACGCGCGCGCCATGAAACCCGATTACTTCCTGGTGCTGCCCTGGCACTTCAAGGACGGCATCCTGCGGCGCGAGAAGGAGTACCTCGCCGGTGGCGGCAAGATGATCTTCCCCTTCCCCGAAATCGAGATCGTCTGAGGGCGCCATCATGACCAAGACCGCAGTCATCACTGGCATCACCGGCCAGGACGGCGCCTACCTCACCGAGCTCCTGCTGGCCAAGGGCTACACCGTTCTGGGCACCTATCGCCGGACCAGTTCGGTGAACTTCTGGCGCCTGGAAGAGCTCGGGGTGCGCGACCATCCCGGCCTCACCCTGGTGGAGTACGACCTCACCGACCTGGGCTCGAGCATCCGTCTCATCGAGCGCGCGGACGTCAGCGAGGTCTACAACCTGGCCGCGCAGAGCTACGTGGGGGTCTCGTTCGACCAGCCGATCACCACCGGGCAGATCACCGGTCTGGGCGCGGTCAATCTGCTGGAGGCCATCCGGCTGGTCAACCCGGCCATCCGCGTCTACCAGGCGTCCACCTCGGAGATGTTCGGTCTGGTGCAGGCCATCCCGCAGGACGAGAACACCCGCTTCTACCCGCGCAGCCCCTACGGCGTGGCCAAGCTCTACGCGCACTGGATGACGCTCAACTACCGCGAGAGCTTCGGCATCTTCGGCAGCAGCGGCATCCTGTTCAACCATGAGTCGCCGCTGCGGGGCAAGGAGTTCGTCACCCGCAAGATCACCGACGCGGTGGCCCGCATCAGCCTGGGCAAGCTCGATGTGCTGGAGCTGGGCAACCTTGATGCCAAGCGAGACTGGGGCTTCGCGCGCGAGTACGTGGAAGGCATGTGGCGCATCCTGCAGGCCGACCAGCCCGACACCTACGTGCTGGCCACCAACCGGACCGAGACCGTGCGCGACTTCGCCACCATGGCCTTCAAGGCCGCGGGCATCGACATCGCCTGGCATGGCAACGCCGACACCGAGTACGGCACAGACCGCGCCAGCGGCAAGACGGTGGTGCGGGTGAACCCGGCGTTCTATCGCCCCGCAGAGGTGGAACTGCTCATCGGCAACCCGGCCAAGGCCCGGCAGACGCTGGGCTGGCAGGCGCAGACCACGCTCGAGCAGCTCTGCGACATGATGGTTCAGGCCGACATCCAGCGGAACCGGGCTGGCGTTTCCTTCTGACATGAGCCGCGGCACCGTCCTCATCACCGGCGCGGCGGGCTTCACCGGCGCCCACATGGCCGCGGAGCTGCAGGCCGCGGGCTACCAGGTGGAGGGCTGCCGGCAATCGGGCCCGGCGCTGGCGCACGCGCAGCATCTCTGCGACCTCACCCAGCCGGCCCAGGTGCGCGCCCTGGTGGCGCGTGTGCGGCCCGACCATGTGGTGCATCTGGCCGCGCTGAGCCATGTGCAGCACGGCGACCCCGAGGCCTTCTACCGGGTGAACCTCTTTGCCGCGCTGCATGTGCTCGAGGCGCTGGCGGCAGAGGGGATACAGCCGCGCAAGGTGCTGCTGGCCAGCAGCGCGCAGGTCTACGGGGCTGCTGACCGCGAGGTGCTCGACGAGAGCCAGTGCCCGAAGCCGGTGAGCCACTACGCAAGCTCCAAGCTGGCCATGGAGCACCTCTCGGCCACCTGGTTCAACCGGCTGCCGCTGGTGATCACCCGGCCCTTCAACTACACGGGCGTGGGGCAGACCGCCAACTTCCTCATCCCCAAGATCGTGGGCCACTTCGCGCAGCGCGCGCCGCGCATCGAACTCGGCAACCTCGACGTGGAGCGCGAGTTCTCCGATGTGCGCGCGTTGTGCCGCAGCTACCGGCTCCTGCTGGAGGCGCCGGCGCACAGCCTGGTGGTGAATGTGTGCTGCGGTGAGGCGCACTCGCTGCGCTCGATCCTGGCCCGCATGGCCGAGATCGCGGGCTACGAGATCGCCGTGGACGTGAACCCGGCCTTCGTGCGGGCCAACGAGATTCCTCGTCTGGTGGGGTCCACCGCGCGCTTGCACGCGGCCATTGGCGAGCAGCATCACCCCGGCATCGAGGACACCCTGCGCTGGATGCATACCGAGGCCGTGCGCGCATGAAGGTGGTGCTGGAGGTTGATCCGATCAGCGCGCCGCTGACCGGCATCGGCCGCTACACGCTGGCCCTGGCCCGCGAACTGCGCGGCGAGCCGCGGGTGACCGAGCTGCGCTTCCTGCACCGCGGCCGGCTGATCGACAACCCGGAGCATCTGCTGGCCGGCGGCCAGGCGGTGGCGCTGGCGCGACGCCACCTGCCGCTGCGCTCGCTGGCACGGCGCGCCTACCGAGGCTTCACCGGCTGGCGGCTGCGCCGACAGAGCCGCGCGCTGCGCGACTTCGTCTATCACTCACCCAACTACACCCTGCTGCCCTTCGAGGGCCGCTCGGTGGTCACGGTGCATGACCTCTCGTTCCTGCGCTATCCGGAATTCCATCCGGCCGAACGCATCGCCTTTCTGGCGCGCGAGTTCCCCCGCGCGTTGGCCCGGGCCGATCAGGTGATCACCGACTCTGCCTATGTGGCCCAGGAGATCCAGGCCCGTCTGGGCGTGCCGGCCGATCGATTGAGCGTAGTGCCGCTGGGGGTAGATCCAGCCTTCCGGCCGCATACCGAGGCGGCCTGCGCGGCCACGCTGCATCGGCTGGGGCTGCGCTGGCGCGGCTACCTGCTGATCGTGGCCACCATCGAGCCGCGCAAGAACTTCGAGCGGCTGCTCGCCGCCTTTGCCAGCCTGCCCCCGCCGTTACGCCGCGCCTTTCCGCTGGCAGTGGCCGGCTCGGCCGGTTGGCGCACCGAGCAGGTCCACCAGACCCTGTCCCGCCTCGAGGCGGCGGGCGAGGCGCTGGCCCTGGGCTATGTGGACGAGACCGCGTTGCCGCAGGTGTACAGCGGCGCCGCGGCCTTCGCGTTTCCGTCGCTTTACGAGGGCTTCGGCCTGCCGGCGCTCGAGGCGATGGCCTGCGGCACGCCGGTGGTGGCCTCGAGCGCAAGCGCGCTGGCCGAGGTGCTGGGTGATGCCGCCGAGGTGATCGAGCCTGAATCAGTCGATTCGATCGCGGGCGGGCTTGCCCGGGTGCTGGATGACCCCGCGCGCCGCGAAGCGCTCAGCCGGCTCGGGCCGGCGCAGGCGGCGGGCTTCAGCTGGGCGCAGTGCGCGCGGCGCACCGTGGATGTGTATGCCCGGCTTGGCTGAGGGCGTGCGGGTACTGCACGTCTACTCCCACTACCACCCCGATACCTTCGGGGGGGGCGAGTGCTTCATCAACCAGGTGGCCCGCAGCACGGCGGCCCACGGGGTGCGCAGCACGGTACTCACGCTCTCGCCCAGCCCGGAACCGGCAGTGGTGCAGGTGGATGGCCACCTGGTGCATCGGGTGGCCATCGACTTCTCGCTCGCCTCAGCGCGCTTTTCGCTCGCGCTGATCGGCCGGCTGCGCGCGCTGGCCCGTGAGGCCGATCTGCTGCACTTCTACTACCCTTGGCCCTGGGGCGATCTGGCCTGGCTGATGGCCGGCTCGCCACGGCCCTACATCGTGTCCCAGCTCTCGGACATCGTCCGGCAGCGCCTGCTGCGTCGGGTGTATGCCCCGCTGGAAAGGGTGTTCCTGGGTTCGTCGGCGGCGCTGGTGGCCACCTCGCCCAACTACGCGAACAGCAGCCCGGTGGTGCAGCGCTGGCGCGAGAAGTCTCTGGTGATCCCCATCGGCCTGGATGCGGCGCAGTTCCCCGTGCCGGACGCCGTCGGGCTCTCGCAGTGGCGGCAGCGCGCGGGGGGACGCTTTCTGCTCTTCCTGGGCGTGCTGCGCTACTACAAGGGCCTGGCCTACCTGCTGGAGGCACTGGCCGGCAGCGACGTGCGGATGGTGGTGGCCGGAGACGGCCCGGAGGCCGCCACGCTGCAAGCGCAGGCACAGACTCTGGGGCTGGGCGAGCGGGTGACTTTCGTGGGCCGGGTGAGTGATGACGACAAGCACGCCCTGCTCACGCTGTGCGAGGGCTTCGTCTTCCCGTCGCACCTGCGGGCGGAATCCTTCGGGGTGTCGCTGCTGGAGGCCGCGGCGCATGGCAAGCCCATGATCTCGTGCGAGATCGGCAGTGGCACCAGCTACATCAACCAGGACGGCGAGACGGGTCTGGTGGTGCCGCCAGCCAACCCGGCGGCGCTGCGCGCGGCGATGACCCGGCTCTGGACCGATCCGGCGCTGGCAGCGCAGATGGGCGCAGCCGCGCGGGCTCGCGCCCAGGGGGTGTTCGGTGCAGCGGCCATGGGCACGGCTTACGCCGAGCTCTATGCGCGCGTGCTGGCCCGTCGCGGGCTTGGTTGACCCCGCAACGCGCTCAACCCACGGCGCACAGCAACCCGGTGGTAAGGTCCCGACAGCGACCGGAGCGTCTGCACAAGCACCATGTCCCCAGCCCTCCTCCTTCTCAACCTGCCACGCCCGCTGAAGAAGGCGTTCGTCATGGCCGTGGACGCCGCGCTGTGCGTCTTCACGGTGTGGCTGGCGTATCTCCTGCGGCTTGGCGAACTGTCAGCGGTGTATCCCGGCCAGGGCAAGGTGACGCTGGCCGCGCTCCTGCTGGCCATGCCCATCTTCCACTTCCGCGGGCTGTATCGGGTGGTGTTCCGCCACAGCGGCGGCATCGCGCAATTGCTGGTGGCGGTGGCTGTGGCGGCCTATGGCGTGTGCTTCGGAGTGCTCATCGCGGCCGTGGCCTGGCCGCTGGTGCCGCGCACGGTGGGCGTGCTGCAACCCCTGCTGCTGCTGCTGGGCATGGTCATGGCGAGGGTATTCGCGCGTTACCTGCTGGGCCGCGCTGATCTGGCCACCCTGCCCCCGGAGTCACGCCAGCGGGTGCTCATCTACGGCGCGGGCGCTGCCGGCAGGCAGCTTGCCTCGGGACTGGTGAGCAACCGCCACATGCAGGTGGTGGGCTTTCTGGATGACGACCCCAGCCTGCAGGGGCGGGTGCTCAATGGGCATGCCATTCACGATCCTCGAGAGCTGCCCTACTGGGTGCGCAGCCTGGAGGTGCAC